>NZ_JBXAFK010000002.1:0-279476 GCF_058793055.1 Pseudomonas sp. MPR-R2A5
TTTTTTGATCATTTGGCGAGTTTAAAAGTTGCGCTAGGTGGTATGCCGGGGAAATACATGGCTACTTCAGACCATCCCTAGAGAAAGTTTTTGTAGATAGCAGCCCGTTACCGATCCGCGTGTTTATCGAGCGGTTGGCGGAGTATCTACCGATGCTTGATGGCGGGCGCTATCGCTTATTGCTTGAGCCGCTGATGGAGAGTTGGCAGCCGGATGACCCATATGAGATCAGCGCGGCACTTAGCCACGCTCTAGTTCGTTTGGAGAGTGCCTTCCGCCTTCGACTGGAGAAGGCTTCGGACGATAGCGCAAGTATGCGCCTGCAGTTACCAAATGGTGTTCTGCGCCTTGTAGGTGAGATCCATTACCGCGCTGAGGTATCCATATGAGTCTGCTCAATTACTGGCCAAGCCCCGAGAATGTCCTTCAGTGCATTCGTACCGAAGCGGAAGAGTTAGCCGAACATGTACTGCTGGCGGTGCATGAGCCGATGCAACTGGTCCGGGTCGGAAATGGTGTGGATCAGGAATGTACTGAAGAAGCGCTGCTCAGTCATTTCATGGAAGTAGAGCGACCTATTCCGTTGATTGGCCGTTCGGGCGTCGGTAAATCGCATCTGATTCGCTGGTTGGAAGCCCAGTTGAAGCTGCAGCCAATATCCGACGGCTGGCACATCGTCAGGATTCCTAAGAATGCTAGCTTGCGCCAGGTGCTGGAGAAATTGCTAGATGGGTTAGAGGGCGAAGACTTTGAGCAAGCGCGCGCACGAATCCGCTCTGTTGGCGATCTACTGAAGACGGAGGAGGTTGCTGATCTATTGTTGACCTTTATGGCGCAACAGTTGCACAGGTTAAATGAACGATCCGCAGAGGTCATTCGCTACTACCGCGAGAATCCTGAGGCGCGGCAGCAGTTGTCGATTGAAGAGGGGAGGCGTTGGAAGGATATTCAAGTGCATACCGCACCTGGGAGAGGGCTTTCGGAGTTGATCACTGACTCCAACTTCAAAACGAGTTTACTTGATCCGAAACACTGTATTTACCAATTCGCAAGCCGATTGACCCAGGGGGCAACCGACCAAGAGTTGAGCCGGAATGATTATGAGATCAGGGAAGAAGACTTAGATTTCAGCTTCAATCTCGACGATCTTTCGCAAAATGCGCGTCAGTATATTGGGCAGGCGCAGTTGAACACCAATCCCCAAGCTCGAGCAAGTGCAGTGCGGGTGTTGAACGAGGTATTGGGCGAGTCTACTCGAACAGCATTTCGTTATCTGTTTAGCTTCAATGGCGGTGGGTTCCAGGAGTTGTTCAAGGATATTCGCCGTACTCTCAAACTTCAGGATCGCACACTTGTGGTACTGGTCGAGGATATGGCAGCAATCTCGGCTATTGAGGACGTCCTGATCGATAGCCTCCTAGAGGAGGCCGTGCGGGATGGAGAGCAAGAGCTATGCACACTTCGCTCAGTTTTAGCTGTAACGGATGGTTACCAGGGATACCTGCGGCGTCAGGATACAATCAAGACTCGAGCACAATATGAATGGTTGATTCGCGATAATGGGCTACAGCGCGAAAAGACTCTTGAGCGGATCATCAACTTTTGTGGGCGTTACCTCAATGCTGCCCGCCACGGTCGTTCGGCACTAGAGAGTTCTTGGTACACACGTTCGGACGCTCCTCTTTGGCCGCCGGTCTGGCAGGATGAGGAGGGGGCTACAGAAGAGCTTCAGGCGTTTGGCAATGCTCCCTGCGGAGTTCCTCTCTTTCCATTCAATCGTAACGCTATTGCTGCGTTGGCTGACCATTACTGCAAAACCGACGATGAGTTGAGGTTCAATCCCCGTCAGGTGTTGAATCAGATCGTGTTGCGTGTGCTGCGCCACCATCGCCAAAGTTGTGAAGAACATCGGTTCCCCCCGGCAGAATTTGCAGGACTCAAGACTGGCGCCGGCTTGGCGGATCTCTACCGACTTGATGATCCAGCACGTTGTGAAACTTTGGCGGCTATCTGGGGCTACGACAGTCGTTCGATTGATGAGTTGCAGGTTAATTTGGACTCTCAAGTGGCCCAATTTTTTGGGCTGAAGGGGCTAGCCGAACTACTAAGGGAGGGGAAGGGGGCCTCTTCTACGTGGCCGTCTGCGGAAAAGAGAATTGCTCAAGATAATGGAACTGTACACCGAGAGAGGAACCCTCCTTCATCTCTAGATGTCGACCAGCAGAGAATCGAAAAAATTCAGGAAGCTGTTTCGCTTTGGTTTCAGCGTAAACAGAAACTGGATCAGGATCTTGCTCGTGATTTACGCTCAGGACTGGAACGCATTTACTTGCGATATAGTCGTTATGAGTGGTATGGCTTAAGAGAAAGACCACTTCTCAAGAGAAGGCTGATTCCTATCGAACTTCCATATGCGATAGGTAATGTGGCGGGTTGGACCTTGAAATTTTGTACGGAAAAAGATTTTTTGCAGCCAGAGCGCGTTGCATTCCTCCAAGGGGTGGCCTTAGCTTTGCTGCGTCACGAATATTTCAATGCCAAATCTTCTGATATTGGTTGGCAGTACTCGAGTGGATTTGATGACTATCTTCGTTGCCAGAATTTCGCTGCGCGTTGGGTTCCAGGAGTTCTACAAACGCTTGCCTCCGAAGATCGTGCCAATCTATCTGTATTGATGCAAGATCAAATACAACTTGCGAAGGGGTTGGGGTTATTAGGAGACTGCAGTAACGATCGCCAGCGTTTGAATGAGTTGCTCAGGCCTGCGGAGCAAATTCGAGAATCTCTACCGCGGTCTGTTGTTTCGGCGTTGGAGCAGTTTCGCCAACAGACTCTAAGTGAGTGGGATGAGAGGCGGGACGCCTGGCTGAAGTTGGTTTCAGTGAATGATCATGGAATTGATGGCGATCTGGCGCTCAGGCCGCTTCGGGACGCGCTAAAAGGACTTCAAGAGCATAAACTGGCACGCCTTGACAAAGAAATCATGCAAGCGTTCCAACCTTCAATTTGTGCCCTGGAAGTTTTGGAGGGTTGCACTCGTCAGGAACAGTTCTATGCCCTGATTGACGAAATGATCGAACTCATACGTGGGGTGAGTGATAACGGATTTCACTATCCACAACCTGTTGACTTTCCGAACTCGAAAAAATTGTGTGTGATACTAGTTGGGCTAAAGAGTAATGACGTATGGGGGGCTATAAAAGGGGGGCACGCGCTTCGACTTGAGGCCGATTCGATCAAGCGACTGCAGTTAGTCAACCAACTAGATGGACTGCGGTTGCGGGAAGTCGTTGAGGCGCTGAACTGCTGGAGCATTTTCTACCAGCACGTACTACCGCGATTGGAGAATGAGAACCGTCTGGTTGGCCTCGATGTCTTGCAACTTTCGCAAGAGTCAGTGACCGAACTGCTTGACGAGTTGACCGAGACCTTGTCGGACTTGCGGGAGGCTGGCCGTGACTACGCTTGAGCAGCAAATCCATGCACTACGCGAACAGTACCATCTTAACCAAACCGCTGGTCAGTCGAGAGTTGCAATTGACGACTGCAGAGGTATCCATGAGCGTTTCAGCAAGTTCGCTGAGCGTCTTAAAGAGTTGCAACGACAAACCACTGCACTTGCAGTGCTCCCAGCAGATGCCCCTGAGTCCATGGACTTGACAGAGGCATTTCATGACCAACGATCCAAAGTGGAAGCTAGCGTCAAGAGTTTTGTCCAGGTTTGGCGAAAAAATAAGAACCTTGCTCGCCAGGACGATGCTTTGGATAACGCGCAAAAGGCATTGCAGCACTTAACTGAACAGCTTTCTGAAAAAGTTGATTCTTGCTGGAAAGCTTGGACTGAGCAGCTTTTTAACAGTTGTGTGGTTGAGAAGGCGATTCTTGAGAATCAGCGTGATATACCAGGTTTAGAAAAGATTTACAGTGAGTATGTCGAACTACAGAAAAAATTTATTACTTTGGCTAGAACAGTGCCGTCGACGGTTTGGCCGCTCGAAGAGTTGATGGATTTGGTAGTTCGTATGCAAGAAGTAAGAGATCGAATGACATTAAATTTGCCGGAAAATGTTAAACGGTTTTTTATGTTGTTGAATCAACGCCGCACCTCAGGGTGTGTCTCCTTGTCAGCGTTAGATAAGGATACGTTTGGTTGGTTGCTAGATAATAATATGCTCGATCAGTTTATAGTAGAACGCAGTCGGAAACTATTTTGATGACTATATCTCTCAAGTGCTTACATGCCGGCCTTGATCGGTTGGAAGAGCTAGAAACATGTTTGTTAGCGTGGGGAGATACTAACGGCTTCTTTACCGAAGACGAAGTGTTGACTGTGCTGAAAGATGTACTGCCCAACCTAAATTCTTTAGACGTATTGCTGGGACTGTGCGATCACGCGATGCTAATCGAGTCACCGCACCCTGAAGGGTTGTCCAAGAGATATCGGACTCGAATGGGGGAGGCGGTACACCTCTACCGTAGTCTGCGTCAGTGGTTCTTGAACAAGCCGGTAGAACAGGCCCGTACTCTTGTATCGGATTTCCGTTTTGTTCGACGAGCACGGAGTTACCCACGCCGTGACCAATACTCGCATCTGCTTTTGTCACGACTGCAACAAGTCATGGGGGATAGGGCAGTAAAGCGATTTGAGGTCCCCCTCCGTGAGTTATTGGGAGATGAGGGGGGGAGCGTGAAGCTTGCTGGTTTCCAGTTGCGTGCGACTACTCGAATCTTACAGCAGTGGTTTGAGCGTTCTCCTCATACAACCGGAAGCATTGTCTGTGCTGGTACTGGAAGTGGTAAGACTCTGGCATTTTACTTGCCGGCGATGACCGCTCTGGTCGGTGATTTAGCGAAAGACGCGACACCGCGGGTACGGATTTTGGCTATATATCCACGGCGGGAGTTGCTCAAAGATCAGTTTATGGAAACTTGGAGCCAGTGCCGTAAGTTAGATGGATTGGTTCAATCACAAGCTAACCGAAAGATCCGTATTGGGGCCTTCTTTGGCGATACCTTAGTGGATTTGAAGCATGCCCGTTTAAAAGCCCAGGAACGCAACATTAATCTGTCGTTTGATCTGATGCGCTGTGCCAGTTCGGGTTGCGCAGGGAGCATGGAATGGCGACTGAGTAGCCTTGTTGAGGACCGCGAGGAACTACATTGCAGTCGTTGTGGCCATTGCGTTCCTGGCGACGAAGTCATTCTGACCCGCAGATCCCAGGCCAAGGTGCCGCCGGATATTCTATTCACTACTACTGAAATGCTGAATCAGCATCTTGGGAACTACGACTTCCACGGCCTTTTTGGGGTGGGCGCCTCGGCGGGGCCGACATTAGTGCTGCTCGATGAGGTGCATACCTATGGAGGAAGTAGCGGAGCCCAAACCGCCTATTTGTTGCGGCGATGGATGAAGCGCAGCGAGTGCCGGCCGCACTTCGTAGGCCTGTCTGCCACATTGAATGATGCTGCTGCCTTCTTCGCCGAGTTGATAGGGGCGAAAGATGGGCATGTTGAGTTAATCGAGCCGGTGGCGGACGAGATGGTCGACGAAGGCGCTGAATACCTGATGCTGCTGCGGGGCGATCCGGTT
This sequence comes from Pseudomonas sp. MPR-R2A5, assembly GCF_058793055.1. Taxonomy (NCBI): domain Bacteria; kingdom Pseudomonadati; phylum Pseudomonadota; class Gammaproteobacteria; order Pseudomonadales; family Pseudomonadaceae; genus Pseudomonas; species Pseudomonas sp. MPR-R2A5. The sequence goes on from NZ_JBXAFK010000002.1 coordinate 5,591, forward strand.
TCGCAAACAGCCCTACTATCTACCACTATTCAGGCTAGCATGCTGACCCGCCGCATCCTCGACAACCGTGATGGGCGGTCAGCAGGTACCTGGGGCAGCAAAGCCTTTGTATTTACTGATGATCTGGACGTCAATAATCGGTTATATCATCAACTTGCCGACGCCGAAGGGTGGAAGGCTAATGGAAGTAACCTGATTCCGGATCACGCTCCGCTTGCAAGCCTTAGGGGAGGAAGCCATTTTTTGGATCATCAGGGGCGCCTCAAGCGTATCCAGTTAGGGCAGGACTGGCAGGTAGGAATAGATATTGGCCATCCACTTGATGGGTGTGATCGAGCTCGAGTGGGACGCACCTCCAGCCAGGACGCTGGTGTTGACCCTAGCTCCGACTTAGTAGTGGCTACTGCTTCACTGGAGGTAGGCTTCAACGACCCATCGGTGGGCGCTGTACTGCAACACAAGGCGCCACGGAATGTAGCTTCCTATTTGCAGCGAAAAGGACGTGCAGGACGTTCTCGTAATATGCGTCCATGGATGCTGGTGGTGCTCTCCGAGTTTGGCCGGGACCGTGTTGCCTTTCAGCGTTATGAAGAATTGCTTTCCCCTGAAATCAAGGGACAGAGGTTGCCTCTGCAGAACGGGCATATCCAAAAAATGCAGGGAGCGATGGCGACGCTCGACTGGCTAGCTATACAACTCAACCAGGGCTCGGTATGGAACATACTGAACCATCCTAAATCGTACTCCGCGCAGTTGAAGACGTTGCTGTCCGTCGTAGATCTGGTGCTGCAACCTGGTAGCAGTCAAGACCGTTTCGTCAGTTACCTCAAGGAAGCATTACGTATTGAAGAAGCTGTATTGCAGCAGGTGCTTTGGGCCTCACCACGTTCATTGATGCTGGCCTTCTTGCCAACGCTCAGGCGAAACCTGATGACACGCTGGTGTGAGTATGGTGAGCAATGGAAAGGATTGTCGCGCGGCCGCTCGCCAATGCCTGAATTTATTCCGGAGGCGCTATTTGCCGAGTTGAATATTCCTAACCTTTTTGTAGTTCTACAGCGAGGGGTGGATAACAAGGGGAAATGGGAGGGCTTGCCATTTTATCAAGCCTTGCGCGAGTTTGCGCCAGGACGAATCTCCAAACGATTCGCCATTAAGCATGATTTGGCTGACTGGCTAGTTCCCCATGGCTTCCAGCCATTGGCAGATACCACACAACAAGTAAACTTTGAGATTGCTGAAGCGTTTGGCGATTATTTGCAAGATGAGGGGTTGGTTGCTGCGGGCACTTCATATGAAACTTCAGTAATGCGTCCTCGCGAAATACATACTTGTATCCTACGGAAAGCACATGGACTAGCGGAGAAGAGCAACGCGCGTATGCGTTGGCAGTTCGAATTCATTGTTTCCGGGTCGACGCCAACATATAAGCCACCTACGGGGAGTTGGGGGCAACATCTGATTGACGTCACCTTCTGCCTGCATCAGCAGATGACGGCTCTTGAAGTAGTGCGCTACAGCGATGGCACCGATGCGATGTTACGCTTTCGCAGCGGTAGCAATGCCCGTGTGAATTTTGTCTGGAAACGCCAGGGCGAACCGATAACCATTGGAGCCCGGCAGTGGGTAGATGCTCTGCGTCTGCGCTTTAGAATAGGAGGTGAAACAATCACCGATTTCTTAAGCGACCCACTGATTTTGGGGGCTTTGCGTCCAATGTTGTTTCGTCGTCGAGTTGAGCAATTGAATCAATTCGACGGAGATCCTTTCGCGGCTAATTGGGTCTGCGAATGCTATCTGGCCGCCTTGGCGGTGGAGTTGCAGGGTGTAGATACGAACGATCCATCAGTGATGTACGCTGCCTTGCAGCGTCTGAGATCTGATGACGGACTGGAGCGTCTACGCACGATTCCACAAAGTCTGTTCCAGCCCGATGATTTGGAGGACAGTCTTAAAGAGCAGGAATTGCAGATTAGTCTGCGCGAATTACTGAGTCGTTCTGAGTTGTTAGATGCGCTGGAAATATGTGCTGCAGCCCTCTGGCAGGATGTCTCGAGACTGCAGGATATCTCTGGTTGGGTAAGGGAATTATTGGCAAATACTTTGGCAGCAGCGCTACAGCAGACACTATGCACCTTGTTCGTAGACGTTGATGAGCGCTCAGTGCTGGCTGATGTGGTTTGGCAGGAAGACTGCCTAGAAGTTTGGCTCAGCGAAGTTGAACAGGGGGGCTGCGGTGTTATTAGTCGATTTGCACAGGACTATATTGAGGACCCGTTGCGTGTGCTGAATACGTTGGCCCGAAGTTTGCGACCTGGTGATTATGAGCAGATCGACTTCGATCTTTATGACCTGTTAAAAAAAGCTTCAATTGATAAGGAAATAGAAGGGGCGATGACAGCCGTTCGGGGGGCAATGGATCACATGCAGCGGCGGCAAGCCAATGCCAATATGCATGCGGTCTTATTGCAACAAGGCTTTGTGCTTAGTCACAGTTTCCTAAGCGTATTGCACTCCCGTGTACTAAGGCCTGGTAGCGGCACCCATACGGACGCGAAACTGCTGATGTTGCTTGCACAGTGGCGCGAACTTGAGGAGTTTAGCGGCGTAGAATGGGGACTGAATATTGCCGCTCACGCTTTGGCGAGACGGGCAGTAGGCAATAATGCCAGTCCATCTGAGTTGTTCCAGAGGCACTGTCTCCATCAGGGACTGCTTTGGCCAAGAGGTAACACCATTCGCCAATCCGAGTTAAGTTTCTACAACCCGTTCCACAATGGCCATTCAACTACAGAAAGGTTGTTGGGGGCCAAATTATTTGCCGAACATGCGCCTCGGTTAGCGTTGTCCAATGATTATTTGGACGAACTGCATCGAATGTTACGTGCAGGAGGGTGCGCTGAGTTAGTGATATCCCGAGAACAACAATGCGTAGTTTCAAACGTGATTACCGAAATTCAGCTACATCCAATCGATTACTTGGGCTTGTTACTTTACCCTCGGATTGGTGGATTGCATCGGGAACGGGGATTGCTAGTGTTGCGTATCGAATTGGCGGAGGCTTTGCAGTGAGGACGTGCCATGAGTGAGCAACGACAGATTTTTCTTCATGGGCCACTGGGACGGCGACAGTTTCGTGAGGTGTTGAGTAGCATGCTAGCGTCATTGCTAATTAAACCGGACGATATATGGCTTGTATCTCCATGGTTGAGTGATTTTCCGCTGCTGGACAACCGCTCTGGCCAATGGGATTCGTTGGAGCCGAAGTGGGGGGCTCGGGAGGTTTCCTTTAATGAACTATTAGCGCGAGCAGTCATTGGCGGTTGTACGTTGCGAATCGTGACTCGAAGTGAACCCTCCAGTCAAAATTTCATTCGGATCCTGGCGAATCGTTTAGGTGCTTCACCAGGATTTTATTACCTACTTAGCGAGAATCTACACACCAAGGGATTTTTAACGCGGACATGCTTTCTGAAGGGATCGTTGAACTACACGTTCAGCGGCGCGCAACGCAACGATGAGCATGTGATCCTAACCCAGGATGCACAATTAATCTCCGACGCACTTTTGGAGTTTGAACATCATTACCGTTTTGAGGCGCAGGCATGAGTAGTTCGCCGGGATGGCTTCAGCGTTTTTTCGCTTCGGACAATCAGATAGTCCTAGATCGGGTGCTTTCTTCAAGCAATCCATATGAACCTAGGTTCCAGGCTCTTCTCCAGCCGCTGATAGCATCCGCAGTTGAGGGGGCCTGGCCGATGCTGCTGCCGGTCAGCCGCAATGGCGAGCTTTACTTTTACGGTGCCGAGAAGGATCGACGGTCTTTGGAGGAGTTGAGGCAGATTTTGCAGGCAAGTCTAGGATCTGCGGATACCTATCCAGATTACAGGCTGATTAAAGATACAGAGGATGAAGCCGAGCGAATTTTGTTGGAGCAAGCGCCAGCGGGACTAATTAGAATTGATTTATTGGCGCGTACACAGAGTGAGTTTGTTTACCGGCAACGGGTGTTCCAAGGGCTGGCCACAGTATTGGCGTTGTATCGCCAGCGACCTCGGATGGCTACTTCATTTAAGCGCCCTCTTGGTCGGATCCTGCGTGATTTCTTCGCCGCTTGCCAGTTGAAAGATGGCTCTGCTGCTTCGCGTCTTTTTGAGGAACTTAAGACTACGGGCAATTTCAGTCAGCGGAACTTGATTTCTCTTGAGTTGCAAGCTTTGGAAGCCGAGAGGCGCTGGACGGATATTGTTGATCACCCTCGATTAATTGATTTTTTGGGAGGGCGAATTCCCGTTAGTGTGGTTAGCTTGCTATTGCGAGCGCTGGGGCATCTTGGCACCGATTCCTTACTTGAAAGAGGGGCTTTCGGCTGCGCCTCTTTAGAACAGTTACGTCTCCTGTATCGGCCACTGAGTCCACTTTTTGCAACTCCACCGTTGCTCGAGGTCCGTGAGTGCTTTGTCTCCGACTGGATGCGGTGGGCGGTGGGCGCAGGGGTGCTGGGATACTCGGAGGGACTCCTTGAGCTTCCGAATTTCGTTGACTCTGAATGGCTTGACCAACTCCGCGAGTGGGTCGGACTCTCCATCGACAATGAACCATTATTAATAACGGCGCAAACTTTCCCCAAAGTCGAGATTACCGAACCGCAGAACTTTGACGAGTTTCGCCTGCTGCTTGAGCGCTCATTGTCATCGTCCATGCAGGAGTTACAAGAGATTTGGTTGGCGTTGCAATTGGTTTCCGAACAGTTGAGGTCTAGATTAATAGCTTATCCTCGTCTGCAGTTCGTGTGGCAAGATCTAAGCCAAACGTTTGATGGTAGTAGGGAGCGCGGTTGGCAAGGGTGGCTGGGACGTCTGGAAGATGTATCCGCGGATCCTGATGTGTTGATCCGCGACCTACAGGAGCAAAGTCAGAATTGGTCAGTGGAGTCTTTCTCCGAGACAGAGTTCAGCAAACGCCTGCACGGTAGTTCATGCACCGGCATATTGTTACGCGACAGTTTGCCGTTGCTGCTCGACTGGTTGGATAGCCGCCAATTGCTATGTTCGGCAGACTTCTGGTTGGAATGGTTGGAACTATTGGCGCTGGATGACCTAGTCAATCCTTCGGATGTGTTATTGGCTGGCCAAGTCGTGCAGCATTTCTTGTCACGACCCAGTCAACTTGATGATCGTATTCGTCTTGGCGAGGCATTGGAGGTGCTATGGGAGAAGGGGGGATCGGTTACTGCCTATCCGGGAATGCTTGAAATAATCGAATTGCTGCTGGAGGAGAGTCAACCGGGACAACATATGCTGCAAAAACTCTGGCTGGTGCTGCAAGGATTCGCCGTGAACCGCTGGGCTAGACTCGAACTGTCGCAGCGCTATTTAACTAAGAGCCTTGCAGGAGAGATCCTTGGTCAAGATTGTGAGGCGAACTTCCCGCGGGCACTCACTCAAGACGTCGACTCTGAAAATAGTGCTTTCGGACCGGCGGCGATGTCAGGTAAGACGCTGGCTATCTACAGCCTTACTGAAGGCGCCGCGCGTCGTGCAAAGGCGGTATTGGAAGACATGTTTGCGGGGCTAGACGTAGAACTGAACCATGATCACACTGCTACCCCAACTTTGTTGAATCTGGCCAAGAAGGCAAGTTACTTTTTATTCGTTGCTGGCAGCGCGAAACATCAGGCATTTTATCCTGTTAGTCGTATACGGCAGGACTTGATCTATCCGTTAGGTCGGGGCGCTTCAAGTATCATCGATGCGTTCTGTAACTACTGCTCTGATAATTCGTTAAGTTGAAAAAATAATCGCCCGTTCTGGTTTTTTAAGGATGGCAGACTATAGGGAGATGGTGAGCCAATCTTTACAGTCCACTAAGCCCCGACATGGTGGCCACCATTTTTTGGTGGCCACCATCGCCCTAAACGATGTGACAGGTCGCTTATATTCTAGGATCGCTAGGATTAACTCATATGAATCCTGTGCAGGTGCAAAACGTTAATGAAAAATATCCGTTGTTAGAATGACTGTATGAGTTTTATTTTTGTTGGTTGAGGGCAAGCTGTACACCGAGGTGGTAATTGGTAATTGTTATAGTCTCTTTCAATGGGGCGTGTTTTTTTTGCCAGAAGGGATTAAAACCTCCAGGGAAATAAATAGTTTTAAAGCCAGCCTCTATTGCAGGAGCGACGTCACGCGTCAGTTGGTCACCAATGGACCATGCTTCTTTATTTTGATAGAGTTTGGCTATTCTCTGATAAAAGGCCTTAGACTTGGTGCCTTCGAGGCACAACGCCACAAAGTGCGAAATGCTATGCTCACTCAGGTGCCGTTTAATTCTTGTTATAGAACCTTCAGTGGCAATAACGACTATCGCTTCATTGCTGTAAAGCGCTTCTAGCCCTTCGATTACCCCGTCTCTTAATGGTGGTGTTATGCTTACTTCATTGTGAAATTTTTGAGTTGCATCTTTAGAAAATACATCGTTGCTTTCTAGGCCTGAAACTAAAGAGTACTTGATAGCGGCCTGTATAGGAGTTCCAGTGATTCTTTTTTTTAAGGCCGATATTAATAGCTCTGTAGGATACCTAAGTCCTAGGTGGTGCCGTTTTGAAATGTACTGATCGACCTCTCTTATATAGTCGAGTCGATTAGCTTGGTCTATTTCTATGTCAAGATTTTCTTCAATTGCTGATAGTAATTTTAACTGTGCCGCAGCATAGATTTTATCAGTGTCCCAAAGAGTGTTATCCGCATCGCTTACCCAGAGAATAGTCATGTTTAATTCTCATAAATTGCTAATACGTTAACATCTTCACCTTGCTTTAGCGTGCCAATTATTTTGATTCCATGTTTATGTCCGCGCCGCACCGTTTGGTATGCGAAAGTTCCGGTGTTGTATCCTCCTCTGGGTGTTAGGTGTAGATGAATTGGTATGATTTGATTTCCAGTTCGAGAGATAAGACGATAGTCAATCCAGTCAATTCGGCCTCCGTCTTTTGTTGCGTTTTCTACGGCCCTCATCGCGACTGATGATTCGAAGTGTTCTTCTAGGCTTCCCCAATATTTTTGCGCTTGTCCTGGTGTAGAACTGTATTGAGGAATTTTATTACCGTTTGTTGTGTTTTTTATAAGATCCTTATAGATTTCTTTAAGTTTTCCATCAGTTGTTTCTGCCGCCATTGGTACAATTTTTGATCCAATAGGTGCCTCAAATATAATGAGGGGCCGTGGCGCGGGTGTATCTATTAGTTTTGATACATCTGTCCACGAAAGAGTCAATCCTTCGGTGTCGAACACTTCTGTAAGGTCAGTCTTTGCCCAAAAAATTCGCTTGGGGTAGTTATTTGCGTAGAAGTTTATTATTTTTTCAAATCGCATTTCGGCGGAATTATTTTTCTCTTGATTAAATTCAGCGCCTTTGCTTGTGCTTGAGCTTCGTTTTTGACCAAGTTTTGTTGCTGTTGATAATTTCATAAAGGGGGCGAGGCCTATTTCACCGCTCCCTGTAATTTCATTGCTATATTCATTCGTGTTTACTGAAGACATGCTTGCCTTTCTTGATTTTGTCTCGAACTCTGGGCGACTCAGTGCGTCATGTAGTTTTTCTACAGCTTGTTCGTCAATAAAAAGAGGTATGTCTGCAACAAACCAAAGTTTATGTCGTAATCTATTTTTAAATTCTTCCTGAGCACTGTTAGGAGCGAGTTTTTTTGCGGTTGATAATGCCCAATATCCTACAGTGGTAAGCATTCTGGAAAGATATTTTTGAAAAGGCATTCGGAAGGTCTCTTTTAGTCGGCAACAACTCTGGGGCTTAATGGCCATTAACAGTTATTAAAGGTGTCATAAGATAATCAACCCCTAATCTATCAAAAAAAGGATACGTCCTCAATGGTGAAGGAGCTCTGCAATTCCATCACCTATTTCGTGAGGTCTACCGCTTGAATCACTTGACAGGCTGCGATACTGATGGGGCAAGGTTTGTGGCTTCGGTGTTACGGATCGCAACCTTGTATCCAGAGTGCGGAGTGTCTGGAAGTCATGAAAAATAGATGGTTCTCCTAAGACTGTTTGAGCGAGATCTTAAAATCATCGTCGAATAGGATGCGCTCTCTTCTGATCTCAATTTCCTCTCGGCTTTCATATTCATGGACGCATTCCAGTGGTATCTCAATGCTTACTACAACAAATGACGCTGAGATGTAATGTCTAATGTCCATAATAATGATGCTTGATTTTGTTTGGGTTGTTGTTTTAGCCGTTCGGTGGTGTCCGTTCAATGAGCCATTTTTTACTGAATAGGTGGTGGGGGTGGGATGTTGATATTTTCCCTATTTTTGAGTTATGAGATTTTTTATGGGATAGAGTTTAAGCAGGTGTTCTACAGTGTCGATATTTTGCAGAGGAAGAGACTATTATAAGAGGATTTTAATGTGTTCATGTTGTGGGTGGTAGTGTAGAGGTTAAGGTATAGCTAAGATTTTGTGACATTGTAAACTAAGTTTCCATTTTGGGTTACTTTTGCAATATTGGATTGCAGCTTCAGTGTTTTCTGCGATTTTTGGTCCGTCCATAGGTTGAAGGTAAAAGTGGTCGAAATTCAGATGTTCAAACATATTTGGCATTGAGTTTGTTTGTGGAAAAATAAGCTTAAGTTCATCTCCATTAGTTATTTTAAGTGCGGTATTTGATTTGGGGCTTACACAAAGCCAATCTATCCCTAAGGGAACTGCAACGGTGCCATTGGTTTCAACGGCAATACTGAAGTTTAGATTATGCAGAGCGTCTACCAATGCTTCGTCGACTTGAAGTAATGGTTCTCCTCCAGTTAATACCACATATTTATGATCTTGATGAGATATTGGCCAAAACGAATCAATGGCATGGGCAAGAGCTTCCGCATTTTTGAATTTATTCCCACCTTGACCATCTGTTCCCACGAAGTCCGTGTCACAGAATGTACAGATCGCGCTAGCCCTGTCCTGTTCTCGTCCCGACCAGAGGTTGCATCCTGAAAATCGGCAGAATACCGCGGGTCGGCCCGCTTGGTTGCCTTCCCCTTGAAGGGTGTAAAACATTTCTTTGATGCTGTAAGTCATTTTGTTTACTCATCTGATTCAAATAGGTGGCGAGTGCACTGATCCGCCACCGCTGAACCATCATCAATCTCGTTCTTGAATGTACTGCTCATATCCAGTTTTGCGCAGTTCGCAAGCTGGGCACGTTCCACACCCGTAGCCCCATTCATGTTTCTGCTGTCGAGTCCCGAGGTAGCAGGTGTGGGACTCTTCTTGAATCAGGCTGACCAAATCTCGATTACCTAGGTCTTCGGCCAAACGCCAGGTCTGAGCTTTGTTGAGCCACATCAAGGGAGTTTCAATGATCACTGGAGCGTCCATCCCGAGGCTCAAGGCCACCTGGGTGGCTTTAAGGGTGTTGTCCCGGCAGTCTGGGTAGCCGGAGTAGTCGGTTTCGCACATTCCCCCGACTAGCACTGTGAGGCCCCGTCGGTAGGCAATCGTGGCTGCGAACGTCAAAAACAGTAGATTCCTACCGGGTACAAACGTATTGGGAAGTCCATTCTTTTCAAACTCTATGGTTTTTTCAGCGGTCATCGCCGTATCGCTGATCTGTCCGAGTAATTTGAGGTCAAGCACGTGATCCTCACCGAGTCGCTTGGCCCAGTTCGGAAATCTGTTACGTACCTCCTGCAAGATACTCAGCCGACATTCGAGTTCGATTCGATGTCTCTGGCCATAATCAAAGCCAATGGTCTCGACGTGCTCGTAACGATCCAGCGCCCAGGCAAGGCAGGTGGTTGAATCTTGTCCGCCTGAAAAAAGAACTAAGGCTTTGGTGTGCATACTGCTCTCCTTGGAACTGGGTCTGATTTAGCGCCGTTTCAGTTCTTGCTTGAGTTTTTCAGTCAGATACTTAGTGAGCAATCCGATATCAGTGGGCGTGTTCTGGATACCATTCCAGGGGCGGCGGTCGGTTTCTGAAATATGCCAATCGCCACTTGTCCATGCCGTATGAGGTTTCAAAAGTTTTAGACCTTTGATAAAATCATCCTTGCTGGTTGTGCCTTGATCGGAGTAAAGCAACTCCATAACGAAGCTCAAAGAAACCAAGCCCGCCCCATGCTTCAAACGTGAGTTCCTGGGCGCTAGTCCTTCCCATTCTGATTTGAAAACTACTCGCACTGCATGGAAGAAGTTGTTGATAAGTTCGATGCTGCGTCCCTCAAAGTCATCAAACTTCATGAAGCTACGGATTGCGCCGTCATTTGCAGAGTTCATCACGAACTTCTGCATCGCCATGTCGCTTAGTACTCCTTTGGGATTCGTATGTTGCTTGATCTCGCCAAATAGAGAGGAGTTAGGCAGAAAATTCAACAGATCAATAATGCGAGCAGCAAATTTACGACTGGTGAACCGTTCTGGCAGGCCGTCAACAGTCGGTAAAAGTTCATAGATCAGTGATTTTGGCAGCGGTCGCGTATTGTTGACGAGCACAAACTGCTGTCGCAGTTCGTTGTAGTCTTTACAAATCAATGCAGATACAAATACCTGGAATCCAGGTTTTTCCATCGTCGCAAGGGCGCTGAGTCGTTGTTGTCCATCGACCACAAAACCTGGTTTTGATTCGGTAGCATCAATAATGATTTCTACAATACCCTCGCCGAGGTCTTTAATCGTTACCCCGTCCAGAAAGGCCAAGATAATTGCGTTAGGAAGCAATGCATCTTCGCGCTGAAGATAGTCACGAATATCTCTGATGTGCGACGCGACTTGATGGCGCTGAAAGCCTTTGAGGTGGCCTTCTTCATCGCGGCCGACTCTCTCAATTTCAGAAAAATCTAAAATTTCATTTGGAGTGGCCGCAAACGAAAATACATCATGCCCGGAGGCCTGTTGGGCGCGCACACCCTTAAATCGATAGATCATTGTTTCGAAAGTTCCAGAGTTTTCTGAAGGTGGCGGTGGTACACGCCTAAGTTATGAAATCCGCGTCGTTTGTTTCGATTGCTGGCTCGAAAGATAATAGTTTCGATACCCGCTGACTGACAAATCGAACATTGGCATTTTTGCCACGGTTTATCTCTCAGCGTGGGTGAGATTAGTCGGACATGCTTGGCGATTTCTTTTTCCATTTCTATTGATGATGATATCGATCCGGAAAGAGTCAGTCGGAGATAGTCTACTAGCACGGCTAAAGTTGAATCAAAGTCGAGCAGGTTTTTATCGTAGTCGCGGATCGCTAGCAACGCCGCTTTTTCTTTGATTTGTAACTCTTCCGCGCTCAGAGTGCCTTTTTTTATTCCTTGCATCAGGCGTGGATTTTCAATTGCCTGAGGAATGCGGATGGCGGTGTAGTAATCCAGTTTGCTTGTATTGTTGCCCATGTAGTAATTACACTTCGCATCTTTAAATGCGCGTATAAGGGGGGAGGTTGAGTCAAAACTGGTAATGCCATATCCGGTGAACTCATGGATGTTCTCAGCTTTAGCAAAACCCAGCAGATGAATATTTGTCTCGGGCTTAAGGACCGCTCGCAACTCTTTCAGAACCTCATGGATTTGATCGACTTTCAAAGGTACTAGACCTCCGATCGCCAAGTAGCGATAACCCATGTCTTCGAGTTGTTTTGCAGCGTTCGCCATGCTTTGAGGAGACCAACCCTGTACCGCTCCAAGAGGTTCGAAAGGCCATTCCGCCTCCTTCACTAAACGCAGAAACTCTTGCGCATTTTTGAGCGTAATTTCGTACCGAAACAGCACATCCTCCGACTGGCTCAGCGCTGGCGGATTGCTGGAGTCGCAGTTGAATATGATGTGGTCCGGCGAGCAGCCGTGGGTGAATCCCGCATCTGAGTAGAACTCTACTACTTCGCTTGGGCTATATGCAGGGGTAGGGTGCTCTACATAGGCGAAAGCCCCGCAGTCCCCTAGGACCATCGTATCTTTGAACTGAATGCCATCGAGTCTTAGAAATTTGCGCGCGCCTTCTCTGAGGAAGCGCTGCTGCTCGGAAGTCGAGTACCGAACCTTTGAATTAGCGACGCCATTTGCAGGTCGCACTGCGCTCATCGAGACCAAGAGTCCGTCATAAGGGACGGGGGTCATCATTTCGTGCGCATACTGGTCATCCCAGTATCTCTTCCGGCCCGGCGCATTTCGATCGTTGATGAAATCGTAGTCCGGGTCTACGTAGTCTTGGGTGTCGGCGTATAAAAATTTCATTGGTGAGCGCTGGTCATATAGAGGCGGATCAAGGTTTCTTGCAGCGCCTTGATATCTTGAGGGGTGCTTTGGATTTCATTCCACTGGACATTAATCATCGGCCACTGACCTGTTGTCCATGCGCAGTAGGGGGCTACTCTGGCCAGTTCTTGTAGCACGGCTTCGTAGGTTTCGCGCTGCCCACCGATTTTGGCGTAGATCCGATCCATAAGCACTCCCATGGCGATGATCCCCGCTGAGTGCATGAGTCGGCTGCTCTTGGATTCAAGTGCCCACGCCTCTGGAAACGTATCACGCACTGCTCGCCAGAAGGTCGTCAGTAGGTTGTACATGGACTCAACGTTCGCCGCACCGTCGGTGCTGGAGGTGTAGGGAGCCAACGCTCCCAACGGATTACTGATGCTATTGCGGATCATCGTTATTACAGCGGTGTCAGTGATCACTGCTTTGCTATTTTGCTCGGACGACCGCTTTATGAGTTTGTGGAAAGGGGAGTTGGGATCGCGGCTAAGAAGCCCGCACAACTCAGCTGGTGCCTTGCGAGCACTCAGTTCGCGGGGCAAAAGGATGCTGCCTGTCTCCGGCAGTAGTTCGTTGATCAGTCGAGTGGGCAAGGGTTTGGCCTTGTTGACCAAAATAAATTGCTCGCGCTGGGTGGTCAGGCTGTCGGATACAAAACCGATCACTGGCACAGGAAGATCCGAATTGGCCGCTTTCGCTAACGCCAATGAGCGCTGTTGCCCGTCCACGATCCAGGCAGACCTCATTCCTTCCTCCCTGATAGGGATCGTCAGCGTACCCGCTTGCGAAAGCCCCGCGTCGCCTGTCGGCTTGCTTCCGCGTGCTGCAACAAAACGCAGGTCAGGAGACAGCGCTAAGATAATTGCATTGGGGAAAAGTACATTTCCCTGATTGAGGTACTCAGTGATCCCTTTGACATGACTCTTAATCTCGGGGCGCTGAAAACCCTTGAGTGGACTGCTGTCTTCACGCGACAGGCGGCTGATGTCGGCAATTCGGACCAGGTCAGATCCCCTGATGAATAATGCATACACATCAAGGTTGTCGCCTTGCGTGGTGCGTAGTGCACGCACCACAATCGCATCTTCGCTCGTCATGCTTTGCTCTCTATGCTGTCTTGACCTTTGATGTCCTGCCAGATCCTCCGAAAGCGCGATTGCTCGCACGACACCAGGGCGTCGTCCCTTAAGTAGCGTAACAATCGGGTGGAACTGCCTTGGTAGTCAGCCCACACACACTCAAGCATGTAGGCAATTTCACTGTCCGATGCGCGCCGCCGGATGGTCGTTTTTGCTAGGGATAAAAGATCCATCGCCGCGCTGACGCTCTTTCGAGCGATCTCAGCAGGAGCACTCGACAGCTCAAGAATCTCAATGAAATGACGCAGTGCTCTCTGAGGGAAATCGTTGCGAGTGCCTGGTAGTGTTGAGGTTTCAAGGCGTTCGTCATAGGGCATCGCTACGCGTCGTAAATGGCTGGGAAGCATCTCGATGCCTGGGCGCGAAGTGAATATTCTGAGCTTGTCGATCTGCGTGTCCCTGATTTTTCCAAGGTCTTCGCCTATCAACTGGACATAGTTTGAAGAGAGGGCAATGAGCACCAAGTCGATGTCGGGTTGGCTGACAAGGTCCGCTAGGGCGCTTCCCTTTGATTGGGTGACATTCACGGCTTCCCACCAATCTGATGCGCGCACACCCAATTTTTCGAGGCGTGGGATGATAGAATTCGGATCCTGAGCCACCGTCAGGTTGTACGGTGGACATCTCTGATCGCCTTCAATCAACCCTAAGCCGGTCGATGCAAACATTAGCTTCGCGTCCAACTTCGTTGCTACGCGCCTCGCGTCAGAAACGCTTCTGCCCACGTAAAGTGAAGATGCCATCAGCGTGGTGGGACGTTCGTCTATTTGCCCCTTCCATGCCTTTGCCATGGCTGCAATCGATGAATAACACTCGTCGTTCAGCACCACCGGCGGCAGGCCGTCGAGACGTTTTCGATTGGTGCAGTTGGTGATGATGACGGTTCTCATGGGAAAACTGTAGGCCTGTTTTGACGGGTGTTGCATTTATCTGAGGCTGACAATTTACCATTTAATAACTGTATGGGCCAATGCGCTTAGGCTAGTTTTTATGCGGAAGGGTTGGTATAAGAGCCTCAATACTGCTGCTACCCCTCTTTCTGGGGGGGCGTTCGATGAAGGAAGAGACTCATTGCTTAAGTTCAGCGCAATCAAGGCGTTACAGAGCCCAACCCACCAAGTGGTATCGTTTGCGGCTACTGTTGAGCAGATTTTGGCGATCGCTAGCATCGACCGAGTCAAGCGTGATGATCGTGGCGCCCTTCATGGCTTTCAGCGGCCACAGGTGTCCAAGCACATACGAGAGATCCGCGATTACCTCTCCCGTCCCGATGCGGTAATGCCCAATGCTGTGGTGTTAGCGTTTACCAGTGGAGTCCGGGTGGTGGAAGGAAATGGAGCCTATGCAGAAATTGAGGTGGATATTTCATCCGGCCCTCCTGGGTTCGTTGTGGATGGTCAGCAGCGCCTTTCTGCGTTAGCTGGGCTCGAGGGGAGTTCGTTCCAGCTACTGGTGTCTGCTCTTGTGTGTGAAAATCAGGAAGAGCTTCGCCGGCAATTCATTCTCGTCAACAACACCAGTCCATTACCGAAATCGCTGGTATATGAACTGCTCCCGTCTGTCAGCGGCCTTCCATTCAGAATGACTTCCCGCGCCCGTGCAGCCCGCATCGTGGAAATGCTGAATTATGACGATCGATCTTCTTTGCAAGGACAGATTAAGCAGCATACCAACCCCTCAGGGGTCATCGGTGATACGTCGCTCCAGAAACTGGTAATGAATTCCCTATCTGACGGTTACTGTCGGGAGGTGATTGAGTTGTCGGGAGGTGAGGATCGGTGTTTCTTGGCCATCAGTGAGTTTTTCCAGGCGGTCCAGGAGGTGTTTGGAAATGCTTGGCATGGTCACACCCCTAAAAGCTCTCGTCTCGTCCATAGCGCGGGGATTATTTCCATGGGGTTCGTCATGGAGCAGTTGTGTGCTACAGGAGCGCCACTAGCCCCAGTATTCAAGTTAGGCCTTAGAAAGCTACAAGGATATACAGCTTGGACGCTCGATTCGGGAGAGTGGTCCTTTAAAACAGGCAACCGGCCATGGAATGGCGTTCAGAATTTACATGGTGATATTCATCTTTTGACTGATCATTTGACCAGGGTGGTTCGAAGTTCGGAACTCGTACCTAGCTAACTGGTGCTCATTACTAATATTTAGGAGGCATTATGACTACTTTGGTTTCCTCGGATCTTTCTCCAGCCCTGGCCAGTGACGCCAGTGTAAAAGAGTTCTCAGAAGTCATCCTTCATCTATCCATGGCTTTTCAGGAAGCATTGAGGAGGCTCGCAGGGCAGGACGAAGCTTTCCCTTCGGAAGGGTATGGCATGCTGACTGAAGCCTACGGTTTGCGGACGCGTGCGAATATTCTCTACCTGACGCCATCTACCCATGTGGTGCAGGCATTAAATTTTTCCCAAACTGCTATGTTGGGGAAATTCGAAGAAATATTGAATTGTTTGAGTGATGTAACCGATTTGCACACTGTTAACTCCATTTTGGTTTCCGTGATCACCATTGCATCAGCGCTGGGTGAAGGGCGAGCCAAAGTTGTAGAGTTTTTGTTTGAAACGTTATGCGTCGATCTTGAGTCTTGGAAGGTTTAGTCTAGGTGTTTGTTTTTTTGTCGCGTGAGATACGGGAGGAATCAGTGGAGATTTTTAAAGAGTTCGTTTTTGAGGCCGCTCATCGGCTGCCCAATGTTCCAGAAGGGCACAAATGTGGGCGTCTGCACGGTCACTCCTTTCGTATTGCAATTTATATTGATGGCCCTGTCGATAGGACGTCGGGTTGGGTCAGGGATTTTTCCGAGATAAAGGAAATTTTCGCGCCTCTGTATGAACGCTTAGATCACAATTATCTTAATGAAATTCCCGGACTGGAAAATCCGACGAGCGAGGTTTTAGCCGTTTGGGTTTGGCAGGAGCTAAAGCCATTGCTTCCAGAACTATCCGCAGTACGTATTCACGAGACATGTACAAGTGGATGTATTTATAGAGGGCCGGAGGTATAACCACTCTCGTGTAAAGAAAGTAGAACTATGCGCCGTGTGTAGTTCACTGGATAGGTGTAGGCTTTCATTGTCGAGTTTGGTGGTTAATTTTCTTGTCTAGCTCGGCCCTCGACCCTGTAGGGAGGTGGATATGGTCAAGCCTAACAACGGTCGAGGTAAAAGTGCTAGACGTGCTCAGACTCTTTCACCATATTCTCTTAAATGGTACCAGGCGAAGATTACTTCTTGGGGCTTTTCGTGGTCATTTCGAATGGCTACCCGACGCGAAGTATCGTCTGGGGAGGACGTTATCCAAGAGTTCGCTGTCCTCACTTTCAAAGGTACTGTGGTTTATCCAGAGGAATTTAAGTATCCGGAGATAGAGATTCAATTGGTGGAAGGGCTTGCCTTCATCCCCAAAGAGTCTGTTACTCCAAGTATTGGCTCGATGAGCGCAAATGGTCGATTGCTCTCGGTCTACGTCTCAGTTCCTGTGGAACGGATAAAGACATTGGTGTCCGTTGCACCTCACGTGCTTGTCGTTGATTTTCATGCATCGCCTTTACACTATCGTCGAGCGTTAGTCGTGTCGATACAATTAGATACTGAGGTGGAGTAATGTTTGGGCGCTGATCAAGGCGTATGTATCGAGTGGGCAAGGCAGGTCATGGTGTCAGGCGATCCCGTGCCAAAGATGCTAATCCGGCAACGTTGCATTGCACCGAAACTCAGTTCTCTCCATCCAACAACTTAGCCGCCCTGAACCTCTCTTCGAGCACCAGCACCACACCGGGGTAATACCTGGGACCGGAAATGAAGCCTTCATGACCGAGGTGTGGAAAGATGTAGGCATAACTGGTTTCTTGGCCTCCGGGGCGTACAAATCCCCGCTGCCCCTCTAGCCAGGTATGCGGCGTTTTTGTTTGTGTGTGATTTGTTGGGCTGCGCCGGGGAAAAGATCGCGATCTCTACATTCGTTCCGCCGCTTTGTGCGAGAACCACCCCAGAGCCCGTTTCTCAGGAATGTAGGTGCAGGTAACAGGCATTCGAAAAACTAGCCGCCGGTCGAAAAACAGTACTTTATCTAGGGTGTGGGCTGAAGTGTGGCTGGCAGATTTTTCCAAACCCAAGAAACGACAACGCCCTGAATAATAAGGGCTTTATCGTGTAAAGATGGCGGAGGCGATGGCGTCGATGGGCGCGTATGACTTGTCAGTCGTCTCTGGATATTTGTCTGAAGTAAAACCCACGATTTGCTTATCTCAAGAACAAGACTTCGCCGGCTGTTTTCAGAACTAGGGCGGAAAAAGGAATGTCGACGAAAATCCTGAGGTCCTGCACCCGTCCAGCTCAGCAGTGAGTCACATGTGGGCCTGGCTTTCGTTGCTCGATTCCGACTCCCGCGATGCTGGCAGTTTGCCTAGTCCGCTGGCATGCTCTCGACGATTCGTCAGCAGACATTGTTGAGCCAAGGAGAGCAGGTGTGGGTTTAGCGAACAAGGCCAAGGCAGTTCAACTGAGTGTTCTGAGCAAATATGGTGTCCTGGCGGATTTTTCCGGCTTGGATGAGGGGGGCTTGACCGTGCCCTGAAGGGGCGTTTGTCTGCAAGCGCGTCGATGGACCTGACCTTTGCTAACTGGTGTGATCAGTTGCTGGGGCTGGGACGGCGAGTGCCGGTTGCGCGTTTTGACCATCAGGTCGCGGGGCAAATCCGGCTGGACAAGCTCGCGGTGGGGCAGGGCCTCGCCGTAAGCCTCAAGGCGCACAACAGGCAGCTTCAAGCCAGGCTCAAGGCGTCCGAGCAAGAAGTCACGCGGTTGCAAGACGAGCTGCAAGCACTTCGGCAAACCAGGAATCATGCGGCATTGATGGAACCGGAGTCCGTAGCCGCGCAGAGGTTGAAGTCTTGGTATCACGATACAACCGATCCTCTGCATAACATCCTGTGGGAAATCAAGGAAATTGACGGTCGCATCTTCGACCATCAAGGCCACATTAACCGGGATTACCGTCAACAACTGGTCGAGATCATTCTGCGGGCACTGAATGGTTTGGCCCGTTTCGGTTTATATGTCGAGGCCGAGTTGCGTGACGCTTCACCCAGAGAGCCTGTTTTGCCATCGGTGATGTTGCATCACAACCCACCAGATCAGGGTGACGAGCATCTACTTGAACACTTCGACTTTGTCGTCAAGGGTGTGCAACCGGATGTGCTGAGGGCGGCCAGCGAACTCCATTTTCTTGGCCAGGCTCTACCTGAAATGGACAAACAGCACCGCTTCGATTGCCACGTCAAGGTCTCCTATCGCCACGGGCTCGAGTTGGACAAGGACGAACTGTTCCATCTGTCTTGCTTCCTGCAAAAGTTGTTTGAGGCCCTGGCAAGGTCAAATGATGGTCGGCCGAGGGGAGCATTGCGAGAAACGGTGATTCTCTGCCTGCTGCTTTCCTGGACCGCACCCTGCATGCCCATGCGATTACAACGAGCGCAGGTGCTGAGCCTGCAAGAAACGTTCTACAGAGGGCACAAGCCGTTCACGACCGAAACCTCGAATCCCGACAGGGACGTATCCGCTGGAAAAATTCTCGAGCACCTGTTCCATACGTTGCATGCGCTTGTTATGCGGTGAAAAGGACAGTGAGCCTGAAGGGCCGCTAGCCGATATGCAGGATCAAGTAGGCCAGCGCTCCGAGGCTCAACAGGCCTACTGGGACGACGGTGTAGAGCAAGGCCTTGGCATGTCCTGCGGTTCGCTGCAGATTGACTTGCAGGTCGTCGACCCGGGCGTCCTGCGTCAGTAAATGCTGGTGAATGGCTGCTAGCGTTTGCAAAGTGGATTCGTGCTGCGTACTGGCGTGGACTGCTTGCGTGCAGAGAGTGACTTGCACGCGCTGGTCCTGCTGGGCAATGGCCTGCTCCACAGAGGTGCGGCCCTTGCTGGCCAACACGGCGATCAGTGCTTCCAGGCGCTTCGTATGCTCCTTGCCGAGTTGTTGCAGTTGCTCGAGCAACTGATCGTTGCCCTCGCGATGGACTGACTGGTTTGCTTCGCTCAGTGCCTTCAGTTGTGTTTGCGTGTCGAGCTGAAACGTCTGGTGATGGTCGTTCAGTTGCCCTTTGAGCGTTTGGCTGTGGGTGTTAAGAGCTTGCAGGGTCTGTTGGCCGAGCGTTTCGGCTTGAGTGCTCAACGTCTCGAGCAGATGCACCGCCCGGGTGACTGCCAGCGCCTCGGTGCTTTGCTGAGTATCTGCCAGTCCGGACATCTGCTCGAACAGCCGCTCATTGCTTTCGTGATGGGCTAGCCGGTTGGCGTCGTTCAGGGCGTGCAGTTGCGCTTGGGTATGGGCCTGGAACGCATGCTGGTGTTCACTTAAAAGGCCATCGAGCGCTTCGGTTTGGCTCGATAGCGCTTTAAGAGTTTGCTGACTGAACGCTTCCGTTTGGGCGCTCAGTGTCGTTGCCAGGTCGTTAGTTCGGGTGTGTGCCTGATGTTCGGCATCGTGTTGGCCGTCCAGCAATGCTTGAAATTGTTCGTCGAGGGCAAGGCTGTTGGCGGGGTAGTGGCGATCGAGCGTTCGCTTGATCTTGCTTATCTGCGCCATCAGACCGTCATGGCGGTCCTTGATCTCTTTGTCGAGCGGATACAGCGCACTGTCCAGCAGGGCAGTGAGTTCGTCTTTCAGTGGCGCGATCACGATATCGTTGAGCAACTGTGCCATGTCTTGCCTGGCGGCTCGCATTTCGTCTTGAACTGTGTTGTCAGTCACGTCGAGGGTTTTCCGGCGTAGAGTTTTTCCGCTTCGTTGATCAGCAAATGGGTATTCAGCACGGCCAGGAATTTATCCATAGCGGTTGAGCCCTTGGCGATACCTGTCTTGACGGTTTGGAGGGCTTGTACGAAGGCGTCATTGACCCGTCGCTCAAAGTGTTCGGCGATTTGCAGCGAGCTGGTCATCCTGGCCAGATTTGCATCCAGTTCTGACTGTAGTTTCGCAAGGGTGTCCTGGTGGCCGTGTAGTTGTTGCAGCTTTTCTGCCACGTTTCGCTTCTGTGTTTTGAGCGCGCGCACGGTCTTCTCGATTTTCTCGGCTTGCGCGCGGAAGCCGTCAATGAAGCTTTGATGGGCAAGTGATGCATGGCGTTGCTGACTTTTACGAAAAGCCATATCCAGCACTATCCTGTCGTTTTCGAAGTTCGACGACCAGAAGTAGCTGTCTCTGCTGTAGTCATCCAGGACATAGGCGATGGCGTGGAAGTCTTTGTCATCGAAGGTGATGCGAGGCAACCGGTCAACACATTCGCTTAAAGGCGCCTTCAGATGATCTGCAGCCACGCGCTCAAATAGTTCATTGAAGATGTCTGTCCAACCCTGGCACCGTTGTTTCAGACGCTCTTTTTCCTCTTCAAGTGCCTCTTGCAGCGCTGACACGGTTTCGGAGTCTACCTTGACCGGCGAGCCTTCGAATAATGATTCAAACAGCGTTTTGCACTCCGTGTGCACTAATTTGGACAGAACGGCACCCAGCTGCTTTTGAGTCGTGTGCTGCTCGTCGAGGCTTGTTTGGTGATCCTCAAGCATCTCTAACCAGGGACTATCGGACAGCGTCGGGTAGTGCTTGCCCAGTTGTTTTTCCAACACCACCAGTTCTTCATCTAGCTCTGCCTTGCGCTCTTCGTAGCGCGCTCGGAACACCGAAATTTGACCCTGTACGACGCTATCCAGTTGAAAGGCCGCGAACAACCGCGAGAACGGTCCGGACGCATCTTTGATGTCGGTAATCAGTTGCTGTCTGAATTCACTGACCACCGGTGCAATGTGCGCATAGTACTCAGGGTCGGTGTTTGCCAGATCACGAGCGGAATCGCCCAGTTCAAGCACATACAGATTGTCGGCAAAGCGTGAAGGGATTTTTAGTTCGAGAGTTTCGATCTCGCTGATCATTGCTAGACGTACTTCGTGTACGTCGAGCGGAGTATCGAGGAAGCGCTTGCGCACGCTACTGAGGGAGAAACAAGAAGTCACTACCACGCGAAAACGTACTGGCTGGCTTGCCCAGTGGGCCAGTTCCTCGATCCGCAGGTTTTCCGGTCGAAGGAAGCCCAGGCTGCTGGCCTGGGTCACTAGTAGCACCAGGTCCGCCACGGTGACATAACGACGAGCGAGCTGTTCTACCAGTTGCTGTTCGTTTCGATTGCGTGCGTCCAACCCGGGCAAGTCGATCAGCTTGACGTCCACGTCGAGCGCATTGCCAGACTCGACCGGGAACAGCCGGTCGGGGATGAGGATATCGGTCAGGTCTGTATTCTGCCGGCTGCCTTGCTCGACTGTGCGGCGAATATCGGCCAGTGCCTGAGTAGCCTGGGCCTCGTCCATTGGCTGGTCACCCCCGATGTACCAGTTGTCATCGGGCGCACGACCGTAGCGCAGCGGCATGGCCGTGGCAGACTTGCCCACGGCTTGGCCGCCGCGTAGTACGCGCGCCACTTCATCGCGAGTGTTCGACGCTAGCCCCAGCAGGTCGAGAATGAGGGTGGTTTTGCCGACTTGCGTCGCGCCGTAGACTACCACCGTCACTTGGTCGGTGCGCCTGACCTGATCGCTAACCTCCGGCGCCAGTTCGTGAACAAACCGGTCGAAGGCTTGCAATGCCCAATCGTGACGCTGTCGATGTCGCTCAAGCCAGGTAGCGGGAATGGGCACGGTCGATCTCGGTTTCCAGATTGCGCCGAGACACGTCCAGTGCCCGCAGTGACCGGGCCAGCGCATCGCGTTCGGCGAACTGGTCAATATCAACGCCGTAGGCCAGGCTCAGATTGCGCTGGATACGCGTCTCTATCATGTCCATCAGTTCGTCATAGTGCTCAAGACTGGTTTCGATCAAGTGGTCCTTGAAGTGCTCGATGCTGGCACCGATGAAGTTCCGTTTGGCCACGTCATAGTGATGCACTGAACTTGCCGCTTTGTAGCCAATGAACCCAAGGCCCATCAGACCGGTGGCGGCCACCGATAGGGTTGCCCCAAGGCCAGTGGCTGCGCCCCCGGCGAGTATAGGAATCACATCGAAGCTTCCGTCGATGGCCAGGTCCACTGCAGTGATTGCGAGCAGGGCGCGAATGGCTTGCTGAGCACCCTGAGTAAACTTCGGCAGCGTTTCGCCAATATCTTTGGCGAGCTGCACGGGGTCGTAGTTCACCAACTGTGAAGTGTCTATGACGTTGCGCCGGCACAGCGCGATGCCCTGGCTCATACGCAGGTATTCCATCGTCAGCGCAGGCAGGTGTTGCAGGGCAGTATTGAACTGCTGGGTTCGAGTCGTGCTGGTATCGAGGTGATTTTCGCTGGAGGTCTCGTTGAGCAGCAGGCAAACGTGCTTCTGAAGTAACTGCGGGTCGACCCTATTGCTCAAAGGGGAGATGGCTCCACCATCAGCTTTTTCGTAACCGAGGTACTGCCCGGGCTGATCTTCATTACGCAGGCTTAACAGGGCCTGGGCGTCGAGATGCTCTTTGGGGGCATGGCCAAGGGCGAGTAGGTCGTTGGCAACGTGGGTCAATGCAAGGTAGGTGGCATCAACGGGGGTCTGGCCGGCCTGGTTTTCCCAGTGCAGATTGATGCGATCTATGAAGCGTTGCTCGGTTTCGCTGGCATTGAGCAGGAAGAAGTCTTTGGCGGTCCGTAGTTTGTTACCCCAGCCTTCTTCCTCGTCGCCGTAGGCTTTTTTGGCGCTAGCCGTGGCTTGGCGTGCGTATTGGTCAACGTAATGGTGCAAGGACTTCTGATATTTTTTGCGGTAGCTGATGACTGACTGGCGGAACTTGTTAAGGATGGAGTCAATCAGTGCGTCCTGGGCGCTGGCGCGTGCACCGGCGTCTTCGACCAAAGATTCGAGCAAGGTCACAGCGGCTTCCAACTCCAACTCCACGATGGAGCGTAGATCCGTCAGGCGCTGGTGGTGAACGCTTTCCGGCACCTGGGCGTATTTGGCCAACGCTTCGATCAGTTGTGGAACCCAGCGCGCGCGGTACTCTTCGCCACGCCCGACGCACAGGATACGATCCAGTTCCTCGGCAGGTACGTCGCAGGCTTCCGCGGCAGAAAGGCGCAGCGTGTCACGCTCATCGTCGCTTTTGCCTTCGGTACGGCCGATGGTAATAATCGGTTGGCGGCCCTGAAGGGCGTTTTCCAACATGTCGACCAGTACTTCGTTCGTTGCGTTAGTCGCCAGGGCATTGGCGTTGGTGACCATGATGCTGCCCATGGCATGCTTGAGCGTGTCGCGCATCTCCTCCTGCCACAGGCTGTTGGTACGGCTCAGCCGTTCGTATCCAGGCAGCAGCAAAAAGCCGAAGCCATCACTGAAGTGACGGCGGGGCACATACAAACGCAGCAGCAGGAAACGTTCACCGGTAGAGAAACTGCGCAGTTCCTTGGCCAGGGTCTCCTGGTTGATTTCGTGTTCCTCGCCGTATTCATCCACGCCACGGGCGTAGGATGCTTCACAGTCTCGCTCGAGGATAAACAGTGGGCGACATTCGCCACGGCCCGGGTTGTCCTGCAGCCAATCATCCAGACCGTAGAGTTCACGTAGCAAGTGGGTTTTGCCGGCGCCTTGGGTGCCGCCTACGCAAATGAAATAAGTCGCGTGCATTTCGCGAATGACTAGCAACTTGCGTAACACCGCGCGAATTTTTTCGCGCTCGGCGTTGGTGCGGTCGAATTGCACGGCGATGTTGAGGATTTGCCGCAGTGCTTCGTTGACCGGGTCGATAAGGGTGGCGTACATGCCGGAACTCCTTGTTAAACGGTACTTGGCGAGTGTGGCCAAGCCCTGGCGAAGCCTTGAGGTGAAACTGGCTACGCCGCAGAAAAATGGTTCGCCAGCATATCGACCGCCCAACGGAAATGTTTAGCGGTCGTTTTCACGACAACGATTGCGTACTGGTTAGCGGTTCGCCAAAACAAACGCGCTACCGCTCAAAAAAGTGCTTTCCGAATCAATCCATTCACCGCCTTCATCACGCTTCATGACTTTTTCGTTTGTGGGCAAACCCTGGGCGTTGTATTGGTAGTTGTAGGTCATGTCGTACATTTTCTTGCCGTTTTTCGTGCGTTTGAGCATGACTTTTTACTGGTCGGGCGCGCCTTGCAGTTCGGTGTAGCTTTCCATCTCACCCTGGCGATCAATGAATGAAGTGACATTGGCTGTCTTGGGCTCGTAGAAAGTCGTGATGCGACTGCCGTCCGGCCAGATGGCGCCGGCTAGACTGCCGGCAGTGTTGTAGTTGAAGCCGTAGGTGCAGTTCCAGGCGTTTTTGTGCGAGGTTTGCCAGCCTTTTTCGTTGTAGTAGAAATCGCCGTCATAGCCTTCTACAGTGGTGAATTCCACCACGCGGCCGGCATCGCCGTAGCGGAAGGTGACCACGGCTTTGTCGCCCTGGCGCAGGGCGAGCAGGCGTCCTTGATCGTCGCGTTGTATGTCGACGTTTTCGAACTTTTGCATCGCCCCCCTTATCGTTGAACAGCACCACGGGGGGGGGGCGTCGCGCTCGGCGTCCTCTCAGCGCCAACCGCCCGATTGCCATTGCAGGACCTGCGCTGATTTCTTGGGGTAACCTTCAGCCTCATCCTCTTTGATCAGTGCATCAAAAAGGATTGCGCAGCGTTCGATCAAAGTCGATGAGATCATCACATTCAAGACACGCTTGTCTCTGTAATCGAGGTAGCTCTCCTTGACCGGGGTGGCGAACAAATGTGGTTCGGCAGTTTTGTTTGTTTAGAGGGTGGATCGACTCGTTGTTGCAAAAAAGCCAAATTGAGCTATCAATGCCTAGGGAGAAATCTGACGAGTGGGTAGCACCAATAAATGGCGGAGGCTTTTCGCTATCATTTGGATCAAGTAGTATCTGCGTTCCTATGGATGGAATATTTAAGAAATGAGTAAGTCCGAAGCTAAGAAGTACAAAGACCTAAATCTTAACTTTGATAGTATCGCTCCATGTATTGAGCGGCATGGTGGAACTAATCCTGTTCTCGAAAAAAAGAACGATAAAGAACAGCATCTTCGGTTTCATGTTAAAGATAACGTTTTTCTTATGAAGATCTTTCCCGTATCGGGAGGAGTTTTTTCCTTGGGGAAGGCTGCGGGTCATTGTCCGGATACATTTGAGCACTTCGCGAATAAAATCATCGAGGAGTGTGTTACGCCTACCCCGGCAAGTTTGAATGTGTCTTTGCCACGCTTTCCATCAGAACATGTTGTGCCTATTCTAGACTATCTGGTGGAGGCAGGGGCCCAAGTTAGTGAGGTTGACGGTGGCACCCTGTGTAAGATGTACAGGGTTGTAGGTTCTCTGGGTGATAGCTTAGTCATTAAGCATTATAACTCGGGTACGCTTCAGTTTCAGGGGAAGTATAGGCAGCTCGCAGCGATTGTTAGTGACTATCTTGGCTCGGTTCTTTCGCTTGATGATGTTATTAAGGCACAGTCAAAAATTTACGTTGTAGAATTAACTGTTCAACAAGTTAAAGATGGGCTTTTAGCGGTTCTTCCCGCTGCGCACGGTTTCATATCGGATGCAGTAAGAATTCAACTTAGCTCTGCTTTCGCGCTCGCGAAAATCGAACTGCCTGTAGAAGACTACTCATGTGTAGCTCTTCCTGCATTGCGCGGTTTAGAAGGGTTCGTCAAGGATCTGTTGATCCGAGGGAACCTCCACCCGGCTA
This sequence comes from Pseudomonas sp. MPR-R2A5, assembly GCF_058793055.1. Taxonomy (NCBI): domain Bacteria; kingdom Pseudomonadati; phylum Pseudomonadota; class Gammaproteobacteria; order Pseudomonadales; family Pseudomonadaceae; genus Pseudomonas; species Pseudomonas sp. MPR-R2A5. The sequence goes on from NZ_JBXAFK010000002.1 coordinate 31,697, forward strand.
AGCAGTCTACCTTTGGTGACTATTTTCGGGATGGTAAGTTGGGAAAGGATCAATCAACTCACGTGACTGCAAATGGTGGCGTAGCGCTCGCTGAGGTGATAGACGAATGCTATGCTTACTATAGCGCGGAGCGTCATCGAACCGCTCATATGGACGCACCAAGCACTACCAGTAGAATTCTGGATTTTTCGACAGCAAAAGCTATAGTTAGCAAGGTTTTTGAATTAATCGAGGCGGCTTCTAAGAGACTCATGAAATGAAATCTGACTATTTGGTAAGTACTGAGCTTCCTAATAGCTTGGGAGTATCAGCTTTTATTTTGGCGGCCAATTACCATAGCCCTTTTGAGTGTCTTGAAGAAATTTCTCAAGAGCTGGATAGGCAATCGGTTAAGGGGGCTGTTGTTTTTGATCTTCTACTGGCGAATGGCACTAAAATTAATAGATATTTTTTGGCGCAATTCGACGGAAAGAAATTTGCTATAGACAGTATTCAAGAAGCCAGTATGGAATACATGAGCTTCAGTAAGGTGTCAGCTGAGATGCTAAAGCGTAGTGCGAAGCTTATAGATGATGTATTACTGACACCTGCTATGAAGTTTGCGGTGCGTCGCGGTATACCGTTCTAGTTATATTAACTCAAGGTCGACGAATGCGGCCCGCTTCAAATTGATGAACTGTTGTATCCTTCGATTCTGTCTGCCATGACACAAGCCCGTTGTCCCGCAGCAGGTGGTACGTACATACCGAACCGTCTGATGCTTCCGCCGTTCACCGCGGCGTTTGTGCTGTCGGCTGATGCGAAGGGCAGATTCTGGAGTGTCGCAGGTTCGAGCATCCTGAGTCCGTGGAGGTGGCATGCTGACCTGCCTTGGTCATCGCAAATTGGATCCATCACCGAACCCATGCGCTTCCAGCAGACGGCCGTTCCCCGGTGTGCCCATTGGCCCGTGCTGCCGATGGCCAGGCGCTGCAGCCTATCCAGTGACTCATGCAGGTGCCGGACCGTCACGCCGCGTAACTTTTTGGGGCAGGCTTCCAGAAGCGGGTCGTTGGCCGACTCGTCGCCGTCAATGACATCCGGGATCAGCGGCCAGTCTAAACCGGGATGCCGGTGCCATTGCTCAATCCATGCGGTGTAGCCATCAACATCCAGCTTGCCGCCTTTCTTCCAAACCGAAAACGCACCGTTGTCGAACACGAACGACTGGCAGACATCGGCAACGATGCCCATATCGTCCTGACGCGGAAACGGCATCAGGGTATGCCGACCGGCAAGGAACCGGGCGCCGTCCTGGCGGGTGCCAGCGACCGGCATGTCGTGGTATGCAATCATCCGCTAAGCCTCACTGTTCGATCTCGACGCCCTGGTGCGTGGCGAGGATGGTTTGATCGCCGCCCAGGGATTCAGCCAGTCGATCAGCGATCTGCTCGTGTCATCCCTTCTTGATCAGCGCGGTAACTGCCCGGATGTGCTCGACATGGATCATCGACAAGTACCTCAACTCAAGCCGATATAATGGTTTCGCCGTCGGACGGGCAGACGACTACGAACGTGTGTCGGTACGTATTCATGCGGGATCCTCGCCGGCTGGCGTGATTCGTTGATATGGGGTATTGCGGGTAACCGGCATGGAGTCGGATCAGCCGACGTCGAAGAGACTCAACTTGTGGGTGCCGACGCCAAATTGACCTGGTTGCCGAGATTCACTGACCCAGCCTGACTCCTTGCACCGTTGCCTGTTCGAGATTAGTACCGATTTTGAGGTGGGTTAGTCTTACATCGGCACGTGGGTCAATTCGGCATCGGGGTCAACAGGCCGGGACCTATCTGAGGAAAGCGCTCGGCGATGTCCACGAAACTATGAGGACTCAGCACTAAAGAGGCCTACTTATGAAGACAGTAGAAATCCTGTCGCGGTATACGCTGGAAAAGACATCATCGACTCGGTTGGCGGATGCTCGTAGGTTGAGGATCGTACGGCACTAAGCCGATCACCCAGCATTTTCCAGGCGCATTTCTTCTCTTCGGCATAGTCGTGATGGAGGTAGTGGCGCCTAACCCGGGAGCCAGCCAGTACATGGTTTTGGCAGCGATCAATGACATCCAGGCTGACACCTAAGGCTTGCATCATGGTTGCGCCCGTACGGCGTAGGTCATGCGGCGTCCAGTCACCGTTTTGGCCGTCGGCCAGGACCAGCGTGTTGTCATGACGCCGTCGTGACAGGGCCTTGCGGTTTTTGACCCGAGCCTGGCGATCGCCGACCTGTTTACTCACCGCTTTCACGTCCACATGCCCATCATCCTGCTTGTTCGGAAAGCACCACTGGGAATGTCGCGTCAGGGTCTTGAGTTCCTGAAAGAAATGCAGGGCAAAGGGGGAGAGGAAGACATGATGGTCTTGTTTCTTGCCCCGGGAGCCTTTGACGTTTTCGCTCGGGATAAACCAGGTTTGCTGATCCAGATTGACATTCCTCCATTCGGCCTGCAGCAACTCGCCGATCCGGCACAAGGTGCCCAGGCTGATCCAGAGCGCGAGTTGGGGCTCCTTTTTCAACGGCCGAATGCCCTCGTATTTTTGGCCTGCGGGGAGGGTGCTGTAGTCGATAGTCATTTGCTGGAAGCGCTTGTGCAATTCCAACAACTCACCAGGCGAGAGAATACGGCTTCTTTCCTCTTCGTAGTCAGACGGGATCAGCTTATTAATCTCAATAAGGTTGGTCGGGTTGCCATCAACCAGCAGAGCCCGCCAGGGTTGGCGCTTTTTTGCCCATGCAAACATCTGAGTGATATCGGCAAACAAACCAATGGCCTGTCGATTGGCGCCGCGACCGACGACGGTTCGCGCCACGCTCCGTAAGTCGTGTTCATACGGAAGACAATGTCTTGTTTTTCAGTGTGGGGTACAGGTCCTTGGTGAAGCGTCGGCGCATTTCAGCGTTACCATCTTTCCTCGCTACGCCATTCAGAAGCCATTTTTCTGCCATATCTCCTAAGGTCAGTCCCTTTGCCTTTAGCGTTTCGGCGGCGACAAGTTGAGCGTTGACCTCTGCTCGGATTCGCGCTTTTTCGGCTCGTTTATGATCGTTGGGGGTCACTCCGGTCGCTACAAGGTCGCGGGCGATGTTCCGTATTTTGCGTATTTCCGGTAGTGATGTGCCTGGCCATGTCCCGCACGAAATATCGGTGAATCTCCCTTCCCATCGGAACTGGTAATAGAACGCGACGGTAATACATTTTTTCTTGAGTTGAACCTTGCCAGAGAGACCACCGTCTTCCCTGAGCACTCGACCTGCATCGTTCGCGTCTAATGACTCCAGTTCTTTGGCGGGGAGTTTGGTCATGACTTTTCCCTCCAAAAAAACACCCCCACATTTACCCCCACAGAAACGTCAGCTACCGATGGATTTCGTTGGACGGTGCTGGGCGTGGTGGAGTACTGGAGCCCTCGTAGATACTAGCTCGGTGGATTCTTTTTGGGTATTTAGCGATCCGCTGAAATTCGCCAATAGCTAGCATGGGGTGCTAGGGGTCGAGTGTTCGAATCACTCCGTCCCGACCATTATTCCTGAGTAAAATCAGACAATTGAGCCGATCTAACAGATCGGCTTTTTTGTGCCTGGGCAAAATCAGCGCAAAACTACCCGGTGATTTCACTGATATTCAGGTCCGGGATTGCTTCTGCCCAGATGATTTCATCGTGGTCCCGCTGGTAGTTTTTGGTCATGCCCTCGCTCGCATGACCAGTGATCTTTTGCTCATCCTTTCCGGCTTTCTCTTACAGGTGCACCGACAGAGCTCGCACTTCGTGGAAGCCTGGCATCTCCTCTTCCTTCCAGCCCGCGTAGCCGCTCGCCGCCTCGCTGACCGCCTTGAGCGCTCGCGTCAAATATGAGCCGGCCTAATGAATTTGGACATATCAATAGGGCGCTCTGATGGCGTCCAAACCTGAGGTGTGAAGTTGCTGTTATCGACTCAGCCCGGGCATCTCTTGCGCACGACGCAACGCGACGTTGCGTCCCGGCCATATTCTCTCGAGGTGCACTGCCGCCTATGTTGTTGGCCTGGCAAACATGAATGCGAGTGACCTTCGTTGGAAGGTCACCGCTGTCGAACCTCAGGAGTCTATGGCATGGACCTTTCTACACGTGATACAGCAGCGACGATACAAAAAGCATCAATGACAAAGGGGCTGGTGCTTCTATTTGCTTTTTGTTGCGGTGCCATCGTGGCCAACATCTATTACGCACAACCGATTATTAGCTTGATCGCCCCGGATATCGGCATGTCGAGTGGGAGCGCGAGTTTCATCGTTTCGCTGACCCAGATTGGTTATGCGCTCGGATTGTTTTTCCTGGTGCCCTTGGCGGACCTGGTAGAAAACCGTCGGCTGATGATCGCGACGATCGTGATTACGATCTTCAGCCTGGTCGCCGCCGGTTTATCCAAGCAGCCGAGTGTATTTCTAGTGGTGTCGGCACTCATCGGTTTCAGCTCAGTCTCCGTGCAGATGCTTATTCCGTTGGCGGCACATCTGGCATCGGAAGAGTCTCGCGGTCGGGTGGTTGGCGGGATTATGGGGGGCTTGCTGCTAGGGATTCTGCTGGCGCGGCCGCTGTCGAGCCTGGTTGCCGATCATTTGGGCTGGCGGGTGGTGTTTGTCGGGGCCGCCGCCTTGATGCTCGTTATCGCCATCGTGATTGGCATGACCCTGCCTAAATGGCAACCGACCCATCGTGCCTCGTACGGCCAATTGCTGATGTCCCTGGGCCAACTGTTTTGCCGCGAGCCCGTGCTGCGTCAGCGCGCGCTCTATCAAGGGCTGATGTTTGCGGCGTTCAGTTTGTTCTGGACCGCTGTGCCATTGATATTGAGTCGTGAGTTCGGCCTCACGCAAAGTCAGATTGCGATTTTCTCTCTGGTTGGCGCCATCGGTGCCATTGCCGCACCTATCAGTGGCCGTCTTGCCGATGCAGGCCATACTCGACGAGCGTCGCAGGTGGCCATGGTGCTGGGTGTATTGAGTTTCCTTCCGGCCTTCATCAATCCCTTTTACGGTGTGATTGGGTTGGCCGTCACCGGGATAGCACTGGATTTTGCAGTGCAAATGAACATGGTGCTTGGCCAGCGAGCTGTCTATGCATTGGGCACTGCCAACAGAGGCCGTCTGAATGCGTTGTACATGATCAGTATCTTTATTGGGGGTGCAATCGGTTCTTCGGTAGCCAGTTTGCTTTATGAACATGCCGGCTGGCTGGCAATTGCTGCGGTGGGAAGCGCATTGTCGCTGGTAGCTCTAGTCGTCTTCTCGGTGGTTTCTCGTCGGACCCGAACTGGCACAATGCTCAATATGAACAACGGTTGAGTCAAGGAGTGTCATGGACAAGCTGCTCGCATTGAAGATGTTCGTCCAGGCTGTGGATTCGAAGGGCTTTTCTTCTGCCGCTCGACAGTTAGGCCTGGCGACGTCTTCTGTGACTCGGATGATCGATGGGCTTGAGGCGGAACTGGGCGCTGTCTTGCTTAATCGATCCACGCGTCAAATCTCATTGTCAGATGCCGGGGCCGCCTACTACTTGAAAGCGCGGGAAGTGCTCAATGCTGTCGCCGAGGCGGATGCCTCGGTCAGTGACCGCGGGGAACTCCCTGCGGGCCATCTTCGTATTTCCGTGCCCGTAGCGCTGGGGCGTCGTCTGATTGCACCTCATATTGCCTCGCTGTTGAAGCGATACCCTCAACTTGTGTTGGACATGACGCTCTCCGATGACATCGTTGAATTACTGGGGGAGCGCGTCGATCTGGCGATTCGATTGGGATCGGCAGCCGCCATGGATGGTGTCGTCAGTCGTCCCGTCGGTCATTTCAAGCGCCGGGTGGTGGCCAGTGCCGAGTACCTGAATGCACATGGCTTTCCTGAACATCCCATGGACCTCATGCAGCACGAGTGCCTGCGTTTCAGTTACGGCCCAAAGCAACAGGTGTGGACTTTCCTGAAGGAAGGTGAGGAGACTCGAGTACCGATTGAGGGCCGCTTCAAAAGCAACAATGCCGAGGTTTTGCGTGAGGTTGCGTTGGCGGGCGGTGGAGTGGCTCTGTTACCTGACTGGCTCGTCAACGACGATATTGGCAGCGGTGATTTGACTTCATTGTTCGAGTCCTTTGTTATCAATCCGAACGATGCTAGTTCGGCCATTTCCGCACTGTATCTTCCCAATCATCGTGGCTCCAAGCGCGTCAATGCGTTTATCGATTTCATCAGCGAATTGCTAGGGCCTGAAGGCTCGTTTTCGAACGATGCTGTCAGGAGATAGCATTGAAATGCTCAAGCACCTGCAAAACTCTATCGATATTTCCCCAGCAAAGAGGAACTGATAGACCGCGTGTACGACGAGGTATATCAGTGGGATTCCTCGTGTTCGCGTTAACGGGTTGCTGCATGAGCGCCAGGCGCTCATGAGCGTGCGCCTGGCTACCGATTCAGACGTTTCGCCGGCATCGGCTGGCTGACTTGTGGCCGAAGGGCATAAAGTCGACACCGCCCGGATCGGTCATGACCCCAGCGCCTCCTGCCAGCCACGTCGCGCCAGCGGCAGATCGAGCAAGCGCTTGCCGGTGGCATCGTTGATGGCATTGCCCAGTGCTGCGGCCATGGGGCCCTGGACGATTTCCGCCGCACCAAGAAATGGCTGATCCGGCTGATCAATCAGGTGGACCTCGACCTGTTGCGGCAAATCCGGAAAACGCATGATCGGATAGCCGCTCCAGTCGAAACTGTGCATGCCGCTGGCGTCATAGAGGATTCGCTCATAGAGCGTCCAACTGGCGGACTGCACGATGCCACCCTGGATCTGATTGAGCAGCCCGTCGGGGCTGACAATTTGCCCCACGTCGACGGCGGCGACAACGCGATCAATCGTCACCTGTCCAGTCTGGCGCTGCACATGCAACTGCACGGCGATTGCGCAGTAACCCATGATGTTTTTGTAGCGGGCAAAGGCAAAGCCGACTCCGCTGCCGGGGCCCGTTGCTTTTTGCGGCCAGCGGAACTCAGCGGCCACGCGCTCCACCACTGCCCGTGCTCGCGGATCGCTCAAGTGATTCAGGCGAAATTGTACCGGGTCGACGGTGGCCCTGGCCGCCAGTTCATCGACGGTGCTCTCGATGGCGAAGATGTTGATATGGGCACCGAGCGAACGCATGGCCGAGGTCCTGAATGGCATGGTCAGTACAAAATTCAGATCGACCTTCAGGTTGGGTATCTCATACAACGGAACGGCATTGCGGTCGCCGTCGCCTTCGGGCTGAGCGATCGGCACCGAAGGCGCCGGGGTGAAGGGATTGGCCAACAGCCACGCCGGCAACAGGCGCCCGGCGTTGACGATACGTTCGTTGTGCGGCGTACTCCAGAGTTCGTATGTCCAGTCGCGAAGCCGCCCGCTGTCGTCCAGTCCTGCTTCCACTTCGGCAAGCATGGCCGAGCTGTAGGGCTCCCAGAGATTTTCCTGTTCGCGCATCCATTGCACCCGTATCGGCTTGCCGGGAATGGCCATGGCGATCAGCGCGGCGTCGGCGGCGGCGTCATCGGCGCCGTTGTGGCCATAGCAACCGGAGCCTTCAGCGTGGATGCACCGCACCTGAGCCACCGGCAGGCCGACCATCTCGGCGATACCTGCGCGCAATGGATAGACACCTTGAGAGTGGGTCCACACGGTCAGTGTGCCGTCCTTGAACCAGGCCACTGCGCAGGAGGGGCCGATGGAGCCGTGCATCAGGTATTGCTTGGTCACCCGGGCCTTGTAGGCGTGTGGTGTCGGTTGCGGGAGGTCACCCTTGGCACTCACCGGGTAGCGTCGCGCCGGCAATTCGGTGAGGAGTTGATGGATGTGTGTCGAGTCGGGCAGCGGGTTACCTGCTGTCCAGCGGGCCGTGGCATAGCCCTCGCGCATTGCTTTGACCGCCAGCCATTCATCGGTGGCGACCACGGCAAGGTAGCTGCCGTTGCGGATCAGTTTCACCTCACCGGGCAGTTTCCCGAGGGCGGCCTCGTCAATCTCCAGAAGCTGACTGCCGCGCCGGGGTGGCCGTATCACGCGGGCATGCAGCATATCGGGCAGGCGCATATCCTGCACGTAGGCTGCACCGCCGCTGACTTTGGCCGGGATGTCCAGTCGAGGCAGTGATTGGCCGATCAGGGTGAAACGGCTGGCTGGCTTGAAGGGCGAGTTGGCCGATGCAAAACGATGCAGTTGGACCCCTGCCACGGCTTGTGCGTAGGTCATGCTGCGGCCTTGCGCATCGTAGATCACCGCGTCCCGCGTGGTCAGGCTGTCGACGTTGAGATGCCATTGCCGTGCCGCGGACTCGAGCAACAATTGACGCACCTGGGCCGCGGCGTTGAACAGCGCGGTGCCGCTGTCGACGATCGTATGGCTGCCGGCGGTATACCCTTCATTGGGGGTCAGTGCGGTGTCGGCGGTGAGAAAACGGATGAGCGTGGGCGGCACTTCCAGCCGCTCGGCGGCGATCTGCAGGAGCGCAGTTTTGACGCCAGTGCCCAGTTCCACTTTGCCGGTGTAGACGGTGATGCCATCTTTCGCATCAATGCGGATCCAGGCGTCCAGGTGAGGAGTGGCGCGCAGGCTGCCCGGCAGGTCGGGGGCGAGGATCTCTGTCCCCAAGGTGTCTACTTCAGTGTCGGCGAAGGCGCGAGGAATGGCCGGGAGCAGTGCGAACCCCATCACCAATGCGCCATTTATCATGAATGCGCGGCGGCTCAGATCGACTTTTTGCGTTGAGGTTTTCATACCTTGCCCCCTTGCGCGATGACCGACTTGATAGCGGCGAGGATTCGCACATGGGTGCCGCAGCGGCACAAGTTGGGTGCCATGTGGCGACGGATCGTTTCATCGTCCGGATGGGGGTTGGCTTCCAATAGCGCCTGTGCGCGGACGATCATTCCCGCGATGCAATAGCCGCACTGGGCCGCCTGTTCCTCGATAAAGGCTTTCTGCAAGGCGCCCGGTTGGTCAGCGCTGCCGAGGCTCTCGACCGTGCGCACCGATTTGCCCGCCAGCGCGCCGCAGGGCGTCAGGCAGGAAAACACCGGTTTGTCGTTCACTAGCACCGTGCAGGCGCCACATTGACCCAGACCGCAGCCGTATTTGGCGCCGTTGAGCCCCACTTGATTGCGCAAGGCATACAGCAAGGGCATGTCGTCCGCGATGTCCAGTTCGTGAGTCTTGCCGTTGATATCGAGTGTGATCACGGTTGCTGCTCCTGAGCCCGAATGCTTTTGATGGTCTTGTCGAGATCCGTCCAGGGACGGTTCGCGCAACTTTGGTTGCGCAAGTACTCGGCAAGTGCGGCCACATGGGTGTCGTCCAGGCTAGGGGCGAAGGCAGGCATGTAGTGGCTGGAAGCGGCGCTGGACATGGGGATGCCCTGCAGGATGGTCTGGATCAAATTGCGTGGCGAGTCCGCCATCACCGCCGAGGTGTTCGCCAGCGCCGGCCGCGATTCAATGACGCGCATCGGCGCCGCGCCGCCGTGGCAACTCGCGCAGGCGCCGTCGAACAATGAGGCGCCCATAAGTGCTCTGGCGCTGGGCTTGACCCCAGAAGTGCAGGGCGGCGATGGGGCATCCGATGAGGTTTTCTTGAGGTCGAGAATGTACTGCGCGATGGCATGGGCATCTTCCGTCGGCAATTGCGCGATGCTCAGACTGACCGGCAACATCGGGCCCGCTGCTGCGCCGTGTCCTTCGGCGACCTCGCCCGTCAGATAGGCGACCAACTGGGCTTCGTTCCAGGGGTGTTGCGCCTCGGTCATTCCGCGCAGGGCAGGGGCTGTCCAGCCGTCGACGACACCACCGTTGAACCGTTCGCTGCTTTTTTCCCCGCCAATCAGATTCAGGGGCGAATGGCAGGATGAACAATGTCCCGCTCCCTCGACCAGGTAGCGTCCGCGGTTCCATTGTGCTGACTGGTTGGGAAGTGGCTCCAGCGGATCTCCATGCAGGAACAACAAGTTCCAGAAGGACACCAGCGGACGGAAGTTCATGGGGAAGACCATGTGGTTCTGCGGCGCGGTGTATGTGATCGGGTCCACGCTCATCAGGTAGGCATAGGCGTCGGCGATATCGGCGTCGCTCATCTTTCGATAATGCACGTAGGGGAACGCCGGATAGAGGAAATGGCCGTCACGCGCGATGCCTTCACGCATGGCCCGTTCAAAGGCGTCCAGCGACCACTTTCCGATACCGGACTCCGGGTCCGGGGTAATGTTGGTGGTGAAGAGGGTTCCGAAAGGCGTTACCAGCGGCAAACCGCCGGCCATGTAGGCGCCTCCTGGCCGTGTGTGACAGACCGCACAGTCTCCGGCTTCGACGACGCGGCGGCCTCTGTCCAGGGTTTCGCGATCGGCCTTCAGGGGCTGGCTGACCGTGGCAATTTCCGGCCTCCACATCATCCAGAACGCAAACCCTAACCCCACGACGCCGATCGCCAGAACGACACCGATGATCGTTTTGCGCTTCATCGCCTTACCTCTCGAGCTGAATTAACGACAGATTTTTCAATCCGCCGCGTGCGATGGGCGTACGGCGATTTTCCATGACGTGAGCTTAGAGAGGGCGCTTGTGATGGAGTACCCCATCAAGGCGCAACGCTACATTGCGCCAGGCGCAACGGTGACCGAATCAACAACCGTTAACTCGCGCAGCGTGCGCCCCTGTCCAAAGACAGGCGCTCAAGGACCGTGGCGCGCCGAAGGCGTGATCGGCACATCGTTGCGTTTTGCGAAAAGCTACGTTGTGCAATCGACGGATTCTCTGGCGGCGCTCCGGCCCCTACCTTGGGGGGGTGAAACACTCAACCACGGAGACCGTCATGAGTTTGCACTCATCCTCAATTCAAGTGACTTACGACTTCATCTGCCCATGGTGCTGGATCGGAGAGGAACATCTCGAACGCGCTCTGGCCGCTTCGGGTTTATCAACGGACCGCCCCATCGGCTTCCTGCCTTATCAGTTGAACCCTGACATGCCCGTTCAAGGCATGGATCGCAAAGTCTATCGCTCTGGCAAATTCGGCAGTTGGGCACGTAGCCAGGCGATGGACGCACAGGTCACCCACGCCGGTAAGGCGGTCGGGCTTGAGTTCGATTACGAGCGAGTCAAAAAAACGCCCAACACCCTGGCCGCGCATCGGTTGGTATGGCGCGAGCAACAGGCGGGTCGAGACGCGTCGACGCTGGTCAAGGCCATTTTCAAGGCGTACTTCGGCGAGGGGCGGGATATCGGCGACCTCACGATACTGGCCGACATCGCTGCCGAAACCGGGCAGGACCGAGCGGTCATTGTCGACTTTCTCAAGTCCGATGAAGGCACGGCTGAAGTCTTGAAGCTCGAAGCCCAAACCAAGGCATCCGGTGTGCGCTCGGTGCCCAGCATTCAGATCGCAGATGACGTGATCAGTGGCGCCCAGCCCGTCGAAATAATGACCCGGATACTGAAACGAAGCGAAGCCGCTTAAGGCGTTTTTCCAATCCCTATTCATTCAGGAAATCATCATGACTCATCACTTGTTCAGCCCGATCAAACTTGGCCAACTCACCCTCAAGCACCGCGTCGCCATGGCGCCTCTGACTCGTTCGCGGGCGGGGCAACCTGGCAACGTACCGACATCGATGAACGTCGAGTACTACCGTCAGCGTGCCAGTGCCGCATTGATCATTACCGAGGCTACGCAGATTTCGCAGCAGGGCCAGGGTTACGCCTGGACCCCCGGCATCCATAGCGACGAGCAGATCCAGGGCTGGAAGGCGGTCAGCGAGGCCGTGCACGCAGAAGGCGGGCGCATTTTCCTGCAGCTCTGGCATGTGGGGCGAGTGTCGCATCCGGTGTTCCAGCCTGGCGGCGGCTTGCCGGTGGCGCCGACCGCGCAACCGGTGCCCGGCAAGACCTTCATCCTCAATGAAGAGGGCGAGGGCGTATGGGGTGATGTACCTGTCCCTCAAGCGCTGGACATTCCCGGGATCGAAGCGATCGTTGCCGACTTCCGCAAGGCCGCTCGCAACGCGATCCTGGCGGGTATGGACGGTGTGGAAATTCACGCCGGCAATGGTTACCTGCTCGACCAATTCATCAACAGCGCCAGCAATCAGCGAAGTGATCGCTACGGGGGAAGTATCGAAAACCGTGCCCGGTTGCTGCTTGAAGTCGTGGACGCCGTGACCGCGCAAGTAGGCGCCGAACGCGTAGCTGTCCGCCTGACACCGATGGGACGTTTCATGGGGATGGGCGATGACACCCCGGAACAAACCTTTGGCTACATCGCATCCCGGCTCAATCACTGGAATCTCGCGTACCTGCACCTGGTAGAACCGATGATGGTTGGCACAGTGCTCGATGAAAGTAACGACCCACGCTGGGACGCGATCATCAAGCAACTGCGTAATGACTTCCACGGCGTTCTGATGTTGGCGGGAGGCTACTCCGGCGAAACGGCCGAACAGGCCATTGTGCAGGGGCGTGCGGACCTCATTGCGTTTGGTCGCCCGTTCATTGCCAACCCCGACTTACCGGCTCGCTTGCGCGGTCGCAACGAACTCAACGTGGCTGACGGCAACAGCTTTTTTGGCGGCGACGCCAAGGGGTACATCGACTATCCGGTGTTGGCATAACGCAACGCTAAACCGCAGCCGGGGAAATCACCCGGCAACGAGGAGAAAGGTAATGAAGCGTTCAGGTGTTCCGAAGGCCTTGGTCATTGGTGGTTCCCTGGGAGGGCTGTTCGCCGCCACGGCGTTACGCGCGATTGGTTGGCAGGTCGATATTTACGAGCGATCCCCTGCGGCGATGAACAGTCGTGGCGGGGGCATCGTTTTGCAGGCGGATGTCCTGCACCATTTTCGCTATGCGGGCATTCATCCGGCAGGGGCGCTCGGCGTCCGGTCCCATGATCGTCTCTATCTGGATCGAGTCGGTAGCATCGTGCATAAAGAGCCGATGCCGCAAACCCAGACGTCCTGGAATACGCTATACAGCGCGTTATTTTCTGCGTTTCCTGCCGAGCATTATCACCGTGGCAAGACGTTGGTGGATCTGACCCAGAATGAGCACAGGGTGACTGCGACTTTTGCAGATGGCGGCAGTGCAGAGGGTGACCTGCTGATTGGTGCCGATGGCGCGGGTTCAACCGTACGAAGCATGGTGCTGCCTGGAGCGGTACCTACTTATTCGGGGTATGTGGTGTGGCGTGGGCTGGTCGATGAAGAGCAACTTCCAGACTTCGCCAAAACGCAGCTTTACGAGGACTTTGTTTTTCAACAGGACCCCGAATCGCTGATGCTGGAATACATGGTCCCGGGCGTGAATGGCTCCGTTAATCCTGGCGAGCGTCGGTTCAATTGGCTGTGGTATTTGAAAGCTGCACAAGGGCCGGAACTGGACGCTGTGCTCACTGACCGCAATGGCCATCGGCGTAGTCACTCCATTCCACCCGGGGCCTTGGCCACGGGGCAGGATGCTTACATTCGGGAAATGGGTGAGCGGCAGGCGAACCCGGCTTTTCGGGAACTGATTCGCCAGACCAAGGATATTTTTGTGCAGGCGATCCTTGATCTCAACGTCCCGCAAATGGTGTTTGGCCGTGTGCTGTTGACGGGGGATGCCGCTTTTGTGCCGCGTCCTCATACCGCCGGAAGCACGGCCAAGGCCGCCCGCAATGCACTGTCCCTGGCGCAAACAATCGATGACAGCGGCGACCTCGATCATGCACTGCTGGCCTGGCAGCGACAGCAACTTGCAGAAGGCAAGCGCATGGCGGATTGGGGAGTGAATATGGGCAATCGGATCATGGGCATCGCGCAAGCCTGATGGGTGCGGTTCACACCGGCCAACCTGTACCTGCCCCGGGATGCCACTCTATTGATCAATCGGTTATTTGTCGTTTTTTGATTGTCATCCGATCAATTGTAGGGTCGCAGGCCTCTTTAATCAGGCCATTGAGCACAGCCATGCAAGATTCCCATTGCCTGGTCATGCACAGTCGCCACCTTTACCTTTCGATTTCGGAGTCCGTTCATGGACAAGTTGCTTGCGCTGAAAATGTTTGTCGAAACGGTACGCTGTGGGGGGTACTCATCTGCAGCGCGTAAGCTCGGCATCTCCACGTCGTCGGTGACGCGGCAGGTCGCGGGGCTGGAAAGTGAGTTGGGCGCCAGCCTGCTCAACCGCACCACGCGCAATACGAGCGTCACAGTGGCGGGGCAGCACTATTTCGATAAGGCCGTGGCGATCCTGGAGGCCATCGATGAAGCGGATGCCGTCGTTGCCGATCGTGGCAGCGAAGCTCAGGGGCGTCTGCGGGTCAGTGTCCCGGTGGAGTTCGGCCGGCGAATCATCGCCCCGCACTTGGGGCGGCTGCTTGAACGCCATCCCGGTCTGGAAATCAGTCTCTTGCTGAGCGACGAGATCAGTGACCTGCTCAGCGAACAAATTGATGTGTCAGTACGTCTCGGTTCATCGGTTGTCAGTGACGACATCATCAGCAGGCAGTTGGGCGAGTTCCAGCGCTGGGTTGTGGCGAGTCCCGAATACCTGGCACGAACCGGACTGCCCCGACACCCTTGCGACTTGCTGGAGCACCAGTGCTTACGTTTCGATTACCGCATGGGCCACCACCAATGGACATTCCAGGGGGATGAGGACGTCATCCGCTTGAATGTGCAGGGGCGGCTGCAAAGCAACAATGCCGACATTCTGCGCGAGGCTGCCTTGGCCGGTGGCGGGGTGACGCTGTTGGCCGATTGGCTGGTACGTGAGGATGTCAGTGCAGGTCGGCTGACGCGGGTGTTGGAGCAATATGAGGTCAACCCAGGCAGTGCAAGCACCTGCATCAATGCGCTGTATCTGCCCAACCATCGTGGCTCCAGTCGCATCAATGTATTCATAGCGTTTCTTCAGGAAATAATCACGCCCTAAGCGCGTCTCGTGCATCAGGCAAGACCGCGTTGCACATTTCCCCGCGTGCTTGAGTTCGTACAGTGGCATCCATCAACTGCCCCCGGTCGTCAACGCAGCATCCCGCGGCCACTGACAAAAAATTTCGTTTAGAACAGGACGTCAGCATGACGCAGTTGGCAGCTCAAACAGTCTTATCGGGGTGGGCAAGGGTGCTAGGGGGGCGAGTGTTCGAATCACTCCGTCCCGACCATATTTTTCAATGACTTAGGCCAATGTTCACAGCATTGGCCTTTTTCATGTGCGTGAGGCCTGCCAGCTTCCGTTCAGCCTCTGATCATGGCTAATCCTTTGACTTTTTGTGATTGAACAGGCGCGCGATGTTTTGATTTGGGGCAGAATGTCGGACTTCATCGGCTTGACAAAATACTTGGTGATCTCCTTGGTGTGTCTCTGGGCAGGATTTGCTTTCTTCCAAATCGCGCGTAAAGGTTTTGCAGATGTGTTCTGAGTTTTCAATACAGGTTAAAAGTGTTAGCAAGCATTTTCGAATATACGCCAGCCCGCGCGCGCGTCTGCTGCAGATGTTCAGTAGGGAAAAGCACTATAAGGAGTTTGTGGCGCTAGATGATGTTTCTTTTGTAATAAATAAAGGCGAGACAGTTGGCATTGTTGGTCGCAATGGGAGTGGAAAATCTACGTTGTTGCAGATGATTTGCGGCACTCTGACCCCTACTTCCGGTGAGATAACTACACATGGCCGTATTGCCGCGCTGCTAGAGTTGGGGTCGGGTTTCAATCCCGAGTTCAGTGGGCGAGAGAATGTTTACATGAATGCTTCCATACTTGGACTTTCCAATGCGGAAACTGCAGCACGCTTTGAGTCCATACTCGCCTTTGCAGAGATTGAAGACTTCATAGATCAGCCGGTCAAGAATTACTCCAGTGGCATGATGGTGAGGCTGGCTTTTGCTGTGGCTATCAATGTCGACCCGCAGATCCTGATTGTCGATGAGGCGCTGGCTGTGGGGGATGAGCTCTTCCAGCGCAAATGCTATGCGCGGATCGAGGCTATCAAGGCCCAAGGTGCGACCATTTTGTTCGTTTCCCATGCAAGTAATACGGTTGTGAGCCTGTGTGACCGGGCGATTCTGCTGGATGGTGGTAAAAAAATTACTGAAGGCACGCCCAAATCAGTGGTTGGTAAGTATCAGCGGCTGCTGAACGCTCCTGCCGACAAAGCCAAGGTCATGCGCGAACAAATGTTGGCTGGTATCGAGGCGCCTCCGAGTCCCGAGTTGGCTGAGCCTGGAGAAGTGGATGAGCCATGTCAGGAAATGGCGGGATATTTCGATCCGCACCTTGTTTCCAAGACTGTGCTGTCTTATGAATCTCGTGGTGCATTGATCTCTGATCCTCAGTTACTCAACATCCAAGGGCAAAAGGTTAATTGTCTCAAGGCAGGAGAAACTTATCGCTATACCTACCGTGTGCGCTTTGATCGTGATGCTAGGAATGTCCGTTTTGGTATGCTGATCAAGACTCCCACTGGCGTGGAGTTGGGAGGGGCTACTTCAGCCAAGCAGATCGCAGAGGGAATCGTGGTTGTTTCATCCGGTTCCGTGCTGTCGGTGGAGTACAGTTTTGTCTGTCGCCTCAATGAAGGATTGTATTTTCTCAATGCTGGCGTATCCGGGGATTGTGGTGAGGGATTCCACCATCTTCATCGCGTCGTCGATGCGTTGTGCTTTCGCGTGAGTGCGGAAAGCAAGCAGTTCGGGCTTGGTCTCGTGGATTTCTCATGTGCGCCGGAATGGTCTTTGGTAGAGTGATTGGATGTTAAGGTTTATCGGAATTGGTGCCCAGAAAAGCGGCACTAGCTGGTTATACGAAGTGTTGAGCAAGCATCCAAGTGTAAGCTTTCCAGCTGGCAAGGAAGTTCACTTCTGGGATGCTCACTACCTGAATGGTGTTGGCTGGTACAGCAGTTTGTTCAGTGAGGAACGCTGCAATGGCGACATCACTCCTGCCTATGCAATTCTGCCACTCGACCGGATTCGTGAAGTGCACCAATACTTTCCCAGCTTACGTATCGTTTATCTGATGCGAAATCCGATTGAGCGAGCATGGTCTTCTGCCAGGATGGCACTGCGCCGAGCCGAAATGGAGTTTTGTGAAGCGTCTGATCAGTGGTTCATTGATCATTTCAAATCGCAGGGATCGTTGCAGCGTGGTGACTACGCCAACTGCTTGAGAAACTGGATGTCGGTCTATCCTCGTGAGAGCTTTTTGATTTCTCGCTACGAAACGATTGCGCACGACCCCGTTGGTTTCGCCAACAGGGTACTGAGTCACATTGGCTTGGGTGAGTTTTTCTCCGAGACTCATCGTCCCGAGTTATCTCGGCCGGTCTTCGAGGGCTACAAATCTGCTATCCGACCGGAATTGTTGCAAGTGTTGCATCGGCTCTATGCTGACAAGATCGACGCATTGAGCGAGCTGCTCGAGGCTGACTTCTCAGACTGGAAGAACAGGTGTTGGCGCTGACGGAAAGCTGACCCACCCAGCCGATTGATAATTGACCCAGGACGGATTGCTGATTTTTGCCCCAGCAATTGTGGATAAGTTTAGCAGCAGTGTTCTGGTTGACGACGCATCCAGCCCCACTGACCCGCTGATGTAGCGCACTATCGCTCCCGGATCAGCCGTCACTGGCATTCCATGCGCGCTGGATGCCTGGTTGGGTACTGGGTACAGTGCTTGGAGTCCAAGTTGCACTATCCGCCTGAATCGCAAGGATGCCCATGCGTAAAATCTTGATAGCGTTGTCGCTCGTTATTCCCTCGCTCCTGCTGCCTGGCTGCTCAGCTGTGTCGACTTTCGACAAGTATGCAACCTTGCGCTTTTATGAGTTCAGTCGAACGGACATTAAGTACAGTCACTTTGATGGTGAGTCAGGCATGCTGAGTTCTAATCCCAATTTTCGGAATACAATGCTGCCCGCACGGATAGCCGATAACAATCAATGGATCGACTTCACTGATGACATGGGGCAAGTTTATAAGACGTTTGGAAATACCTTACATCGCGACACATTTCCAGCTGGGCTGGAGCCGATCAAAGAGTTTGTTGCCTGGAGTCAGCTTCCGCCAATGCAGCGCCTGATTATGCGCGATACGTTGAATGCCAAGCCTGAGTTCACATCTATTAACGCTCGACTGGTGCTTGAGCGCGGCACGAATGAGCCGCTGTTGGTTTTTACAGGCAGTTCGCTACCTTGGGAGACAGCCCCGCAGTATGCGATCGACAAAGTCAACGCAGTCAGAATGCTGGTGAATGCGCGGATCTGGTATGAGATTTTGAAGTAGCAGGCTTCCGAGAAGGCCAATGGCAGATCTGACAGCCCAGCCCCACGCTGGGCTTTTTGCATCTGGCGGGAAATATCGGTACTAATGAAAACCCAATCGAGCGTGATGTCGTTTTGCCTCTTCCCACTCGCGACCTATGGAATCAAGGCGGTCGATCTGGGTGGCAAGTATTCGAGCGAGGTATTCGCTCAGTTCGTCCCAGGCGCGCGGGTTGTCAAAGCCTTCAACCACCTTGATGTGGCAGTGCTGGCGGAGCCGGAAGTGGCGGGCGGCAAGCGCGTCTTGTTCTACTCAGGCGATGATGCAGCCGCAAAGGCAGACGTGCGTAAGATCATTGAAGAGACCGGCTTCTATCCCGTTGACCTGGGGTCGCTTGACGTTGGTGGGCATCTGGCATCGCTGCCTTTTGGCTCGCTGTCTGCGCAGAACTTCATCAAGATCTGATCGCACAACGCTGAATAACGCGCAGTATTTTCCCCGGGAGACCGGACTGCCGTTGACGAGTGATTCCCGGGACTGGCATCTGGCATTACGCGCGTGGGGTGTAGTGGTCATGCCCTCTCCCTATGGGCGTACTTATCTGTCTTCAGTTCTGGATGAGTTGGCCGAGGGTCTGCAGTTCGCCTTTTTCTACATCGGAAACAAGGACGTAGCGCATGTGCTTAGCTTGCCACGAGACGACGTTGAAGCCTCGGATTGATTGGGTTTGCTGAGGTTTGTCAGCTTCGGGGGTGGGCAGTATGAACACGTTGATAATGTGTTTCGCCCGGCCATAGCTCAGTGCTGCTATGGTCTGGTGTTGCAGATAATCAAGGCGTCCGCCCAGCAGCACAAACCCTTGCGCCGTGTAGTCGACCACCGGTGGCGAGAAGTCGAGTTTGCCGGCGAACCACGGTTTGACGGTGTGACGGTCGGAGGAAACGACGTCGTTGAGGTGTTCGCCCATCAGCGAGCGCACGTGGCTGGAGACGGCTTCGTCCATCAGCGGTTGTTCGCCGTCGGGCGTTGCGATGTAAAGCATCGCGGCCAGCGCCAACGTCGTCGCAGAGAACGCTGGGGCGAGCCATTTCCGCCAGCGTTCCATTAGGCCAATGGCAGGTGCTTCAGGCGCGAAGATACGGGTGGCTAACGCTGCCGGCGCCGGGTAATACGCAGCATGGCGCTTCACGCTGACCTTCAGCGCTTTTACTTCTTCACACACCCGCGCGCATTCCCTGCACAAAACCAGATGCGCAGACACATCCGCAGCCAAAGCAGGATCCAGTTCCTGATCCACATAACCTTGCAACCGAACCCGGCAAACCGGGCAATCAAGCTCATTCATGATCGTGCAACTTCAGTAATTCAATCTTGAGCATCGCGCGCGCCCGGGCCAGTCGCGACATGACGGTGCCCATCGGAATGTCGGCCACCAGGGCGATGTCTTTGTAGGGCAGGTCTTCGAGTTCTTTGAGCACGATCACCTCGCGATACGCTGGCGGCAGGGCGCTGAGGGCTTGCTGGAGCAACGCGACGTTTTCGGTGTGAATGGCCAGCAATTCCGGGGTCTGGCTGTGGCTGAGTGCGCCTTCATGCTCGCCGATGTCGTCTTCGATGGCCACCCAATGCCGCCCGGCCGAGGCTTTGAGCCAGGTGTAGCTTTCGTTGCGCACGATAGCCAGGAACCACGCCCTGGCATTGCCATCGGCAAAGCGCTGCAAAAACCTGAAGGCGCGCAACGCGCTTTCCTGCACAACGTCGCGCGCGGCGCTGTCGTTGCCGGTCAGCCAGCGCGCGAGGTTGTAGGCGGCGTCCAGATGGGGCGCTATCAGTTCCTCGAATTGCTTCATGGTCGGTTCCGCACCGTCACACCTCTATAACTGTGCTGCGCGGGCGTTTATTCCCGCAAAAGAATTTATTTTTTGGCTCGGAATAAACCGCCACCGCGCAAGGTTTCCCTCGTGTCAGCTACCTCACTGTAGTTCGCCCGCGAGGACACACCGATGGCCATGCACACAAAACCTCAACGCCGCACCGACGGCTTGCTCAACCCGGACCGGCGCACGCTGCTCAAGTGTTCGGCGTGGGCCGGGGCCGGCGTCATCTGGGCCTTGCATGGCGGCATTCCGAAAGCCTTTGCGCTGGATGCGGCGGGCAACGTTTCCGATCCCGAGGCGTTGGACAGCACCTTCCACTTCGTACAGATCAGCGACTCGCACATCGGCTTCAACAAGGAGGCCAATCCGGAGCCGGTGAAGACCCTGCAAGTGGCGATCGACAAAGTTATTGCGCTGCCGAAACGGCCTTCGCTGATCCTTCATACCGGCGACATTACCCACCTGTCCAAAGCCGAGGAATTCGACACGTCGGCGCAGTTGCTCAAGGCGCTGCCGTCCACCGTGCATTACGTGCCGGGCGAGCACGACACGCTCGATGCGGGCGGCGGCGCGCTCTATCTGGAGCGTTATGGCAAGGGCACCAAAGGCAATGGCTGGTATAGCTTCGACGATCACGGCGTGCATTTCATTGCGCTGGTGAATGTCTTCAATTTTCAAGCGGGGCGTGAGGCCAATCTCGGCGCCGATCAACTCGCCTGGCTGGCGGATGACTTGCGCGTGGTGTCGAGCAGTACACCCATCGTCGTCTTCACCCACATTCCGTTGTGGACGATTTATCAGCCATGGGGCTGGGGCACCGAGGACGGCGATCAGGCGATCGCGATGCTGCGCAAGTTTGGTTCGGTGACGGTGCTGAACGGGCATATTCACCAGGTCATTCAGAAGGTCGAAGGCAACATCACCTTCCACACCGCCCGTGGCACGGCGTATCCGCAACCTGCACCGGGTGCGGCACCTTCACCGGGGCCGATGACGGTGGCGGCGGATCAGTTGCGCAATTATCTGGGGGTTACCGAGGTGCGTGCCACGCAGGGCGATCACCCGTTGGCGCTGATTGACTCGACATTGGTTTAAGAGGGTGGACAAATGAAAACGCGACTGTTGGCGCTGCTGTGCCTGATGTTGTCGATGCCGGTGTGGGCGCAGGAAGTGAAGATCGACATCAAGCAATTCATGTTCGACCCCAAGGATCTGACCGTGGCCGTGGGCACCAAAGTGACGTGGGTGAACGACGATCAGGTCCCGCACACGGTCGCGGAAACCCACAAGGTGTTTCGCTCGGGAGCGCTGGATACGGACGATAGTTTTTCCTGGGTGTTCGATACCCCAGGGGAGTTTGAGTACTTCTGTGCGCTGCATCCGCAGATGATCGGGAGGATTATCGTGACTCAATAATCTAGCCGGAAAACGTCAGTACCGTTGTCTCTTCAGTTGCCGCGATGAAGGCCGCGACCTGCTCCTTCGGGGGCGGAGAGAGTTGGCAATATTCGTCTGCCAGGTATTCGATAACGGCTTGGTCATCCCAGGGGCCAAGCGATGTCAGGTAGTCAGGGTACTGATTCTGAATCTCTACCCATGAAGAGTAAGGTTTTTTGGAGAGCAGCATCTTTGTGTGGGTGTAAATAATGTGGATGTGCACGAGGCGGTTTTCCTTACGCTGCCTGGGGGTTGTGACTTCTTTCATGACTGTCCTTGCGCAAGGGCCGGCGCGGTGGAAGCGGGCGCGCCATCATCTACAAAGAGCTTGAGCAGCATCAGCACTCATTTGCGACGTACACGCGGTGCCACGCCGGTCAGATGCTCACGCACGCACGCCCAGGCTGTGTGAAGGCTGTTGCGCAGTGACACGGCATCAAGGGTCATGATGCGTAATGAAACCCCGCAATCGTTGGGCAACGCGCTGACACCCAGATAGCGGTCGGGGTGAGCGGGTAGGGCATTGCGCAAGGCTGTTTTCAACGCTTCGACAGGTAAGCCCTGGCCCACAAGCATAAATGTTGCCAGGGTCTGGAAGGCATGACTGACGCCCGGTAATTGCCGCAGCAGGTCTTGCCCGCTCAGCGCCAGGCGATCGCCGGCCAGTAAGCGGCCTGCCGGGCAGCGCACTTCCAGGTCGGCGCGGTAGAAATCGAAGAGGCCGGCACTGTCTTGAGGGGTGTGCAGGCAAAACGCGTCGCACAGCATCACCCTGGCGCCCGGGTGCAGATTCACCCTCACCTGGCTGTACAGGTTTGCCTGGGGAAACAGGATCGTCGCCATTGGCAGGTACTCCAGCAATGCTCCGCGTTCGGCGGTGAGGCTGACAGTCTGGCGTGCCGATTGCTCGAGCATGCTGTGCGCTACCGTCGCCGCGCCAGTGCTGACATGGACTTGAGTGTCCGGCCCGGCATGCAGGTGCATCCGCAAATCCTGCCCTGCGAAAATCCCGCCCGAGCACGACTGCACATACACGGCGGCCATGTCTTTCGGGTCGTCCGGCAGCTTCAGGGTGCGGCCCAGATGAAAGGGATAGCCCACGCGCTGCTCGCTGATATAACTGGCGCCGGACGGCGCTTTGCTGAAGGCGATCCGGGCCTGCACCGGTGACGATGCCTGGGGCGGGGCAATCAACGGGCGAAGCAGTTCCTGCGGCGCGTTCATGGTCGGTCAAACAATACGGCGCGGCTGATGGCTTCGACTACCGCGTCGACCCCGTCACCCGTCGCGCAGTTGGTGAACAGCACGGGCCGGCCGTTGCGGGCTTCGGCGGATTCGCGACGCATGCGTGGCAGATCAACGCCCACATAGGGCGCCAGATCATATTTGTTGACCACCAGCAGATCACAGCTCAACACGCCTGGCCCTCGTTTGCGCGGGATGTCATCGCCGCCAGCAACATCAATCACAAAGATCCAGTAATCCACCAAGTCCAACGAGAAGGTCGAGGCCAGGTTGTCGCCACCGGACTCAATCAGGATCAGGTCCAGGTTCTCGAATCGCGCTTCCAGTTCGTCGGCCATTTGCAGGTTCAGCGTCGGGTCTTCGCGGATCGCCGTGTGCGGGCAGGCGCCGGTTTCTACCGCGAGCACCCGTTGTGGGTCGATCAGGCCGCTGCGCTGCACCCGTTCGGCGTCCTCGCGGGTCGCCAGGTCGTTGGTGATGATGGCCAGTTCGGTGCCGCGCGCGATGAAGCGCGGAATCAGTTGCTCCAGCAGGCGAGTCTTGCCCGAACCGACCGGGCCGCCAATCCCGACTCGCGCGGCGCCGGGGTGGGCTTGCGGCTGCGGTACGGCGTGGAATGCAGTGCTCATTATCGGGTTCCTTTTATTGGCTGTGATCAGCGCAACATGTAGCGCTGGGCCAGGGGCACTTCGCTGACCGGCTCGCAGGTCAAGCGCTCACCGTCGGCGTACACATCGAAGGTCTGTGGGTCGACGCGAATGTCCGGGCAGGCGTCGTTGTGCAGCATGTCGGACTTGCGCAGGGTGCGGGTGCCGAAGGCCGGCAACAGGACTTTTTTCAGGCCCAGCTTCTCGGCGGTATTGGCCTCTACCGCGAGGCGGTTGACGAAATTCACCGACAGCGCCTGTTTGGCTTCACCGAAGGCACCCCATTGCGGGCGCATGATCAGCGGTTCGCAGGTGTACAGCGAGGCTGCCGAGTCGCCCATCACGCCGTGCACGATAAAACCGCCCTTGACCACCAGCTCCGGCTTGATGCCAAAAAAGGCAGGGCGCCACAGCACCAGGTCAGCGATCTTGCCCGGCTCCAGCGAGCCGATATAACTGTCGATTCCGAACACCCGCGCAGCATTGATCGTGTACTTGGCGATGTAACGCTTGATGCGTTCGTTGTCGCCCAATCCGGTTTTTTCTTCCGGCAAACGGCCGCGTTGGTCTTTCATCTTCGAGGCCAGTTGCCAGGTGCGACAGATCACCTCGTTGATGCGCCCCATGCCCTGGCTGTCGGAGCCCAGGATCGAAATCGCCCCGGTGTCGTGCAGGATGTCTTCGGCGGCGATGGTCTGCGGACGGACCCTGGACTCTGCGAATGCCACGTCTTCCGGCACGTCCGGATTGAGGTGATGGCAGACCATGATCATGTCCAGGTGCTCGTCGAAGGTGTTGACGGTGTACGGATTGGTCGGGTTGGTCGAGGAGGGGATGCAGTTGGATTTTCCTGCCACGCTGATGATGTCCGGGGCGTGGCCGCCGCCTGCACCTTCGGTGTGGTACATGTGGATCGTGCGGTCGCCGATGGCGGCCAGCGTGTCTTCGAGAAAGCCCGACTCATTCAGGGTGTCAGTGTGCAGTTGCACCTGAAAGTCGTATTCATCGGCCACCTTGAGGCAGGTATCGATCACGGCGGGCATCGCGCCCCAGTCCTCGTGGATCTTCAAACCCAGGCAGCCACCACGCAGTTGGCCGAGCAGCGATTCCGGCTTGCTGGAATTACCCCTGCCGAGAAAGCCGAAATTGATTGGCCAGGCTTCAGAGGCTTGCAGCATCTTGCCAACATTCCATTCGCCGCCGCAGTCGATCCCCACGGTAATCGGCCCAAGCGAGCCGCCGATCAGCGTCGTCAGGCCCGCGGCGAGCGCGTGGTCGCAGAGTTGCGCAGAATCGAAATGCACGTGCACGTCGATCCCGCCGGGCGTGACGATCAGGCCTTCAGCGTCGCGCACGGTGGTTGCGATGCCGCAGATCAGCAGCGGATGCACACCGTCCATGACCTGCGGATTGCCGGCCTTGCCGATGGCTACGATCTTGCCGTCCTTGATGCCGATGTCGCCTTTGACGATGCCGATCACCGGGTCGATGATCAGCGCGTTGCAGATCAGCATGTCCAGCGCGCCGTCTGCGCTGTCATGCCCCGGCATCAGGCCCATGCCGTCGCGCAGGGTCTTGCCGCCGCCGTGCAGGCATTCATCGCCGGGCACCGAGTGGTCGAATTCCACCTCGGCCAGCAGCGAAGTATCCCCCAGGCGCACGGCGTCGCCGGTGGTGGGGCCGTACATCGCGGCGTATTCCTTGCGAGTCATCGTTGCCATGGATCACGCCCCCTTGAACTGTTGAGCGCGCGCGCGATCGAGCGCGATGGCTTTGCAGGCCGGATCGTGCAGGTTGCCGTTGGTCAAACCGCTGAAACCGTGGATGTCACCCGTGCCGCCGAATTGCACCAGGTGCACTTCGCGCAGCTCCCCCGGCTCAAAACGCACGGCGGTGCCGGCGGGAATGTCCAGGTGCATGCCGAAGGCGGCGGCGCGGGGGAAATCCAGCGCCTTGTTGACTTCGAAAAAGTGGTAGTGACTGCCGATTTGCACCGGCCGGTCGCCGGTATTGATCGCCCGTACGGTGGTCGTGGGGCGACCGCTGTTGAGCTGTATATCGCACTCGGGCGAGATGATTTCGCCAGGCGTCGGCATGACGGCCAACGGCAACTGGCCGGGTCGAATCGGCTGATGCACGGTGACCAGTTTGGTGCCATCGGGGAACGTACCCTCCACTTGCAGCACCGGCAGCAGATCGGCCACGCCGGGCATGACATCGTCAGTGTTGAGGAGCGTTGAGCCGAAACTGATCAGCTCGGCCACGCTGCGCCCCTCACGGGCGCCTTCCAGTATTTCATCGGCAATCAGCGCCGAGGCTTCCGGAAAGTTCAGGCGCAGCCCTTTGGCGCGGCGTTTACGCGAGAGTTCGGCGGCGGTGTACAGCGTCAGCCGCTCAAGTTCGGTGGGCGTCAGCAGCATGTTCAAGCTCCTGTGTCGGCAGCAGGCGTTTTCGTGCCTGCCACCTCAATTGGCGAAAAGACGGAGGTCCTGGGTTTCGTGACGCATCACGGCAATCTCGGCCATGGGTGTGAAACCGCTGGCGTCGTCGGGGGCGAGCGGAGCCTCAGCCAGCAGTTGCAGGAGCAAGGGCTGGATATCGGTAAGCACCCGCTGCGCATCCACATGCCCCATTACGCCCAGGCGCACAGCGGCGCTGACCAGTCCGGTGCATAACCCATGGGCGGCAGCGAGTTGGCAGTGCTCGAGTGGCATGCCGAGACGTTTCCACAGCAGCCCTTGCAGCACCGGCAAATGCCCCGGCGTTGCTCGGGCGAGCACGTGTTGCTGGTAAGCGGCAGCGCCGGGTGTACCGAGCGCGACATGCACGCCCAGCAACGATTGGCCAACGCGACGTGAGCCTTGGCGCAGTTCCTCTGCCAGGGTCAGGGCCTCGATGTGACTGTCCAGGTCCATCAGGGTGGCGAGGTCAGCCGCCGCGTGCCAGGCGGCGCATAAAAACACCCGGTCAAAACTGTTCCAGCGATGGCGCAATTGCCCTTCGACGAAGGCCCGCACCTGAACGCTGCGATCATTCTGCAGCCCGCGCTGACGGCGCCTGACAGGGACGCGGTCGGTCATCGAGTCGTTCTGCCCCAGGCGTGCATCGGCCACCAGCGTTTCCAGCCCCCATGACCAGGCAACCGCGCCGCCGGGGAAAAAGCTGTCCGCCTGTTGCAGCGCCAGCAGGCTGCTGCGCAAATCGGCCGGTGCGGCGCTCATAGGCGCTGCACCCGGCCGTCCGCGAGCATCGGCGCCAGACGTTCGAGGTAATCGGCCTGCGGGCCATTCAGCGGGATCCGTAACGTCGTGCCTGCAAAGCGCACGGCCCAGTGCATGTTTCCGGCGAAATACCCCAGCTCCAGCGCTGCGGCAGCGTCCCTCGGTTGCAGGTCGAGAAACTGCACGTCCTGCATTTGCACGACGATGGCGCGCTGACCGTCGAGCATCAGCACCGAGCCGTTACGCAGTTGCTGATGGCGCTCCAGCCGAATCGCACAGTCGGTGCCGCGATCACTGGCCAGGCGCAGGCGATGACGCTGAATATCGCTGGCCGACAGGCTGAGGGTTTCGACCTGGCCTGCGTGGCTGAGGTCATGCAAACGGTCGGCGAGGGCAGGGTCGCTGGCCTGGCCCAGAATGCGGTCAAGGATCAACATGGTGTGCGCTCCCAGGTCCGGTTTCAGATGGTCAGGTAGCGCAGGATGCGCTCGCGGTCGACGGTTTCCCGGACCTCGCTGTGGACGAACTCGCCTTTCTCGATGATCAGGTAACGGTCGGCCACTGCCATCGCAAACGACAGCACCTGTTCGGAGACGATCAGCGAAAACCCCCGTTCTTTTTTCAGCAGGTTCAGGGCCCGGGCGATGTCCTTGATGATCGATGGCTGAATGCCCTCGGTCGGCTCATCCAGGATCAGCACTTTGGGGTTGGACACTAGCGCGCGGGCAATCGCCAGCTGTTGTTGCTGGCCGCCGGAGAGGTTGCCGCCCTTGCGTCGACGCATCTCGAACAGCACCGGGAAGTACTCGTAGATGTAGTCGGGAATCGGCGCGGCTGGGGCGCCCTGCATGCCCGTGAGGATGTTTTCCTCAACCGTCAGGTACGGAAAAATCATCCGCCCCTGTGGCACGAAGCCCACCCCGGCGGCCACCCGCTCATAGCTCTTGCTGGCAGTGAGTTCCTGGCCCGCCAGCGTGATGCTGCCGCTACGTGTCGGCAGCATGCCCACCAGGCTTCTGAGCAGGGTGGTCTTGCCCATGCCGTTGCGACCCATGATCGCCAGGGACTCGGCGGGTGCGAGAGCCAGGTTGAGGTTGCGCAGCACATGGCTGTCGCCGTAATACACGTTCAGGTTATTGACGGTCAGCATGCTCAGTGCCCCAGATAGACGTCGATGACGCGAGGATCGTTTTGCACCTGATCCATCGAGCCGTAGGCCAGGGTTTTGCCCTGGTGCAGGACGGTGACTTTGTCAGCCACTGACTTCACGAACTCCATGTCGTGCTCGATGATCACCATGGCGCGGCCCTTGGCGATACGCTTGAGCAGGCCCGCGGTCTTTTCCCGTTCGCCTGCACTCATGCCGGCCACCGGCTCGTCCAGCAGCAACAGGTCCGGGCGCTGCATCAGCAACATGCCGATCTCCAGCCACTGCTTTTGCCCGTGGGACAACAGCCCGGCTTTGCGCCCCAGTTGGTCCTGGAGGAAAATCATCTCGGCGGTCTGCTCGATCTCTGCTTGCAGGGCCGCGTCTTTGCGGGCGAACAGGCAGTTAAAAATGCCGCGTTTGCCAGGCGATGAGATGTCGAGGTTCTCGCGCACGGTGAGGTCTTCATACACCGAAGGGTTCTGGAACTTGCGCCCAACGCCCGCGCGGGTGATCTGGTACTCGATCATGTTGGCCAGTTGCAGGTCCTTGAAACGGATGCTGCCGGCACTCGGGCGGGTTTTGCCGCAGATCATGTCAAGCAGGGTGGTCTTGCCCGCGCCGTTAGGGCCGATCACTACGTGCACCTGGTTTTCTTCGACATAGAAATTCAGGCTGTCCACTGCCTTGAACCCGTCGAACGACACCGTGAGGTCTTCGACACTCAGCAACAGGCCACTCATGACTGCACCTCCTGTTGGGCGTGGCCAAGGCGTTGCAGCAAACCGGCCAGCCCGGTCGGCAAGAACAGCACCACGCCCATGAACAGGAAACCGATGAAGTACTGCCAGAAGTTGACGAAATTTTCCGACAGGTAGGTTTTGGCCACGCCAATCAACAGCGTGCCGTACACCGCACCCACCAGCGACAGACGCCCGCCAAGGGCTGCGTAAATGACGATTTCGGTCGAGGGGATGATGCCCACCAGCGACGGCGACGCGAGGCCGACCTGCAGGGTGAACATCACTCCGCCGAGCGCCGAGATCAGTGCCGCCACGGCAAAGATGAACGCTTTGAACAGTGCTGTGTTGTAGCCGGAAAACCGCACGCGGTCCTCACGGTCACGGATCGCCACCACCACTTTGCCCAGTCGGCTGCGCAGGATGAACCCGCACAACGCCACGCAGCCCAGCAGCAACAGGGTGGTGATCAGGTACAGAATCCAGGGCGTTTGAGGCGTTTGCAGGCTCATGCCAAAGGCGGTCTTGAAGTCGGTCAGGCCATTGACGCCACCGGTGTAGCCTTGCTGGCCGATGATCATGATCGACATGATCGCCGCCAACGACAGGGTGATGATCGAAAAGTACACGCCGCCCACGCGCTTCTTGAAATACGCGTAGCTGAATACAAACGCGAGCAATGTCGGGAGGATGAGGATCGCCGCAAAGGTGAATGTCGCCGACTCGAAAGGCTTCCACCACCAGGGCAGCGCGTCGACGCTGTTCCAGATCATGAAGTCCGGCAACGCCGAGCCGTAGAAGGCGGCGAGTGCGCTCGCCGCTTCGTCGGTGGCCGTGGCTTCAAGTTTCAGGTACATCGCCATCATGTAGCTGCCAAGGCCAAAGAAGATGCCCTGGCCCAGGCTGAGTATCCCGCCGTACCCCCAGATCATCACCATGCCCACGGCGCAGAACGCCAGGCTCAAATATTTGCCGGCCAGGCCCAGGCGAAAGTCGCCCAGGCTCAGGGGCAATATCACCAGCAACAGCAGCGACAGCCAGGCCAGGCTGTGGCGCTCGAGCAACGGCAGCAACCCGGCGCGCAGCCAGCGCGTGGTCGGCGTCGAGGTGCTGGGGCGGGTGAGGGGCGTCTCAGTCATATCGTTCATCTCAGCGTCTCACTTTCGCGGCGAACAAGCCGTTGGGGCGGAAGAACAGCAGCACGATCACCACCAGCAGCGTGATGGCTTTGGCCATGGATCCGGTGGTGAGGTATTCCAGCGAAATCTGCGTCTGGCCGATGGCGAAGGCCGACAGGAAGGTGCCCAGCAAACTCTCCACCCCGCCAAACACCACGACGATGAAGGTGTCGACCAGGTACTGCTGGCCGCTCACCGGGCCGGTCGAGGCGAGCATGGTGAACGAGCTGCCGGCGATCCCGGCCAGCCCGCAGCCCAGGGCAAACGTGACCGCGTCGACGCGGGCGGTGTTGATGCCGGCCGCCCCGGCCATGGCGCGGTTCTGGGTCACCGCGCGAATGCGCAAACCCCAGCGGCTGCGGTACAAAAACAGAAACACGGCGCCGGCGATGACCAGTGTCAGGCCGATGATGAAAATCCGGTTGAGCGGCAGTTCCAGGCCATCGCTGATCTTCCAGGCGCCTTGCAGCCATTGCACGGTGGGCACGCTGACTTCCTTGGGCCCGAAGACTTGGCGGAACACCTGCTGCAGCACCAACGACAGGCCCCAGGTCGCCAGAAGCGTGTCGAGCGGGCGGTTGTACATGAAGCGAATAAAGCAGCGTTCGAGCAAGAAACCAAACGCGAAGGTCACGACGAAGGCCACGCCGATGCCGATCACGAAATACCAGCCCATGTAGTCGGGAAAGTAGCGCGCAAACACCACGGACGTGACGTAGGTCATGTAGGACCCCATCGCCATCAACTCGCCATGGGCCATGTTGATTACGCCCATCAGGCCGAACACGATGGTCAGCCCCAGGGCCATCAGTACCAACACCGAGAACAGCGAGAACCCGCTGAAGACCTGCATCACCAAAATATCGAAAGTCATTGCGTCGCTACCTGTCGCTGCACGTTGGCGGACCGCGTGGGCGGGAGAGGGCGCGAGTCAGATCGCGCCCGACCCTGCATCACAGTTTCGGGAAAGGGTTGGGCTCGATGGGCGCGGACTCGTAGATCACGTCAACCTGACCCTGGGCATTGAGGGTGCCGATACGCGCGCGCTTCCACAGGTGGTGGTTGTCCTTGTGGACTTTGACCTCGCCTTCAGGCGCGTCGAGGGTCAGTTCCGAGGACGCGGCGATCACGGCCGGGACGTCGAAACTGCCGGCTTTTTCCACGGCTTTCTTCCACAGGTACACTGCGGTGTACGCGGCAGCCATTGGGTCGCCGACCACGCGTTTGTCGCCATAGCGGGCCTTGAAGGCGGCGACGAATTTCTCGTTGACCGGGTTTTTCAGGCTCTGGAAGTAGCTCATGCAGGTGAGAAAACCGGTGAGGTTTTCGGCGCCGATGCCGGTGACTTCTTCTTCGGTGACGGCCAGCGCCATCAGCGTCTGGTTGCTGCTGTCGATGCCGGCGGCCTTGAGCTGTTTGTAGAACGCCACGTTTGAGCCACCGACGATGGTGGACAGCACGATGTCGGGCTTGGCGGCCTTGATTTTGTTGATCACCGAGGAGAACTCGATGTTGCCCAGGGGCAGGTAATCCTCACCGACGATGGATCCGCCCTGCTTGGTCACCGACGCCCGTGCCAGCTTATTGGTGGTGCGCGGCCAGATGTAGTCCGACCCCACGAGGTAGACGGTCTTGCCTTTGTTGGCCATCAACCAGCTGACGGCTGCCAGGGTTTGCTGCGACGCTTCGGCGCCGGTGTAGATGATGGCCGGGGATTTTTCCAGGCCTTCATAGAACGTCGGGTAATACAGCAACGCCTTGTTGCGTTCGAACACCGGCAACACCGCTTTACGCGACGCCGAGGTGAAGGCGCCGAACGTAGCGACAACGTGATCGTTTTCCAACAGCTTGCGCGCCTTCTCGGCGAAGGTCGGCCAATCGCTGGCACCGTCCTCGACGATCGGTTCGATGGTCTTGCCGAGCACGCCACCGCTGGCGTTGATTTCGTCGATGGCGAGTTTTTCCGCATCCACCACCGAGGCCTCACTGATGGCCATGGTGCCGGTCAGCGAGTGGATGATGCCGACCTTCACGGTCTCGGCTGCCTGCACCTGGCTGACCAGGGAAAACGGCAACAGGCTGAAGGCGCCCAGCAACAGGGCATGCTTGATCAAACGGCGTTTGTCGTTGTGCATTCACTTCTCTCCAGGAATAAAAAAAGCCCGACATCCCGGCTAAATCAATAGTCGGGAAATCAGGCTTCTTGTGCCGAATCTGGCGGGACAGCTGTGTCCGATCCAGTCGTACGCGAGGTGCTTCCCTACTTGCCAAGGGGGCGTAGGGCAAACAGCTGGCGCGATGTCTCTGGAGAGTTATAGCAAGGGCAGTGCCAATTGCGACCAGGGCGTTTTCCGGGCAGTTGAGGGGAGGGGGCGAGTGACTCCTGCATCTATTGCCGCGTGTCACTGGCCTGCGCTGCTTTGGCGCGAATGCATGATAAATGCACCAATACCGTGAGCATGTGGGCGGCATGGGTTGGCTCCAAGGCAAGGATTGAAACCGGCTGGCGCCAGGCGAGCAGGTTGCCCGTTGTGTGTGGCCCACTATCTGCATGAGTGACAGGCAACACCCTCGCAGGGTCCCTTGTCACACGCCCATCCTTGGCAGGTGTGGAAGGCCCCTCGCATGACTGGCCCTGACAGCGTTGTCGCGCCAGCCCCAGGCACAACCCGCCTGAGAGCAGCCGTTGCGTTTACACGGCGTCTCGTTCAATCATTTTTTTGCACAGGCCTCCAGACCCCCATCCACGAGCGGGTGTCTTTTCTCACGTTGAACAAGGTTTATAGGCATGGTTGACCAGTCGATCCGCATAGGCGGTCTGTTTTCCGATACCGGTGTCACGGCGGCTGCCGAGGGCTCGACGATGCGCGGCGCGCAGTTCGCGATTGCGCAGATCAATGCGGCCGGCGGGGTCGATGGTCGCCCGCTGCAGTTGATCACCCGCAACCCCGATTCAACGCCTGCGCTGTACGCCATGCACATCGAATCGCTGATCCGCGAAGAACACCTGCGGTTTTTCTTTGGTTGCTACACCTCGGCTGCACGCAAGGCGGCACTGCCGATTGTCGAGCGCTACGACGCCCTGTTGCTGTACCCGGTGTATTACGAAGGTTTCGAGTATTCGCGCAACATCATCTACACCGGCGCCACACCGAATCACAATGCCTTGCCGCTGGGTAATTACATGCTGGACAACTTCGGCAATCGCGTGTTGATGATCGGTTCCGAATACGTCTACCCGTACGAAACCAATCGCTTGATGAGCGACCTGTTGTACGAGCGTGGCGGCACCAAGCTGGGCGAGTATTACCTGCCGCTGAAAAATGCGCGGCCGGAAGATTTCGCCAAGCTGATGGTCAAGGCCAAGGAACTCAAGCCCTCGTTTATTTTCTCGACAGTCGTCGGTGAAACCATGGGGCATTTGTACCAGGCCTACGCCGACGCAGGCTTTGATCCGGCAGTGATGCCGATTGCCAGCCTGACGACCAGCGAAACCGACATTCAGCAAATGGGTGTTCACCTGGGCGCGGGGCATATTTCGGCGGCTACGTATTTTCAGTCGGTGGACACGCCGACCAACCGCCAATGCATTGCCCAATACCGCGAGCTGTTTGGTCAGCATCAGGTCACTGACCGTTGCTGGGAGGCGGCCTACTTCCAGGTGCATTTGCTGGCCAAGGCGATCGTTCGAGCGGGCAGCACTGAAGTGGAGGCTGTGCTGCAGGCCATGCGCGGGCTGGAATTCGAAGCGCCACAAGGACGCATTCGGATCGATGCCAACAATCACCATACGTACCTGTTTTCGCGGATCGGCCGGGCCAATGTCGAGGGTCAATTCGACATCCTTTACGAAAGCCAGCGTGCACTCAAGCCTGACCCATATGCCATTGCACCCAATTTCAATGAATGGTCCGGCTCGGTGGGGAGACGTCTATGACCGTGCGCGCCGCCAAGAAACGCCTGCGCAACGACGGTGCCGGTGGCATCAAGGACCTGCGCGACGTCAGCGTATTGGTGATGCACCCGGATGACGAGGATGGACGCAACCTGATCGAACAGTTGCAGCGCATCGGTTGTCAGGTGCGTGTGCAATGGCCGATTCCGGAGCGCTTGAGCGCTGAGGCGGACGTGATCGTGTTGGCGGTGTCGCCGGAAAGCCTGTCGACCAACACACCATGGCTGCTGCACGCCAGCACGCCGCCGATCATTCCGGTGATTGCCTATGAGAACCCGATCATTGTCGAGGCATTGGTGCAATTGAACGCTTGCTCTGTCATTCCTTCGCCCGTGAAGTCGTTCGGTTTGCTGACCGCGTTGGCGATCACGCTCAGTCAGTCACGCAAGGCCCGCGAACGGGAAAGGCACGTCAAGCGCCTGGAAGGGCGCATGGCGGTCATGCGCACCGTGCAGCAGGCGAAAATAATCCTCATCGAAACCAAGGGCATGTCGGAGACCGATGCCTACAACGCCTTGCGAGATCAAGCCATGGCCAAACGCGAACCGGTGGAAAAAATCGCCGAAGCACTGGTCAAGGCCCACGAGTTGTTCCGACAAGCCTGTTCCTGAACAGTCTTTGAGCATCAAGCTTGTGAAGGCTTGATCCTCTTCTGCGTGGACGTTTGCCATACGCCTCACTTGGCAGGTATGGATCACCGCGTGGCGACCGGCATGGACAATGGAGTCCTCCGGAGCGAGCCGTAACCTGTGCATTGGGCACGGCCGGTTCGAGTCAATGATCACCCGATATCGGGTGGTTCTTAACGTCACTTGGAGAACACCATGTCCGTAAAACGCCCCAGCAAAGCCGATTTTCTGATGGCCGCCGAAGACCACGGTTATCACCTGACAGATAGCCAGATGGAGGCCTTCCTCAATCTGGCCGACGAAACGTTGAACGCCTATGAAGCCATCGATGCGCTGTACGCCGCCAACGTCGCGCAGCAACCGCCTGAACGCGAATACAACAAAGCCGCCGAGGCAGACAACCTGCACGGCGCCTGGTACGTGAAAACCCGCATCGTTGGAGCGGCGCAAGGGCCATTGGCCGGCAGGACTGTGGTCATCAAGGACAACGTGTCGGTGGCTGGCGTCCCCATGGCTAACGGTTCATTGAGCCTGGACGGGTATATCCCGTCCGAAGACGCCACTGTGGTCAAACGCTTGCTGGCGGCCGGGGCCACGGTGGTCGGCAAGTCGGTGTGTGAAGACTTGTGTTTCTCCGGGGCCAGTTTCACCTCCGCCAGCGGCCCGGTTAAAAACCCGTGGGACCTGACGCGCAATGCAGGCGGCTCGTCCAGCGGAAGCGCGGTGCTGGTGGCGCTTGGCCAAGTCGACATGGCCATCGGCGGCGATCAGGGCGGTTCGATCCGGATGCCGTCGGCCTGGAGCGGCATCGTCGGGCACAAACCGACTTACGGCCTGGTGCCTTACACCGGGGCGTTCCCGATTGAGCGAACCATCGATCACGTGGGCCCGATGGCCAATAACGTGCGCGATGTGGCAGTGATGCTCGATGTCATTGCGGGAGCCGATGGGCTTGATTCCCGGCAAAAGAGTCCACCCGCGGTCAACTGCCTCGCGACGCTGGACCAGGGCGTTGCCGGCTTGAAGATCGGCTTGCTGCGAGAGGGGTTTGCGATCCCGGGGATGTCCGAGCCGCAGGTGGATGCGCTGGTCAAGGCGGCGGTTGCCCAGCTTGAAAGCTTGGGCGCCAGTGTCGGCGAAGCGAGTGCTCCGTGGCACACGGGCGTGGCATTGGATCTGTGGAACGTGATTGCCACTGACGGCGCGGCGTATCAGATGTTGCAGGGCAATGGTTACGGCATGAACGTCGACGGTTATTACGACCCGGACATCATGAGTTACTTCGGCGAAAAACGCCGTGAACACGCGGATGCGTTGTCCAGTAGCGTGCGAGCGGTCGCGTTGACCGGTCACTACAGCCTGAAAAACCTGCATGGCGCCTACTACGCCAAGGCGCGGATGCTGGTACCGGAGCTGACGCGCCAGTACGACGAGGCATTCAAGGATTTTGATGTATTGGTGCTGCCCACCATGCCCTTCGTAGCCACGCCGTTGACCGCCGCGGATGCGCCCGTCGAGGAGTACGTGCACAGTGCACTGGACATGCTCGCCAATACCGCGCCGTTTGACCTCACGGGGCACCCCGCGACGTCGATCCCGGCGGGGCTTGCGGACGGCTTGCCGGTAGCCATGATGATCGTTGCCCCGCGTTTCCAGGACGCCCTCGCATTACGCGTTGCCCAGGCCTACGAACACGCCCGTGGCGCATTCCCTAAACCCCCGGCGCTGTAAACCGATTGCCTGCCCTGGCGCTGGCGAATACGTTCGCTGGCGCCTGGGCTACTTTGCCTGCCAGCCCAATTGTCTGGAAATCTGCTGGGTGGCTTCCATCAGCCGATTAACGTAATCCTGCTTGAGTTCTTCGCGAAAACGAAAGCAGGGGAAGGACACGCTCATGCCCGCTATCACGTGGCCGAAACGGTCACGGATCGGTGCGGCCAGGCAGCGCATATTGTCTTCGAACTCTTCATGGTCTTCGGCATAACCCTGGGCGCGTACCACTTCCAGTTCTTGTAGATAGGCCTCGATGCTGGTCAAGGTGTTGGCGGTACGGCGCTCGAAACTTTCTTCCTGCAAATGAGCGATCAGCTCGGGCTGCTCCAGCCAGGGCCTTTAGGATGGTCAAGGGGGGCGTTGCCAGGGTGCAGACTGCCTTGGCCTCGACAAAACCTCAGCCCCCGGAAAGCTGAAACCGATAGCCCACCCCATACAACGACTCGATGGGCGTTTCCCCAGGGCATGCCTGCTCCAGCTTACGCCGCAGGTTACGGATATGGCTGTCCACCGTGCGGTCGGTGACCACACGGTGGTCGGAGTAGATGTTGTCGAGCAGTTGGTCACGGGAAAACACCCGCCCGGCGGAACGTGCAAAGGTGCTGAGCAAGCGCAGTTCCAGCGGCGTGAGGTCCAGTTCGATACCGTCGAGTGACGCACGGTATTGCGCTTCGTCGATCAGCAGGCGCGGCGGTGTGCTGGTCAGCAGTTGGGGGCCGCGAC
This sequence comes from Pseudomonas sp. MPR-R2A5, assembly GCF_058793055.1. Lineage (NCBI taxonomy): Bacteria > Pseudomonadati > Pseudomonadota > Gammaproteobacteria > Pseudomonadales > Pseudomonadaceae > Pseudomonas > Pseudomonas sp. MPR-R2A5. The sequence continues at coordinate 68,578 of NZ_JBXAFK010000002.1, forward strand.
GCAGGATGGCCTTGACTCGTGCTACTACCTCGCGCGGGCTGAACGGCTTGCAGATGTAGTCGTCGGCGCCCAGGTCCAGGCCCTGCAGGCGGTCCACCTCTTCGACTCGGGCGGTGATCATGATGATCGGTACGGCGCTGAACCCGCGCAGGTCCTGGCACACTTGCATACCGTCGCGCCCGGGTAGCATCAGGTCGAGCAAGATCAGGCGCGGTGCCTGGGCGCGCACGCTCGGCACCACCTGCAAGCCGTTGTCCAGGCAGCGCGTCGGGTAGCCCGCGGCGACCAGGTAATCGCGCATCAGTGCGGCCAGCTTCGGTTCGTCTTCGACGATCAGGATCGGGCTTTCGTCGCTCATGAGTCAGGTATTCCGTGGCAGGCGCAGGGTCAGCCAAAGACCGCCGAGGGGGGAGTGAGCGGCGCTGAGGCTGCCGCCGTGGGCGAGGGCGATGCTGTGACAAATCGCCAGCCCCAGGCCGGCCCCGCCACTGGCGCGGTTGCGCGACGATTCACCGCGATAGAAACGCTCGAACAGGCGCGGCAGTTGTTCGGCTGAAACGCCTGGGCCGGAGTCTAGAACATCAATGCACACGTCGGTGCGATCCAGGCCGGCGCGGATGCGTATGAGCCCCTGCGGGTCGGTGTAGCGCACGGCGTTTTCCAACAGGTTGGAAAACAATTGCTGTAAGCGATTGGCGTCGGCCAGCAGTTCTAGGGGTTGGGATGGCAAGTCCAGTTCGATGCGCAGGTGCTGGGCGTGCAAGCGCTCCTGGAACATCGCCACACTGTTGCGCAGCAGCGGCTCCAGTGCGCAAGCGCTCTTGCGATAGGTCAGTGCGCCCACATCCGCCAGGGACAGTTCATACAGATCATCCACCAGCTTGCTGAGCATGCCGACCTCACCTTGCAAGGATTTCATCGAGCCTTGGTCCAGGGTGCGCACGCCATCCTCGATGGCCTCCAGCTCGCCGCGCAACACCGACAGCGGGGTACGCAATTCGTGGGACACATCGGCCATGAACTCACGACGCATCTGTTCATTGCGCTCCAGGGTATAGGCGAGCTGATTGAAGTCCCGGGCCAATTGGCCCACTTCGTCATTGGAGGCCACCGCCACGCGGCCGCTGTAGTCGCCGCTGGCCAGGCGATGGGTCGCTGCGGCCACCCGTTTGACCGGCTCTAACAACGTGCGGGCGATCCACCAGGCAATCAGCATCGCCAGTAGCAGCGAAAAGGCGCCCATCACCAGGCTGGTGCGTAACTGGTATTGCTGGAACCGTTCGCCGCCGGCCTCGGTCACGCTCTGGAACGGGGTCACGGCCAGCCAGCCGACGGTTTCATCGGCCACCACGATCGGGCGCAACAAGGCGTCGTTGCCGATATCCGGGTAGCCGTTCACGCGTTTTTTGTGTTTATCCAGCAATGCAATGCGAAACAGCGCGCCCGTCAGGTCCGAGGCCATGGGGGTACGCAAGTCGTTCTTCGCCGGATCTTCGCCGAGTTCGGGCCGCATAATGTCAAACCAGCGGTCCGGCTGGTTGCGCAGGAACTCCCAATTCCCCTCACGCGCATAGGCACTGGCCAGGCGTGGCAGCACGGGTGCCATGCGGTCCAGCGCCTGCTCATTGAGATACCCGAGAAAGCCGCGCCCAAAACTCCAGCTCGTCGCCAAGCCCATGCTCAGGATGACCAGCAGCACACCGGCCAGTACCGCGATAAACAGCTTGGTGGAGATACTCAACTTCATGCAGGTGGGCCGTTAAGAATGGATGGACCATTTAGGCCCTGGCGACGGAAAGATTCAACCCGGTCGGGCAATCTTCAATTTTCCTGCACATTTGCCTCGCAGGATGGCGCTGACTCAAGCCATTCCGTCTTGCAGAGGCAGCTATGTCCACGAAAATAATCGCCAAATTCCTGGTAACCGCCGCGGTTTTCCTGTCGTTGATCATTCTGGTCATGTTGGGTGGCTGCTCCGGTGGCGAGCCGGCGCCTGAAGCGGTCACCCCCAAAGTCTCGGTGATCAGCATAAAGCCCCAGAGCCAGGTGCTGACCACTGAGTTGGCCGGGCGCACCCAGGCGTTCATGGTGGCGCAGATTCGTCCGCAGGTGGGCGGCATCGTCCAGCGGCGACTGTTTGTCGAGGGCGCGGATGTCAAGGTCGGGCAGGCCCTGTACCAATTGGATGCGGCGTCCTATACCGCCGCGCTGGCGCAGTCCCAGGCGAGCCTGGCCAAGGCTCGCGCCACGCTTAAATCGGCGCAGAGCACCGCCAGGCGCGACGCGGAACTGGTGAAGATCAATGCCATCAGCCAGCAGGATAACGAGGACGCCCAGGCGACCTTGCTGACGGCTGCCGCCGATGTGCAAGTCGCCGAGGCGGAAGTCGAAACTGCCCGGATCAACCTGGCGTACACACGTATCACCTCGCCGGTCAGCGGGCGCATCGAAACGTCCACCGTGACCCCTGGCGCGCTGGTGGTGGCCAATCAGGACAGTGCATTGACCACGGTGCAGCAACTCGATCCGATCTATGTGGACGTTACCCAATCGACCACGCAATTGCTGCGGCTCAAGCGGGACCTGGCCAGCGGCGTGTTGCAGTCCAACGGTGACGGCCAGGCGCGGGTCAGCCTGAAGCTGGACGATGGCAGCACTTACAACCAGCAAGGGCGGCTCAAGGTCAGCGGCGTCAGTGTCAACGAGGGGACGGGCACCGTCACCCTGCGCGCGGAGTTCGCCAATCCAGACCACCTGCTGCTACCGGGCATGTATGTCCGCGCGGTGCTGGAGCAGGCCCGCAATGACCAGGCCATTCTGGTTCCGCAAAAAGCAGTGACCCGCAGCGCCAGCGGTGTGACCACGGCGCTACTGGTGGTCGACGGCAAGGTGGAACAACGTCAGCTGAGCATTGATCGCGCGGTGGGCAATCAATGGTGGGTCACGGCAGGCCTCAAGGCGGGTGACCAGTTGATTGTCGAAGGCGGACAAAAAGTCCGTGCCGGTGCCGCAGTCCAGGCGCAGGACGCCAGCGCGCAAGCGGCCACGCCACCCACCCCTGTGAAGGAGGGTTAAGCGTGGCGCACTTTTTTATTGATCGACCGATTTTCGCCTGGGTCATCGCCATCGTGATCATGCTCGGTGGCAGCCTCTCCATCAGCCAGTTGCCGTTGGAGCAATACCCGGACATCGCGCCACCCACGGTGAAGATTTCCGCGACCTACACCGGAGCCTCGGCCAAGACCGTGGAAGACTCGGTGACCCAGGTCATCGAACAGCAGATGAAAGGCCTGGATAACCTGACCTACATGTCGGCCACCAGCAGTTCGGCGGGCAGTGCCAGCATCAGTTTGACGTTCACCGCCGGCACCGACCCGGATGTCGCCCAAATGCAGGTACAGAACAAGCTGCAACAAGCCGAGTCGAGACTGCCGCAATCGGTACAAAGCGAAGGCCTGACCGTGACCAAGGGCGGCTCGGACTTCCTGATGATTGTCGCCCTGGCATCGGATGACCCCAGCGTGACCGGCACCCAGATCGGCGACTACATTTCCACCACCTTGCTGGACTCCATCAGCCGCATAGACGGGGTCGGCGATGTGCAGACATTGGGGGCAGGCTATGCCATGCGTATCTGGCTGGACCCGGCCCTGTTGGAAAAGTACGCGCTGATGCCTTCGGACGTCAGCAGTGCCCTGGAGGCGCAGAACACCGAAGTCTCCGCCGGGCAACTGGGGGCATTGCCGGCGATCAAGGGGCAGCAGTTGAACGCCACGATCAGTGCCCGCAGCAAACTGCAGACCGTCGAAGCGTTTCGTGATGTGGTGGTCAAGTCCAGCAGCGACGGTGCCGTGGTGTTGCTGGGCGATATCGCGACCCTGGAACTGGGCAGCGAAAGCTACGACATCAGCACCGCCCTCAACGGCAAGCCCGCGGCGGCCATGGGGGTGCAACTGGCGGCAGGCGCGAATGCGCTGAACGTCGGCAAGGCGGTCAAGGCCAAGCTCAAGGAGATGGAACCGTTCTACCCGACTGAAATGCAGCTTAAAAACGTGATTGCCTACGACACCACGCCGTTTGTCAGCCTGTCCATCGAGGAAGTGGTCAAGGCCTTGGGCGAGGCCATCGTGCTGGTGGTGTTGATCATGTTCCTGTTCCTGCAAAACCTGCGCGCGACGCTGATCCCGGCGATTACCGTGCCGGTGGTGTTGCTGGGCACGTTCGGCGTGTTGGCGATGTTTGGCTATTCGATCAACACCTTGACGATGTTTGCCATGGTCCTGGCGATTGGCTTGCTGGTGGACGACGCCATTGTGGTGGTGGAAAACGTTGAGCGGCTGATGGGGGAGGGGCTATCGCCTGTGGCGGCCACGCGTCAATCGATGCGCGAAATCAGCGGCGCACTGGTCGGCATCACGCTGGTGCTGAGCGCGGTGTTTATCCCCATGGCGTTTTTCGGCGGTTCCACCGGGATTATCTATCGGCAGTTTTCGGTGACCATTGTCTCGGCCATGGTCCTCTCGGTGTTGGTGGCGATGACGCTGACCCCCGCGCTGTGCGCTTCGTTGCTCAAAACCCACGATGGCCAGGGGCATGCGGCCCAGCGCGGGTTCTTCGGCGGGTTCAACCGCACCTTTGAACGTGCCAGCGCCGCTTACGAGCGTTGGGTGGGTGTGGTGTTGCGGCGTTGGGTGCGCAGCCTGCTGCTCTATGGCGGGGTGCTGGTGGTCATGGCGGTGGGCTACATGAGCCTGGCCACGTCGTTTCTGCCGGACGAAGACCAAGGGATCCTCCTGGCACAGATCCAGTTGCCGGTCGGCGCGACGGACAGCCGCACCCAGGCGGTGATCAAGCAGTTCGAGGACTACATCCTCAAACAGCCCGAAGTCGAAGCGATGATCAGCATCAGCGGGCTGGGCATGGGGGGGAACAGCCAGAACACCGCGCGCGCGTTTATCCGCCTCAAGGACTGGGACGAACGCGGTGGGCCCGGCCAGGGTGCGGCGGCCATTGCCCAACGGGCGACCCTGGCACTGGCCAGCATCGGGGATGCCGACGCGTTCGTCATGCAACCGCCGACCGTACGCGGCCTGGGCCAAAGCTCGGGGTTCGACCTGCAACTCAAGGACCTCGCTGGCCTGGGCCACGATGCACTGGTGGCGGCCCGCGAACAGTTTCTTGAGCTGGCCAGAAAGGATCCACGTTTGCTCGGGGTTCGCAGCAACGGCCTGGACGATGCGCCGCAGCTCAAGGTCAGCATCGACGACCGCAAGGCCGGGGCCCTGAGCCTGAGTACCAGCGACATCAACACCACCTTGTCGACGGCGTTGGGCGGTACTTATGTGAATGACTTTCTCAACCAGGGCCGGGTGAAAAAAGTCTACGTGCAGGGCCAGGCATCCGCGCGCATGCAGGCCGCGGACCTTGATCATTGGTTCGTGCGCAACAGCAACAATGAAATGGTGCCGTTCTCATCGTTTGCCAGCAGCACCTGGAGTTACGGCTCACCCTTGCTGGAACGCTACAACGGTAACGCCTCCCTGGAAATCGTCGGTGACCCCGCGCCAGGGGTGAGCTCCGGCGACGCGATGGACGCGGTGGAAGCCATTGTCCGGCAATTGCCCCAGGGCATCGGCTACGAATGGACCGGGCAGTCCTATCAGTTGCGGCTATCCGGCTCCCAGGCCCCGCTGCTCTATGCCCTCTCCGTATTGTTTGTGTTCCTGTGCCTGGCCGCACTCTACGAGAGTTGGTCGGTGCCGTTCTCGGTGATTCTGGTGGTGCCCCTGGGGGTGATTGGCGCCGTGTTGGCGACCCGCGTCGCGGGGTTGAGCAACGACGTGTATTTCCAGGTGGGGCTGTTGACCACCGTGGGCCTGGCGGCGAAAAACGCGATCCTGATCGTTGAGTTCGCCAAGCACCTGCAAGAGCAGGGCAACAGCCTGATCGACGCGACGCTGATCGCGGTGCGCCAGCGCCTGCGGCCGATCCTGATGACGTCCCTGGCCTTCATGTTCGGCGTGTTGCCGCTGGCCTTGAGTACCGGCGCAGGTTCCGCCGGACGTCAGGCCATCGGTACCGGCGTACTGGGCGGGATGTTCAGCGCCACGGTGCTGGGGATCTTCTTTGTACCGCTGTTTTTTGTGCTGATCCGCCGCCGTTTCGGCCGCGAGCGCAGTGCTCGTCAATCTGCCCCGACAGGTGATGCATGATCAAGTCACATTGGCCTTTACTGGCCGCCATGGTCCTGGGCGGCTGCGTCAACCTGGCGCCCCAGTATGAGCGGCCTGAAGCGCCCGTCTCCGGGCAATGGCTGCCGGCGGCCAGCCTGCCGAAAGGGCAGGTGGGCGCCGACGTCAAATGGCAGCAGTTCTTCACCGACATCCGCCTGGCGCAGTTGCAGGCGTTGGCGCTGGCCAATAACCGCGACTTGCGCCTGGCCAACCTGAACGTGGAGAAGGCCCAGGCGCAGTACCGCATCAAGCGCGCGGACCTGTTTCCCACCCTTGATGCGAGCGTCAGCGGCACCCATAGCCGTACGCCGGGGTCGTTGTCCAATACCGGCACGGCGGCCACCACCCACGATTACAGCGCGCAATTGGGGCTGAGCAGCTATGAACTGGACGTGTTTGGCCGGGTACGCAACCTTCGGGACGAGGCCCTGGAAGACTACCTGGCGCTGACGGAAACCCGGCGCAGCACGCAAATCAGCCTGGTGGCCGAAGTGGCCACCGCCTGGCTGACCCTGGCGGCCGACAACGAACGGCTGCTGCTGGCCCAGGAAACCCTGACCAGCCAGTTGGCCACCTACAACCTGACCCAGCGCAGCTATGCCCTGGGCGGCTCCTCCGCGCTGTCCGTGGCCCAAGCCCAGACCACGGTCGAGTCGGCGCGGGGCGATGTGGCGTCCTACGAGAGTCAGATTCTGCAGGACCGCAATGCCTTGCGCCTGTTGGTCGGCAGTGACGTGCCCGAGGCCCTGTTGCCGGGCACGCACCTGGAGTCAGCGGCCGTGCTGGTGCAGATACCCGCGGGCCTGCCTTCCAGCCTGCTGCAACAACGCCCGGATGTGCTGTCGGCCGAACACACCCTCAAGTCCGCCAATATCGATATCGGCGCGGCGCGCGCGGCGTTTTACCCCAGCATCAGCCTGACCGCCAATGCCGGCTCCTCCAGCGCGGCGTTGGCCGGCCTGTTCAAATCCGGCAGCGGTGCCTGGACCTTTGCCCCGAGCATCAGCGTGCCGATTTTTGACGCGGGCAGTAACCGCGCGACCCTGGACTCGGCCAGGGTCGAACGTGATATCCAGGTGCAGACCTACCAGCAAACCCTGCAGACCGCGTTCCGTGAAGTGGCCGACGCGCTGGCGGTGCGCAGCACCCTGGATCGCCGGATCGCCGCGCAACAGGCGCTGACCGACGCCAGCCGCAAAAGCTTCGAACTCTCCGATGCCCTCTATCGTGGCGGGTCGAAAAGCTACCTCGAAGCCCTGGATGCGCAACGCTCCCTCTACAGTGCACAGCAAGACCTGATCACCCTGCGCCTGACCGAGCAGAGCAACCGCATCACGCTCTACAAAGTGTTAGGCGGCGGCTGGAACTGAAGGCCCAGGCGAAAAGACTCTGCCGCATACACACATAACCGCAGCGATGGAACGGCTTGCGTGGATCAAATCGGGTGACTTCATTCATTGGGGAACAAACATGCGTGCCTTTCGTTTCACCTTAAGCCGTCGGGCCCAGGCACTGGCCTGCGCCTGTTTCATCACGCTGTCACCGCTGTGCCGTGCGGATTCCGACGAGGACCCATGGGAGGGGTTCAACCGATCGATCTTTGCATTCAATGACACGTTGGATACGTATGCACTCAAACCGCTCGCCCAAGGCTATCAATTCATCACCCCCCGTAGGGTCCAGGACGGTATTCATAACGTCTTCAACAATCTGGGGGAGGTGAAAAACCTGGCTAACAATGTACTTCAAGCCAAATTTCACAGTGCCGGCGTGGATACCAGTCGCTTTTTGCTCAACAGCACGCTGGGCCTGGTGGGGATGATCGACGTCGCGACGCCGATGGGGCTGCAACGCAGTGACCAAGACTTTGGCCAAACCCTGGGGCACTGGGGCGTCAACAGCGGCCCTTACCTGGTACTGCCATTCCTGGGGCCAAGCACGCTTCGCGATGCACCCGCGATCCTGCCCGATGCCTACGCCAACCCGGTCCGTTACATCGGCGACGTTCCGACGCGCAATAGCCTGTACGGCGTGAGCATGATCGACGGGCGTGCCCAATACCTGAAATCTGAAAAGCTCATCACTGGCGATAAATACAACTTTATCCGCAGTGTTTATCTGCAAAACCGAGCGTTCAAGATCCAGGGCGCAAACGTCAAGGATGACTTTTGAGCCGTGTGACGACCTACACGAGGTGACCTGCATGCGTTGCCAGGCCCGTCCAGCCTGACCTCGGTGTGGATGGGCGGTGCCTGGGGTTACGCCGCGGTGGAGTTGGCGCGGGCGTCGCTGGCGGTCTCACGAAACAGCCGGGGCGACATGCCGAATGTCGACTTGAAGTGCCGGCTGAAATGGGAGCTGCTGCCATAACCCCAGGCGTAGGCTATTTCGGTGAGGGAGCGATGGGCCTGCTCGTGGTTGCGCAGGTCTTCGGCGCAGCGGGACAACCGACGCTGCCAGATGTACTCGCTGACGCTGCACCCCAGTTCGTCCTGGAATGCCCGATGCAAACTGCGCACCGAACACTGCTCGGCGTTGGCGATGCGTTCGATGCTCAGGTCGCGGTCGGCCAGGTGGCGCTCAATGTAGGCCTTGAGGCGGTTCTGCTTGAAGAAGCGGAAGTCATGGTCGAGCTGCTTTTCATCTTGCTTGTTCTTCAGCGCATTGTTCAGCAGCCCGGCGATACTGTCGCCGATCAGCCCCGCCGACTGGCTGTTGAGCAAGGGGTATTGGTGGTAGGCGTCGCTGATCAAGTGCATCAGCATGCGCCCCAGCCCGTTGCGGCCGCTCAAGTGCATGTCGCCGGTCTGGGTCAGTTGCCCGGCAGCCCCCTGGAACAGCAGGATAAAGTGCTCGCAGCCCTGGGTACTGGTGACGCTGAAGGGTTTGCCGCAGTCGACCAGGAGCATCTCGTCCGGCGCGACGGCGCTGCTTTTCTGGCCTTGCTCGAAGTGACTGACACCGGCGATTTGCAATATCAGCATACGCGGGGTGTCGAGCACATCGAGCGCCTGGCTCAGGTGACGTGAATAGCGATGGGCACTGGCGGTCATGCGGCAGAAACGCAACTGGCCCAGGTCGCCGTATTCCAGTCGCCCCTGGAAATTACCGTTGTGCAGCGGGTCGATGTGGGTGGATTCCAGGCGCTTTATATACTCCGGCGTGCGGCCCAGATGATCGCTCATGAATTCTTTCCACTTCATCAGCCGATCGGAGCGCATGACCTGTTCGGTGGACACACAGGCTAGATTATTCATTGGTTTCGCCTTTTGTTTTTTGTTTTGGGCAGACGGGGCAGGGCTGGACCCTGCCCGATCCTCGCAGACGATCAGAACGGGTAGTGATGGCTCCCGGCTTGCCAGGTCACCCAATGGGCCCGGGTGAATTCATCCAAGGCATAGTGACCATTGAAGCGGCCAAGGCCGGAGTTCTTTTCGCCGCCGAACGGCGCATTGGGCTGATCATCGACCGTGATGTCGTTGATATGGGTCATGCCCGCCACGATGCCACGGGCAAAGCTCAGGCCGCGCGCCATGTCGCGGGTAAACACCGCACTGGACAGACCGTACTCGCTGGCGTTGGCCAACTCCAGGGCATGGGCCTGGTTTTGCGCGATCATCAACGGCAGCAACGGCCCGAAGGTTTCGTCGCGAGCCAGGGCCTGGTCGGGGCCCACTTCGCCAAAGACATGGGCCGGCAGCACCAGCCCGCGCGCCTGGCCGCCACACAACTGCTTGAGACCGGCGCGCTCGGCGGCGGCGATCTTCCCCAGCAGACCGTCGAGCTGACTTTGGTTGACCACCGGCCCGATCACCGTATCGGCCTGGGCCGGGTCACCGGTCTTGAGATTGCGCACGCGCTCGACCACCAGCGCTGCGAAATCGGCATACAGCGAGCGATCCACAATGACCCGGTTGACGCTCATGCAAATCTGGCCCTGATGCAGGAAGCGCCCGACCACGGCGGCATGCGCCGCGATCTCGATGTCCGCATCCTCCAGCACCACCAGCGGCGCGTTGCCGCCCAGCTCCAGCGCCACCCGCTTGATGTGCTTGCCACCGGTGGCGATGCGTCCGACATTGCGTCCCACATCGGTGGAACCGGTGAAAGAGATCAGGCTCGGTATCGGGTGTTCGACGAAGGCATCGCCAATCTCCGAACCCGCGCCGACCACCACGTTCAGCGAACCGGCCGGGAACCCGGCTTCTTCGAACAGGTGGGCAATCAGCAGGCCGCCGGTCACTGCCGTGTCGCTGGCCGGCTTGAGTACCACGGTATTGCCCAGCGCAAGTGCCGGCACCACGGAACGCATGCTCAGGTACAGCGGGAAGTTCCACGGGCTGATCACACCGACCACCCCCAGTGGTTCGCGAAACACGAAGCTCTGCTCACCAGGCTTGTAGCTGGTCAGGATCCGTCCCTCAACCTGCATCGGCAGGGTGGTGCACTCGCGAACCAGGTTGAGGGTGAACTGCCACTCCATGCCCGCCTTGATGCGGGTACTGCCGGACTCACGGATCAGCCAGTCGATGATTTCTTCGCGGCGGTTCTGGATGACCTGGGCGAGCTTTTCCAGCTGTGCGCCGCGCTCGGTCGGGTGCAGCGCGGCCCAGTCGGTCTGTGCGCGCTGGGCGGCCTGGTAGGCGTCATCCAGGTCGGCCACCGAGGCCAGGGGCATTTCCAGCAAGGGTTCGCCGTTGAAGGGGTTGCGGTCGTCCAGGCGTCGTGTCGAACCACCGGCGCGCCAGGTGCCGTTGATGTATTGGTCGCCGTTGATGGCGTAGGCCGCGAGTATTGGAGTTGTCATTGTCTTACCTTTGAGGCAGGTAGCCGCGTCGATTGAGGGTGGGTGAGGGCAGACCCTTTAGGTTGTGCGTATTCAGCTTCGGATCCAGGCGCGTCCCCAGGAGTTGAGGGTGTATTCCTCCTGCGGCCAGACGCCAGGCGGGCGCGTGGCCTCGGTGATCTCCAGCTCGGCCGAGAACTCCAGGCGGTTGCGATCGGCATCGACCACCATGAAGAACAGGTTGTTGCCTGGGCCATGTCGTCCCGGGCCGAAGAACAAGGTGATGCGTTCCTTGGCGAAGCGGTCGCCCCAGTCGCGAATGTCGTTCCATTCGTTGGTTTCGTAACAGTGGTGATCCCACTCGTTTTTCGATCCGCGGAAGAACGCCAGCGAATGGTGCTCATCGTCCGAACGCAGGAAGCAGGTGGTGAGCTGGCCGCTCTGCTCGTCGACGACGTTGTCCGAGACGGTGAAGCCCACCGTGTTGACGTAGAAGTCGATCATCGCTTCCAGCTCCGTGGTCTGGAACACCACGTGCTGCAGGCGGCCCGGCATGCCCTTGCGGTCGAGCGTGGACGCGCTGCGAGACACCCCAAATACGGTTTGTCGACCCTGGGGGTCACGGATTTGAAAGGCGCCCGCTTCCAGCAACGGCGAGTCGAGCGCCTCGACGTTACAACCGTTGCCGAGCAGGCGCGTGCGCAGCTCGTTCAAGTGTGCTTGGCTGCCTAGGTCGTACGCCGCCGCGAGCAGGCCGCTATGGTCGGCGGGCGAGATCAGCATGGCCCGTTGAGGCCCCTGGAGCAGCCAGCTGCCGTCGGCTTGCGCCAGGCTGTCCATGTCCAGCAGGCGCCGATAGAAATCGACTTGCTGCTGGGGCGCTTTGCTCGCCAGGTGCAGGTAACACAGGCGTGCGGGAGTGGAAGTCTGCAAGGTTTGCATAAACACCTCTGGGGCTGATGGTTCAGGGGTAGACGGGCGCCATCGCCGGCTGATCCACGCGATGGTTCGTCAGGGTGATGCCGAACAACGACTGCAATGCGCCAGCGGCCTGGTCTTGTGTGGCCAGGTCGAAGATGGCGGCCACATAGCGATCCGGGCGCAGCAGCACAAACGTGTGGCTGTCGCCGAGCAGGTCCTTGAGCGCATCCTCGCGGTCGTGCAGCACGGTGCAGCCGGGCAGTGATGGCAGGGCCTGCACGTGCGCCGGCAGGATCAGGATGCGCTTGGCTTCCAGGTGGTCCCAAAGGCCGTGGCGCAGTTCATCCAGGCGCTGGCGAGCGGGGTCGCCATATTGGATCAGGGCAAAACCGGCACCGATGGTGGTGTCCAGCAGTTGTATGTGGCCTTGGGCATCGGTCAGCAATGGCTGAGGAAACATTTGCCCGCAGGCCAGCTTCCCGGCCTTGCCTTCGGGCAATACCAGGCCTTTGGTAAAACGTGGTTTGGGCTTGAAGCGCATTTGCAGGAAATAATCGCGCAGCGGCGGCACCAGGCCGATTAACGCGAAGGCCGCGCTGATCAGGCGAGCCCGCAGCACGGTGGCCGGCGCCATGACCACGCCAAGGTTCAGGGCCAGCTTGATCAAGGCCCAGGCATGGTCGCGCCGCTCGCTTTCGTAGGACAGCAGGGCGGTTGCGGCCATTTGGCCCTTGAGCACAGCGATCAGCTTCCAGCCCAGATTGTGCGCGTCGCGAACGCCGCTGTTCATCCCTTGCCCGGCGTAGGGCGGGGTCAAGTGGGCGGCATCGCCGGCAAGAAATACGCGGCCGACCTGCCAACGCTCGGCGACGCGGGCATGAAAGGTGTAGACCGTCTTGCGCACGATAGACACCGGGGCATCGCCCTTGAACGGACGAAGCAGCGTGTGCAGGCATTCGGGGCTGAGCACCTGCGCATCGGTTTCGCCCGACTTGAGCTGGAACTCAAAGCGCCGAGTATGGTGCGGGCCGGGCACTTCCACCACCGGGCGTCGGGCATCGCAATACACGCGGGTCTGCCAGAAGGGGTCGTCGTCCTGGTCGGTGTCGACCACCAGCCAGCGTGAGGAAAAACTCGACCCTACCATCTCGATCCCCAGTTGCTTGCGCACCGGGCTGCGACCGCCGTCGCAGGCGATCAGGTAGCTGGCCTTGACGTCGAGCAGTTGGCCATCGGCATCCTTGATCAACGCGCGCACGCCGTGCTGGTCTTGAGTGAACTCGAGCAGTTCGTGATTGAAGCGCGCTGTCAGGTTGGCAAAACGTTCAAGGCCGACCTTCAGCGTGCTTTCGAACAGCGGCTGGCGAAACGCATTGCGCTTGGGGAACCCATATAACCTGCCGGTGGGCTCGACCTTGCCAAAGCAACGGCCGCCTGCGCGGGTGAAGTAATGCACACCGTAGCCGGGCACGACGTCGCGTAACACGGCGTCATCCAGCCCGATCGCCTGCATGGTGCGCAAGGATTCATCATCGATCGAAACGGCGCGGGGTTCGGTCACGGTGCCGGGTTTGCGGTCGACGATCAGGGTGTCCACATTGGCCTGGCCGAGCAGGTTGGCCAGGGTCAGCCCGGTGGGGCCGGCGCCGACGATCAGGACTTGAGTGCTGAAGCTGTTGAGGGTTGTCATTGTTATTCCCTTCCAAAGGTTTCAGTCCGGCTGCGGCGGGCGATGGGTCAGCGCCGCCATGCGTTGCGACAGCGTCTGCGCGAGGGCCAGCATCTGTGCCCCTTGTTGCGCTTCCTGGGCGTTGTCGCGCTGCTGGATCGGGCGCACGCAACTGATGCTGCCGACCACCTTGCCGTCGCTGTCGAAGATCGGCGCCGCCAGGCCGTAGACGCCGGGATCGATTTCCGCCGCGCTGGCGACATAGCCCTGGCGACGCAGTTGCTGCAGCGAGCGGCGGAACTGTTCCCAGGTCTGGCCCAGGTGGCTGGCGCGCACTTCATCAGGGTTTTCCAGGAACAGTTGGTTGTGCTGGCGCGAGGTCATGTTGGCGAGGATCGCCTTCGACGTTGCGCCGAGGAACAGCGGCCTGGGTGAGCCCCGGGAGTAGCTGACCTCACTGAACAACTCGCCATGCTGGTGGATACACACCACCTGGTCCTTGAACAGCCGGCAGATCAGCCAGACCTGTTGTTCGCTCCAGCGTGGCAGGTCGTGTTCCAGCGACTGTGCGGCGCGCACCAGGGGGTCGCTCAGGCGCAGTTGGCGGTCCCAGGTGATAATCCGCGCGCCGAGTGCGTAGCGTCCGGCTTCGACCTGAAACAACAGGCTCGCCTCGGCCAGTTCGCGCACATAGCGATAGATGGTCGAGCGCGTATAGCCCAGTGCGGCGCCCATTTCGTCGACCGCCCAGATCGGGCTGGCTTCGGTGAATAAATCCAGTACCCGCAGCATGCGTTCAAGGCTCGAACCTTTGCTATCGGCGTCCTGTTCGGACAGCTGTTCTGCTTCAGACAATGGCTGCATGGCTTACTGCTCGTCGGCGATGTTGTTGCGCAGAATGCCGATGCCGGCTATCTCGACTTCGACGGTATCGCCGGGCTTCATCCAGACCGCTGGTTCGCGGAAGGCGCCGACGCCGCCGGTGGTGCCGCTGACAATCACATCGCCGGGCGCCAGTTCGGTGAAGGTGGAGCAGTACTCGATCAACTGGCGCACACTGAAAATCATGTCGCTGGTGCAGGTGTGTTGCATCACTTCGCCGTTCAGGCGCGTGGTCAATTCCAGGTCCTGCGGGTCGCCGATCTCATCGCGCGTTACCAGCCAGGGACCGAAGCCGCCGGTGTTGGGGAAATTCTTACCCGGCACGAACTGAATGGTGTGCTTCTGCCAGTCGCGGACGCTGCCATCGTTGTAGCAGGCATAACCGGCCACATAGTCCAATGCATCCGCTGCCTTGACGTGCCGCGCGGTTTTGCCGATGACCACCGCGAGCTCGCCTTCGAAGTCCAGTTTGTGCGAAGCCTTCGGACGAATGATCGGTTGCAGGTGCGCCACCTGGCTGTCGGCGAAGCGCGTGAAAATCATCGGGTAGGTTGGCATGTCACGCCCGGTTTCACGCACGTGGGTGGCGTAGTTGATGCCGATGCACAGCACTTTGCCGGGGTTTGCGATCACTGGCAGGAACGTCACGTCCGCGATTGCGACGCGGGGCAATGACGCCAGCACGGCTGGGGTCAGTTCCCCGAGGCGATGGGCGGTGATGGCTTGCTTGAGGTCCGTGCCAACGGTGGGCTTGACCGATTCCAGGTCAATCAACTGGTCACCGTCGACCACACCGTAGGTCGTACGGCCGTGAACAATGAAGCTTGCGAGTTTCATGAAGTGTCCTCTCGTAAAGGGCAGCGGGAGATGGCGGCAATGGGGGTTAATCTAGTCCTGCACATTTATCCTGTAAAGTGGGATTTATGCATAAATCCTGCAATATGAAATAAATGAGATTTTTCTGTTCGATCATCGGATCGAGGCCGGCAATGCCAGGCAGCCCGTGCCATTCCAGCAAGTGGATGGCCACGGGCGTGACGCGCGGAAGGGGGAACGCTGGGACGATTTAGCGCGGTGCCCAGCAGCCATGCAGTGACATGCGCAGGCGGAACGGGATTTTGATGCGTGCGATGGGGCCGGCGGCCATGGCGGAGGCGTCCAGCACCACCAGTTCGCTGCGGCCTTCGGCAATCAGGTTGAGCAGGCACACCACGTAGCCATCGCCTTCCGCGGCGTCAGCGGAGCGTGGAATGAAAATGGGTTCCTGGAAGCAGCCGCTGTCACCGGGAAACCAGGCATCGGTGACACCGGTGGTGAGGTTGAGGTGAGCCAGCAGGTTAAAGAACTGGAACGGCATCGGCCCGTTCGACGGGTTGTAGGGGCGCTCTGGATCGAAGGCGAGCAGGAATCCATGTTCATATTTGCGCCCGATGTAGCGGTCATCACAGCGGGGAAACTCGCAGGGGTAGTCGGTCAGCGCCTGGGGTTGCAGTTCATCTTGCGCACTGTTGAGGTCGAACACCCAGCGCATCAGGCTGGCGGCCAGGGTTTCCGGTGGCGGTACAAAACCGTCCGCCTGGGGGAAGAAGTAAAAGATGTTGCCGCCGGTGACCGGCATGTCCAGATAGACTTTGCCGCCTTCGTCGAACGCATTCAGGGTGTGGCCCTGGAAGCCGTCCTTGGGCCCTTTGAACCAGCGCACGTCCCGCGCATGCCCATGGCGGGGCAGCACGGCAAACAGCTGGGGCAGCTCGGGTTGCCACTGGAAATGCTGGCCGCCATTTTTCATGCGCTCGACGTCTACCGTCAGCGGGATCAGCGGGAACACCACATAATGTTCGGTGACCGCGAAGTCGTGGACCATCGCTGCATAGGGGGCCTGGAACCAGATTTCATGCAGCAGTTTTCCCTGCGGCGAAATCTCGAAATAGGCCATGTCGGGTGTGCCGTCGCCTTTGGCTTCGTAGCTGAAGGCCAGCAGGTTGCCGGTGACGGGGTCGAGCTTGGGGTGGGCAGTGAACGTTGCAGAGTTGATCTGCCCGTCGAAATTCCACTCGCCGAGGGTTTCCAGCGTCTGTGGGTCCAGGGCCCAGGGCATGGCATCTTCCTTGAGCGCCAGCAGGACGTTGTTGTGCGGGATCACCGAGGTGTTGGCGGTGGTGTTGTTTTTGGCCGCGAGCGGGTCGTTGGTGTAGACGTTGCGGTACACGCCGTTGAGCGAACGCCCTTCACGGCGTTGAGCGACCAGGCGATCGGTCAGCACATAGCGTCGACGCAGCGAGACCTTGCCGCCTTCAAAGTAAAAACCGCTGACCAGGGCGTCGCCGTTGAAGAAAATATCGCTGCCGAGCATCGGCGGGTACTGCGGGTCCGGCGACACCTGATAAAAAGTGCCACGGATCGACTCGGGAAGGGTGCCTTCGACTTCAAGGTCGTACACCTCGCCCTCGACGCGGCTGGGTGCATACAGCGCCCCGGAAAATTCGGGGGTATTGGGGAATGGCGTATTCATTGCGTGATCTCATTGAGCGGTTTGGTTGACGTCGTTCAGGCGGATTGGGTTGCCAGGGCTTGCCCACAAGGCTTCACGCCTCGACGGAAACGGGCCACCACCAGGCACGAGATGATCAAGGCCAGCATATAAGCGCAGGCGGCGAGCCAACCCACCGCGCGAAAGTGCCCTTCGCCGACTACCAGCGCGGCGCCAAAGGGGCCAAGGCCCTGACCGACGAAAATCGCTGCGTTGCCAAGGCCGGCCAATCGACCGGAGGGGTCGAGTTCGGCGGCCATGGACAGCAGGTACGGCAAGCTGAAAAACCACACCATATGAATCAGGCAAGCCGTGGTGGCGAATGCCACGGTGCTGTCGCCGTAGACCATGATCAGGGTGGCCAGTAACGCAGTGCCGAAGCTCAACAGTTGCGGGAACAATAGCCCCAGACGCCGCCCGATCAGCCCGGAAAGGCCGGCACCGAGGGCGCCCGCCAGGATGCTGCCACCGAGGATGGCGCCGATCTGCTGGGGCTCCAGGCCCAGGCTTTTGCCGATGCGTTCCTGATACACCCACAGGGCGGAGTGCCCGAAGAACAGTAGCGCAAACAGCGCGATCAGCAGCATCGACGTCAGCCCGAACGGCCGGGCTGCGCCATGGGCGATGCGTTGGGCGTCCGGGTAGTGCCTGGGTATTCTCCAGCAACCCAGTGCGGCGAGCAGGCTGGTGATGGCCAGCAGGCAAAAGGCACCCTGTACGCCAAACCCCCGCAACAGCAGGGGCATGGAGGTGACCAGCAGCATGCCCCATAACAGGTTGCCGATATTGATCACCGCAAAGGTCGCATCTTTGGACCTGCGCAGTGCCGCGGTCGCATATACCACCGCCATGACCGCGCCACCGCTGGCGCCGCAGATGATTCTGAAGACCACCAGCCATGCCTGGCTGTGAAGCTGGGTGCTGACCAGGTTGCCAGCGGCCAGGATCAACAACGCTACCAGGGCAAAGCGGCGGCGGTCGACACGCGCCATCAACAGCGCACAGGCGCCGCAGGCGATGGCCATCGCGATCAGCTCGGCGGCGAAAATCGTGCCGATGGCATTGAGCGGCACACCCAGTTGATCAATCAACGCGCCGCCCAGAATCGGCTGGATCTGCAGCGTTCCCAGGGAAATGACCATCATCAGGCAGATAACGCCCAGTGATTGCTTGCTGTCGATGGAGTCGAGCGCATTCATCACACATCACCTCAGTCAGAACTTATGGACGTAGCGAACTTGCACGGCGTAATCGGTTTTGCTGCGGTTCTCTACGCCGGTTTCTTTATAGGTATTGAGCCAGAACGCCTTGTCCTCAGTGATCTTCCAGAACAGGCCAGGGCCAATGCCGAGGACTTTCTCGCGGGAATTACTCAAGCGGTCGCCGTTGACCTGGTCATCCGAAATCTGCCGGAAGTAATAGCCGTTGATCCCGACCGAGACCTTCGGGAACACCTCGTACGAGGCCGTAAAGTTGGCCCAGGCCGATTGCCCTGCTTGGGTGTCGCGCACCGGTCGCCCTTCAAAGAACTGCGCCGAGCTGCTGGCTGGATCGTCGTTCTTGAAGTTGTACAGGTAATTCAGGCGCCAGCTCACTTCCCAGCGCGGTGCCGGCATCAAGGTCGCGGCCCAGTAGGGGTTGAAGGAGAAGTAGTTGGAGCCGGTATTCAAGTCCTTGTGTTTGTCGTACTTGCCGGTGGGCAGGATCGTATCGAAGGCCACGCGCTGCACAAACACCGGCCGGCCTTCGGCATTGACGATCGGATCGAACTGGATCTGCGGGCCGACCGTGACGTCGCCCAGGCCAACGCCGTTGTCCTTGAGTTTGGCGCCGTTGTCGCCAAAGTCGCCGTCCAGTGAGATCACGGGTACCAACAGGCTCCAACCCAGGTGCGCGCCACCGCCGATGGTGTCGGGTGAGTAATAGCTGAATTGGTTGATCAAGCTGATGACATTGATCTTCGGGTTATCGAAGTTGCGGTTGTCCTTGCCGCCATTGTCACGAATGCTGCTGGCCGTACTGAATTTCAGATAGGTCTGATGCGTCAGCCCGGGTGGCCCGGCGAACCCGTCGTAGAAGCTGGTGCCGCCCAGGTTGATACCGCTGGGTTGGCTGACGGAGGGCGGAGGAGGGCCCTCGGCAGCATAGGTGGCAAGTGATACGAAGCTCAGAGCCAGGCACGCTGGCAAGGATGGTGTCAGTCTCATTGACGTCGCTCTATTATTGGAGTTGTGAGCTGGGGTAGCTTCCCCTGGCGCTTCAACTCTAATTCCTGAGCTTTTGCGTTACTTGTACACAGCGGTCAGAGTTGACTGAGAGCGTCATGTTGCCGGCGTTAGGCGCTTGAGCGGCAAGTTTGTGCAATCAGCCCACCCCTCGCGCCCCTAGACCTTGAAGCGCTCCACCAACCTTTCCAGTTCATGCCCCAGCCGCGCCAGCTCGTTACTCGACGCTGCGGTTTCTTCGCAGGTGTTGGCCGTCTGCTCGGAAATGTCGCGGACGTTGATCACGCTGCGATTGATCTCCTCGGTGACAGCGCTCTGTTGTTCGGCTGCCGTGGCAATCTGCTGGTTCATTGACTGAATGATCGAGACCTTGCCCGTGATGTTCTCCAGCGCATTGACCGCTCGATGGGTGCATTCCACGCTGCTTTCACTCAGCAGCAGGCTGCTTTCCATGCCGGAGGCCACGGCGTGGGTGCCGCTTTGGACGCCGGCGACCAGGGTTTCAATTTCTTCGGTGGAGCGCTGGGTGCGCAGGGCGAGGTTGCGGACCTCGTCCGCGACCACCGCAAACCCGCGACCAGCCTCTCCGGCGCGGGCCGCTTCGATGGCCGCGTTCAGCGCCAGCAGGTTGGTTTGCTGGGCCACGGCCTTGATCACATCCAGTACGCCGCCGATTTTGTCGCTTTGTTCCTGGAGATGGCGCACCGCGTCCGCCGACTGGTTGAGTTCTGCCGCCAATCGCTGGATTTGCGCGATGGCTTCGCCCACGATCCGTTCCCCTTCGCTGGCCTGCTGATCGGCGATGGATGCCGCCGCAGAAGCTTCTTCGGCATTGCGTGCGACGTTGTGCACGGTGGCGGTCATCTCGTTCATTGCCGTGGCCACATGATCCGTTTCGGCTTTCTGGTTGCTGATGCCGGAATTGGTGTGCTCGGTGACCGCCGACAGCTGCTCGGCCGCGCTGGCCACCTGGATAACACCGGAGCGAATGCCGTCGATCAGTTCGTGGAGGTTGAGCATCATCTGCTGAAGGCCTGATTGCAGCTGGCCCAGTTCGTCACGCCGGTTGACCTGCAGATGCTCGGTCAAATCACCCTGGGCAATGCGGTTCACCGCCCGGAGCGTGTGTTGCAGTGGGTTCACGATTTGACGGGTGATGACCCACGCAGCGAGGGCGCCCAGCAACAGCGCCAAGGCCGCGACGAGCCCCAGCAGGGTCTTGGTGGAAGCGGCGTCGGCATCGCGTTTGGCATTTTGCGATTGAATGAGTTTTTGCGTGGTATCGAGCAGCAGGTCACCCAACTGGCCCATCCGTTTAAACAACGACGCCTGGTCAATGCCGGGGGTGGACAGGTCGTGCAGCAGCCCTCCGTACGCGGTGACCGCATTTTCCTGCTGTTGGATCAGGTCGGCATCCAGTGGGTCGATGAACAGTGCCCGAATACTGTGCAGGTGGGCTGCGAGCTGATCCAGGGTTTGCTGCAACGGTTGATAGGCATTCGGTTGGGAGTTCGTACCGATGCGTAGACGAATGATTCGCAAGTCTTTGGTGTAATCGCTGACCTGCGCAATTTTTTCAACTTTCAGCCCACGATCGGTCAACGTCACCACGGCGTACCAGCCGGTCGCGGCCAGTAACAACGCAAGCCCCAGTACCAGACCGAACCCCCAACTTAATTTAGCACTGACTCGGATATTGCTGATCCAGCCGAACATATGGACTCCCGGTAGTAACGCAGGTTGATAAGTGAGTTCTGAGTGTCGACCTTGAATCGCAATGCTTTAGCGTGAGTGTGACGGCCACACTATTACTCCGGCTGGTTTTGAGCACTGCATGAAAAAATATCGAGAGGTGGAATGAAGGGCGGTAGTGCCACTGAAAGGTTAAAGCACCTTGTTTTTCGGGGGGTGGAAAGATTGGCCAATTAACCAAGTGCGTTTTCAGAAGGCTCATAGTGTGATCTTGTGCTTTAGTCGAATATTCAGGAAGGCCAGGTTCTGGTGAGCCCGAATAGAGAGCGACAACTTCCCGAAAGGGCCACGATCGTCATCATGAATTTAATGGTTGATGGCTTTTTTCAGGTAGGAAAACAGCTGGTCCTGGCAAGCCCTGTAGTGATTTTCAAGGTTCTCGACCTCCCACATGCGGGCGAGCCAGACCTCATCGCAAGCCTCTTCTAAATGGTTTACGGTTGTCATCCAACTGGTTTGGGCGTTCAGCGTCGCCTGCATTAATTGCAAGAACTCCTCATTAATGGGAAGGGTATTGGGTGTGGATTGTTTGAGGGGCATTAAAAGTACCAGGCAACAATTTTAATCAGGGTGGGGGTTTGTGCTGCCCACTATAAAACGCTGCTCGCAAAGGGCCATATTCGACGAATGGCTAACAAGTCGGGCACTCATAGTTGAATTTTTTAGGTGCGGGTATTCATCCGCTGGATAATATCGTTATGGTGATAATCATTGTTTGTTGCATTAAACCGATGATTCGATTCAGCCGATAAGTTGAGCCTTAAATAATCGCTCTTGAATGATCGGCTGCAACGCTATTGCTGTTGAGAGTGCAAACGCAATCAACGACCGCGGCGGTTTTCCAGGGCCGTAAATAACAACATGCCACCCAGCATGGCCACCATGAACACCAACGCTTGCCAATGCCCGGTCAGCAGGATGGCCACGGCCGGCCCAGGACAAATTCCGGCGATCCCCCAACCGATGCCAAATAACAGGCTGCCGCCGATCAGGCGCCGGTCCAACTCACGCTTGGCAGGGAACTGCATGGGCGCGCCCAGGAGCGAACGGGCGTGTCGGCGTGCCCAGGTCAGCGGGCCAATCGCGACGGCAATGGCGCCGCCCATGACCAGCGCCAGGGACGGGTCCCAGGCCCCAGCCAAATCCAGGAACGCGAGCACTTTGCTCGGGTTGGCCATGCCGGCCAGCAGCAGGCCCAGACCGAACAGCAGGCCGGCGATGAATGCCGTGACTTTGAGCATGTTCAAACCCCCAGTAGATGACGCAGCACAAACACCGTCAGGAATCCGCTGGCCATGAAACAAACCGTGGCGACCATTGAGCGCGGCGACAGGCGTGATAAGCCACACACCCCATGGCCACTGGTGCAACCTGAGCCATACCGCGTACCAACCCCCACCAGCACACCGGCGACGATCAGCCCGAGCCCGCCGCTCTGGAACTCAATCGCCGGCAGCGCGGCAAACAAGCCCCATAGCAGCGGCGCGACCAGCAGGCCCAGCAGAAACAGCGCTTTTTCACTTACGCCTTCGCCACCGCGCTGCAGCAGGCTGCCGATCAGGCCGCTGATGCCGGCGATGCGGCCGTTGCCGACGGCGAACAGGCTGGCCGCCAGGCCAATCAATGCGCCGCCTGCCAGGGACGACCAGGGGGTGAAGTTGAGCCAGTCGACAGTCATGGGGTTTCTCCTGTGCACATCTTGGGGGACTGGCGCGGTTCAGGCGCGCCTGAAAGTCGCTCGTTCAGGTTCATGTATTAATCGCCTTGACCAGCAGGGCCACCGCCACCAGCATCGACACGGCGGCAAACCCTCGTTGCAGGTGGGGCCCCGCCAACCGAGCCGCGATCAGGCGTCCGCCGGCCATGCCAGACAATGCGCCCAGAGAGAACGGCAGCGCAATTGCCCACTGCAAATGCCCGGCCGCCGAACTGGCCGCAACGCCGGAAATGGACACCAGCGCTATCACCGCCAGGGACGTTGCCAGCACCGACTGCGTGGTCAAATTCGTGTATCGCTGCAGCGCCGGTACCATCACAAAGCCGCCCCCCACGCCGAGCAGGCCCGACAGCCCGCCCGCGACTATGCCAGACACGGTGAGCGCCCAGGCGCACGGCGCCGTCCAGTTCAGCTTTCCGCGCTGGGGGTTCAATACGCAAGGCGGCTTGGGCGCGACGGCGGTCTTCGAGGCCGGGGAGGGCGGCAACGAGCGCTTGAATACCCGGAACGCCACGTACATCAGCACGCAGGCAAACAGGACCGTTAACGGACGATTCGGTGTGCGTTGTGCCAACCAAAGGCCCAGGGGCGAGCAGACGATCCCCGCGGCCGCGATCAACAACGCGGCCTTGTAGCGGACGGTGCCGTTCTTGAGGCCCATCACCGCGCCCAGGGTCGCGGCCAGCCCTACCGCCAGCAGGCCAATAGGCCCGGCCTCGGCCATGCTCAAGCCCGCCCCGAATACCAGTAACGGCACCGCGAGTATGCCGCCGCCGGCACCGGTCAGGGCCAGAATCACGCCCACCGTGAGCCCCAGCAGTAAGACGATGATCATCTGAGTGTCCTTGCCTTCTGCGCGGCATTCATTGGTCGGTCAACTCGGGTTTCGCCAGCCACTCCCGCCCCTTGAGCATGCCTTTCCAGTACAGCGGCGGAAGAATCCGCTCTTTGAGCAGCCAGGCCAGCCTGGAAGGTCGAGTGCCGTCGATCAGCCATGACGGGAAGCTGGGGGCGACCTTGCCGCCGTAGGTGAACTCCGCCAATACAATCTTGCCGCGCTCCACTGTCAGCGGGCAGGAGCCGTAACCGTCGTACTGGGCGACGCCGGTTGCCTTACCGAGTGCCGCCAACACGTTATGGGCCACCACCGGTGCCTGCTTGCGCGCGGCGGCGGCTGTCTTGGCGTTACTGGTGTTGGCTACGTCGCCCAGGGCGTGAATGTTGGCCCAGGTTTTATGGCGCAGCGTGGCGGGCTCGACATCTACCCAACCCGCCGCGTCTGCCAGGGGGCTGACCCGAATGAAATCCGGCGCGATCTGCGGCGGCACCACATGCAGCAAATCAAACTCGCGCGTCACCCGGCGAGCGCTGCCATCGGCGTGTACGCTGCTGAACGTGGCGGTGCGTGCCGGGCCATCGACGTGGGTGAGGGTATTGCCGAAATTCAGGTCGATCCCATACGCCGTGACATATTCCATCAACGCCGGCACATAGTCGGCCACCCCGAACAGCACCGCGCCGGCGCTGTGGAACTCGATGTCGACGGCATCCAGCACACCGCTGCGTTTCCAATGATCGGCCGACAAGTACATGGCTTTTTGCGGTGCCCCGGCACATTTGATCGGCATGGGCGGCTGCGTGAAAATCGCCCGGCCACCGCGCAAGTGTTGCACCTGTTCCCAGGTATAAGGCGCCAGGTGATACAGGTAATTGGAGGTCACGCCGTTGCGCCCCAGGGTCTCTGATAAGCCCTCGATGGCATGCCAATCGAGCTTCAGGCCGGGGCAGACGATCAGTTGCTCGTATTTGACCACCCGGCAGCCATCCAGAATGACCGCGTTTCTCTCGGGTTCGAAGGCCGCCACCGCGGCCTTGATCCAATGCACGCCGCGGGGCAGGGTGGCGCCCATGGTGTGGGCCGTTTGACGCGCATCGAACACACCGCCGCCGACCAGCGTCCAGCCAGGTTGGTAGTAATGCACATCGGCCGGGTCGACGATCGCGATGTCGAGCCCCGGCGCGCGTGCCAGCAGGCTGGAGGCGGTGGCGATACCCGCCGCGCCAGCGCCGATGATGACCACGGTGTGCTGCGCCTCAGCCACTTCGACCGGCGTGCGACCCTGGTTCGCAATCCGCCGAATCACGCCTTTCATGTCGAAGCCGGCTTTTTTGGCGCTTTCGACAATGTGCGGCAGGTCGTGCTGACCTGCTTGTGACAGCGCCCACATCGTGGTCGAGCGCATACCGGAGCGGCAATAGGCCAACACCGGCTTGGGCAGCGTTTCCAACAGTTGGCCGAAGGCAATCCCTTGCTCGTCGGTGACTTTGCCCGATTCGGCGGGTAGATAGTGCGCCTCGATGCCGACCGCGTCGGCGGCGCGTTTGATTTCGGCAAACAACGGTTGGTCAGCGCCCTCACCATCGGGGCGGTTGCACACGATGGCTCGAAAGCCGGCGGCTTTCAGTTCGGCCAGTTGGCTGGGGAAAATCTGTTCTGATACTGATAGAGCAGGTGCAAGGCTGCGGATATCCATACGTGTCTCCGTGATGGGGATTTTTCTTATGTGTTTTTTTGGGTAGGAAATGTCAGACGACGTTGAGGGGGATTTTCAGGTAGCGGGTACCGTTGGCTTCAGGCGCAGGCAAATGCCCGGCGCGGATGTTGACCTGGACTGAGGGCAGAATCAGGGTCGGCATGTCCAGCGCTGCATCGCGCTTGGTGCGCATCGCTACGAACGCCTCCTCGCTGATGCCATTACGCACATGCACGTTGAGTTCGCGCTGTTCGGCAACGGTGCTGACGAATTGCACCTCACGCCCGCCCGGCTGGTAGTCGTGGCACATGTACAGCAACGTCTGCGCGGGCAGGCTCAGGACTTTGTTGATGGACTGGAACAGCGTGCGCGCGTTACCGCCGGGGAAGTCACAGCGGGCGGTGCCGTAGTCGGGCATGAACAGGGTATCGCCGACAAACGCCGCCGTTTCACTGCCATTGCTGATCAGGTAGGTCATGCAGGCCGGCGTATGGCCGGGGGTATGCAGCGTAGAGCAGTGCAGCGTGCCGATACGGAACGTTTCCTCGTTGGCGAACAGGTGATCGAACTGGCTGCCGTCGCGGGGCATATCGCTGCCGGCATTGAACAGCGTGCCGAACACCTTTTGCACCGTCGAAATCTGGCTGCCGATGCCTATTTTTCCACCGAGCTTTTCCTTCAGGTAGGGCGCGGCGGTCAGGTGGTCGGCGTGGACGTGGGTCTCCAGAATCCACTCGACCTGCGCATTCAGCGCGTTCACCCGGGCTATCAGGCGGTCGGCAGAGGTGGTGGCGGTGTGGCCTGATTTGGGCTCGTAATCCAAAACGCTGTCGATGATCGCGCAGTGGTGGGTGGCTTCATCCAGCACCAGATAGCTGACGGTATGGGTAGCAGGATCGAAGAAGCCTTCGACGTGAAGTTTGGCGCGCATGAACGGTCTCCTTGAGGGGGCTTTTTTACCGAGCCACTTAGACTAAGGACTGACAGTGCAATAAGTTTGCCAGGCGATGGCGCCCACTAAATCGTCTGATATCTAATTGATTTTATTGGGCTTTATATTTGTGTATGGGCGTGTTCGGGCGTCTGTCGGATGGGGTTTTCTGCCATTGGCAGTGCCTGTTGACAGAGGTGGCAGTGCCACACCAGGATAGAAGAATGGATTCCAGGAGCCATGATGAAGACTTTCCAGCCGACCCCCACCAACGCCGTGCCCCCTCCGGATCAAGTGCAGTCGCTTGTTTCGTTTTTGGAGCACGAACCCAACCCCATGATCGTGCTTGATCCGGACTACAACATCCTGGCGGCCAACACGGCTTATCAGCGTCAGTTCGGCAGCGCCGACAAGCCCTTCATCGGGCATAAGTGCTATCAGATCTCCCACCATTACGACGTCCCGTGTGATCAGGCGGGTGAGAATTGCCCGATGAAAAAAGCCCAGGAAATGCGTGGGCCGGATCGTGTCTTGCACATCCACCACACGCCTCGGGGGCCTGAGCATGTCGACGTGGAATTGCGCCCGATCCTCGACGAGCACGGGGTGATTACCGCCTATGTGGAGCGCCTGACACTGGTACGCAGCGCCTCGGCGCGCCCCAGCGACGAAGGGTTGGTCGGCTGTTCACCGGCTTTCAACCTCGCCCTGTCGGAGTTGCAACGGGTGGCGCCCTCCATGCTGCCGGTGCTGCTGCTGGGGGAATCGGGCACCGGTAAAGAGCTGTTCGCACGCGCCGTCCATGAAACCAGCGAGCGGGCCGCCGGGCCGTTTGTGGTGGTGGATTGCTCGGGCTTGACCGAAACGCTGTTCGAGAGCGAGCTGTTCGGCCATGAAAAAGGCGCCTTTACCGGCGCCATCACGCGCAAGCCCGGCTTGGTCGAAACCGCCCAGGGCGGCACATTATTCCTGGATGAAATTGGCGATGTGCCGCTGGCCATGCAGGTGAAACTGTTGCGCCTGATCGAATCCTCGACTTATCGCCGGGTTGGCAGTGTCGAGACCTGTCACGCCAATTTCAGATTGATTGCCGCCACCCACAAACCGCTGGAAAAGATGATGGAAAAAGGCGAGTTCAGGCAGGACCTGTACTATCGCATCAGCGCCTTCCCGATTCACTTGCCACCCTTGCGTAACCGGGTCGAAGACATCGGCTTGCTGGCCAATTCCTTTCTGCAGCGTGGCGGTGCCGGCAAGCGCCGCCTGACCCTAGACCCTGAAGCCTTGGCAAGGCTCCAGCAGTACCCCTGGCCTGGCAATATCCGTGAGTTACGCAATGCGCTGGAAAGAGCCAGCCTGTTCGCTGACGACGGCGTCATCCGTGCCGTCCATTTACCCCAGGCATGCGTGGCGCTGCCGCCTCAGGCTGTGGCTTCGACACCGTCCGACAGCAACACGCTGGCGCAGGCCCTGGCGACATTCAAAGGCACTCGCAGCGAGTTGGCCAGGCACCTGGGCATCAGTGACAGGACCTTGTACCGACGCCTGAAAGAACAGGGCCTGGCCTAGGCAGTCTCCGACTGCCAGCGCGCTGCCAACCTGGCAGATTGGCAGCGCGCTGGCCTGCCAATTCCCGCTGAATTCAACCCGATCACATCGTAACTTTCTGTTTTATAAGCATATAAATACAGACCCAGGCCTTGGCATGCCCTGTGCTAATTGCCTGGCATGACCATTTCCGACAAACGCCTGCTACGCCATCTGCTCACCGCGGTGCTGATCAAGCTCGTGCTGCTGAGCGTGCTGTGGTGGCTGTTCGTCCGGGATTCGCACGTCACTGTCGACCCGAACACGGTCGGCAACCGATTCGGTGTACCCACCTCGACTCAAGGGGCAAGCAAGTGATCTCAGAACAACTGGTGGATTTGTCACGGCTGCAGTTCGCGGCGACTGCGCTATACCACTTTCTTTTCGTGCCGCTGACGGTGGGCATGGTGTGGCTGCTGGTCATCATGGAGAGCGTCTATGTGATGACCGGGAATGTCATCTGGAAAGATATGACGCGCTTTTGGGGCAAGTTATTCGGCATCAACTTCGCCTTGGGGGTGACCACCGGCATCACCTTGGAATTTCAGTTCGGCACCAACTGGGCCTACTACTCCCACTACGTGGGCGACATCTTCGGCGCCCCGCTGGCCATTGAGGGGTTGATGGCGTTTTTCCTCGAATCGACCATGATCGGGCTGTTCTTTTTTGGCTGGGATCGCCTGAAGAAAGAGCATCACTTGCTGGTCACGCTGCTGATGGCCATCGGTACCAACCTGTCGGCGTTGTGGATATTGATCGCCAATGGCTGGATGCAGAACCCGGTGGGCTCGGAGTTCAGCTACATCACCATGCGCATGGAGATGGTGGATTTCTGGGCGGTGGTGTTCAACCCGGTGGCCCAGGCCAAGTTTGTCCACACGGTATCTGCCGGTTATGTCACCGGCTCAATGTTTGTGTTGTCGATCTCCAGTTGGTACTTGCTCAAGGGGCGTGACATCGAGTTCGCCAAGCGCAGTTTTCGGGTGGCGGCTGCCTTCGGCCTGGCCTCCGTGCTGAGCGTCATCGTGCTGGGGGATGAGTCGGGTTACACGGTGGGCGAGGCGCAGCAAACCAAGCTCGCGGCCATGGAGGCCATGTGGGAAACCAAGCCGGCGCCGGCGGGGCTGACCTTGCTGGCCAGCATCAATGAAGCCGAATCCCGGAACAACTGGGAAGTCGACGTGCCGTGGGTGATGGGCTTGATCGGCACGCGCTCGGTGAGCAAACAGATTCCCGGCATTCATGACATCAAAGAGAAAAACCGCGCGCGCATCCTGCGTGGCATTACCGCGGTCAATGCGCTGGAAGCCCTGCGCGCCGATCGCACCGATAAGGCGGCGTTCGAGACCTTCGAAGCGTACAAGGCCGACCTCGGCTTTGGCCTGCTGCTTAAAAAGTACGTCGCGGATGTCAACCAGGCCACCCCGGCCATTATCGACAAGGCGGTGAACGATACCGTACCGCGCGTAACCCCGATGTTCTGGGCGTTCCGGGCCATGGTCGCGCTGGGTTTCGCCATGCTCCTGCTGTTCGGGCTAGCCTTCTGGAGCACCTTGAAGTCGGCCTGCACACGTCGTCGCTGGCTGCTGCGTTGGGCGCTCTGCATGCTCCCCGCGCCCTGGCTCGCCTGCGAGCTGGGCTGGTTCGTCGCTGAATACGGTCGTCAACCCTGGACCATCTACGGCGTGCTGCCCACCCACATGAGCGTCTCCACGCTCAGCATCAACAACCTCTATGGCTCGCTGGCAGGATTCGTCGCTTTCTACACCGTGCTGCTGGTGGTTGAAATGTTCCTGATGGTCAAGTTCGCCCGCCAAGGGCCCGGCAGCCTCGGAACCGGCCGTTATGCCCACGATGCCAATCTGAAGGAACTCCACCATGCTTGATTACGTCACCCTGAAAATTATCTGGTGGGCACTGGTCGGCGTACTGCTGATCGGCTTCGCCATCATGGACGGCCACGACATGGGGGTCGGCACCCTGCTGCCCTTTGTAGGCCGCACAGACCTGGAACGCCGCGTCGCAATCAACACGGTGGGGCCGCACTGGGACGGCAACCAGGTGTGGTTCATCACGGCGGGCGGCGCGTTGTTCGCGGCCTGGCCGGTGGTGTATGCCACTGCGTTCAGCGGGTTTTACTGGGCGATGATCCTGGTCCTGTGGGCGTTGTTTTTCCGCCCCGTGGGGTTCGACTATCGCAGCAAGATCCACAACGCCAGATGGCGCAGCACCTGGGACTGGGGGCTGTTTGTCGGCGGGGCCGTGCCGCCGCTGGTGTTCGGCATCGCCTTCGGCAACCTGTTGCAAGGTGTGCCGTTCCATTTCAGCGACCTGCTCGTATCGACGTACACCGGGAGTTTCTGGCAACTGCTGAACCCCTTCGCGCTGCTGACCGGGGTGGTGAGCAGTGCAATGATCACGCTGCAAGGCGGTACGTACCTGGCGCACCGCACTGAAGGGGCGATCCAGGCCCGGGCGATCAAAGGCGGGGTGGGCGCGGCGTTGGTGCTGCTCTGCACATTTGTGATCGCTGGCATCTGGTTGCAATGGATCGACGGCTATCGCATTACCTCGGTGGTGGATACCGCCGGGCTGCCGGACATTCTCAACAAGACGGTGGTGCGCGAAGCCGGTGCCTGGATGGCCAATTACGGCCATTACCCTTGGCTGTGGCTGCTGCCCGTGCTGGGCTTGGGCGGCGCAGCCGCTGCCGCGTTGTTGCTGATGATGCGGCGGACCCTGGCCGCGTTCGTCGCGTCGTCGCTCGCGGTGATCGGCGTGATCAGCACGGCCGGTGTCTCGATGTTTCCCTTCGTCATGCCGTCGTCATCGGTACCGGCGGCCAGCCTGACCGTGTGGGACAGCGTTGCCAGTCATCTGAGCCTGGCGATTATGTTCTGGGCCACGCTGATTTTCATGCCGCTGATCGTGATCTACACCTCATGGGCCTATCGCGTCATGCGCGGCAAGGTCACCGTGGCGCAGATCAAAGCCAACGAACATTCAGCCTACTAGCGTCATCGGAGGAGCAACGACTATGTGGTATTTCGCCTGGATGCTGGGAGTCGGCTTTGCACTGCTGCTGGCCATATTAAATGCGATGTGGGGCGAGAACGAAGCCGGCCGCGCCCTGAACGATCGCGACGAGACGCGGCCATGACGCCGCGTGCCGCCGACGCACCGGCGCCCTCACAGCTACACCTGCTGAGCTTGCTGCTTGCCATCGCGATGATGCTGGCGTGTACGCTCTATCCGCCGATGATGACCGCGCCAGATGGCCGCGCTGATCATGGGCTGGCAACGGCGTTGTTCACCGCGATGAGCGTGGCCTTTGTCAGGGGCGTGGGGTTTGTGCCACGCAGGCGTGTGTGGCGCGGGTTGTTCTCGGGCTGGACCTGCCTGGCCGCTCTGGCCCTGGCGGGCGCGCTGAAGTTCCTGCGCTGAAGGAGCGACGATCCCGACGCTACGGTGGCATCTCTTTGCCGTAGCGGGATCGTCAAGCCTTGCGCACAGTGCGGCGCCGGAATGCTGGAAGCGTCAGAACGTCTGGCCCATGGAAAACTGGAAGATCTGCTTATCCGCGTTCTCCGGCGTGCGGATCGGATACGCCAGGTTGACACTCAAGGGCCCCAGCGGGCTGTACCACGTCACGCCCACCCCCACTGAGCTGGCCATCTGGCTCAGGTCCACACTGCCGCAGCCTTGGGTGGTGCTCAGGTAGCATTTGTCCGAATACACCGAGCCCATGTCCCAGAACAGCGAGGTGCGCACGGATTTGTTGTCCTTGATGAACGGCACCGGGAACAAGTACTCCGCGCCCCCGGTAATCAGGATATTGCCGCCCAACGCATCGGTATCGCGGTCTGAATAGTACGCCTGACCGGCGCTGGCATAGGTGCCGGTCGCCGGGGTGCTGCGCGGGCCGAGGGTGCCACTTTTAAAACCGCGCACCGTGCCTTCGCCGCCCGCGGTATAGCTTTCATAGAAGGGCAGCCCGTCCGTGGCGCCATAACCGTTGCCGTAACCGAGCTTGGTATGCAAGCGCAGGGCCGTGGTGTTGCTGACGGGCAGGAAGGTTTGCCCCGTGTAGTCGACTTTGTAGAAGCTCAGGTCACTGCCGGGCACCGTCACGGTCAGGTTGAGGTTTTGCGAGTGCCCGCGCGTGGCCAATACGCCCTTGTTCAAGGTCGACTCCGACCAGCCCAGGTTGGCCTTGAAGTTGGTGAACTGCTTGCCTTCGCGCTCGATGAAATCGTAGATCTCGTCGGCGCTGTAAGTGCCTGGCTCGATGCTGTCGTGTTGGGCGGTCAGGCCGAAACTCAGGCGTGAGGTCTCATTGATCGGGTAACCGAGGGTGGCGCCCAGGCCAAAACTGTTGATGGCGTAATAAGACACCCCATCATCGTAGTATTTGTTGTAGTCGGTCTTGTTGTAGAACGCGTTGTAACCCAGGCTCACCCCGTCGGCCGTGAAGTAAGGGTCGGTGAAACCGATGTTGTACTTGCTCTGGTAGGACGAACGGGTCAGCCCCAGGCTGGCGTAATTACCCGTGCCGAGAAAGTTGTTCTGGGTAATCGAGCCGCCGAGGATCAGCCCCGAACTCTGGGCGAAGCCGACGCTGGCGGTAATCGAGCCGGAGGCTTGTTCTTCCACGGCGTAGTTCACATCCAGCTGGTCATCCACGCCGGCGACTGCCGGCGTCTCGACATTCACCTCCTTGAAGAACCCCAGGCGCTCCAGGCGGACCTTGGATTGGTCGATCAGGTAGGTCGACGCCCAGCCACCCTCCATCTGGCGCATTTCGCGGCGCAACACCTGGTCGTCGGTCTTGGTATTGCCCCGGAAGTTGATGCGATTGACGTAAGCCCGCTTGCCGGGGTCGACGCTGAAGAGGATGTCGACCGTATGGTCGGCGTCATGGACCTGGGGCGTACCGTTGACGTTGGCGAACGTATAGCCTTCGTTGCCCAGGCGGCGGGTAATCAACTCCGAGGTGGTGGTCATCAATTTGCGCGAGAACACCTGGCCCTTTTGCACCAGCAGCAATGATTGGAGCTGGTCTTGCGGGACTTTCAGCTCGCCGCTCAACTTGACGTCGCGCACCGTGTATTTCTGGCCTTCCTGGATGTTCACGGTGATGTAGACGTGCTTTTTGTCCGGGGTCATGGAAACCTGGGTCGAGCTGATGTCCATGTTGATGTAGCCACGGTCCAGGTAATAGGAGCGCAGCCGTTCGAGGTCGCCGGAGAGTTTCTCCCGCGCGTATTTATCGTCGTTCTTGAAAAATGACAGCCAGTTGCTGGTCTTGAGCGTGAAGGTGTCGGTCAAGGCGTCGTCGGGGAATACCGTATTGCCCACCACGTTGATGTGCTGGATCGACGCCACTTCACCTTCATCGATCTTGATCTTCACGCCGACCCGGTTGCGCGGCTGGGCGATGACCTCGGTGTCGACCGACGCCGAATAGCGGCCCTGGGCAACGTACTGACGCTGCAACTCATTGCGCACACCCTCCAGGGTGGCACGCTGGAATATCTCACCTTCGGCAAGCCCGCTCTGCTTCATGCCCTTCATCAAGTCGTCGGTGGAGATCGCCTTGTTGCCTTCGAATTCGATACTGGCAACCGAAGGACGCTCGACTACATTGATAATCAGCACGTCGCCTTCGCGGCTCAACTGGATGTCCTGGAAGAACCCGGTCTTGAACAACGCACGCGTGGAGTCCACCAGGCGCCGGTCATCCGCTTCGTCGCCGACATTCAGCGGCAGTGCGCCGAACACGCTGCCCGCCGAGACCCGTTGCAGGCCATTGATTCGAATATCCGAGATTTTGAAGCCTTGGGCGAGTACCAGTGAGGCATTGAGCAGCAGCGCAACCGAGCAGAGCAGGCGCGAAAAATTCATCAAGATCTTTTCCAGAACACATCGACAAGCAGCGCCGGCGCGCTTGGATCACTCGCCGACCGGTGAAGGGCGAGCATACGAGCGCGGGGCGTTTGGTGCGGTTAACCGAATGTCAAGTTAGGTAAAGGTTGGCCCGAATCGCTGCTGCAAGGCTGATAATGCGCACCCACCCCACAGACGAGCCGGCAATGATCTCCGTACTGTTAGTCGACGACGACCAGGAATTGACTGGAATGCTGAGCCAGTACCTGGCGTGTGAAGGCTTCGAAGCCACGGCCGTGCACACGGGCGAGGAGGGCGAGGCCGAAGCGCTGTCGGGCCGCTACAGCATTGTGGTGCTGGATGTCATGCTGCCCCAGCGCTCGGGCATCGAGGTGCTGCGGCGTATCCGCACGGTCAGCCAGGTGCCCGTGGTGCTGCTGACCGCCCGTGGCGACAACATCGATCGCATCACCGGCCTGGAGCTGGGCGCCGACGATTATGTGCCCAAGCCCAGTTCCCCAGGCGAGCTGGTGGCACGCCTGCGCGCCATCATGCGCAGGGTGCAGGCGGCGGGCCAGCCGACCACCGAGGTGATCAAGACCGGCTCGCTGGTGTTGTGGCCAGGCAAGCGTGAGGCCCTGTGGAACGGCGCCGAGCTGGGTGTGACCAGCACCGAGTTCAGCCTGCTCGAAGAGCTGGCCCGCAGCGCCGGCCAGGTGGTAAGCAAAAAGGACCTGTCGCTCAACGCCCTGGGCTGCCCGCTGACCCGCTACGATCGGCGCATTGACGTGCACATCAGCAGCATCCGGCAAAAGCTGGGGCCGCGCCCGGATGCCAAGGCCTGGATCCAGAGCGTGCGCGGGCTTGGCTACCTGTTGATTGCCGAATGAGCAAGCCCGGCCTGCTGTTCTGGAAGCTGTTCCTGGCTTTCTGGCTGGCGACCACCTTGACGTTCCTGGTGGGCGTCGGTGTGCTTGAGGTGGGCCGCTTCCGCCCGGGCGACCCGCATGTGGAGGCGATCCTCGCCAGCGAAAAGAGGCTGCTGCAACAGTTTGGTGTCCAAGCCGCCGGCCAGCTTCTGACGGTATGGGAGCGGCCGCCGGATGAGGCCATTGGGGTCTATGACAGCACCGGCCAGTTGCTGGTTGGCGCTCCCGTTGCACAGCCGGCCTATGAGCAAGCGGTCACCAGCCGGGAGGGCCTGGCGCTGTCTCTGCGGTCGACCCATGCGCCGGGTAATGACGCAGGCAGGCCGTGGCCCCAGATCCCGCTGATCATCGGTACGCTGATGAGTGCGTTGTTCAGCGGTTACATGGCGTACTACCTGGCCTGGCCCTTGGCGCACTTGCGTCGGGCAATGAGCGATGTGGCCCAGGGGCGTTTCGAAACCCGGGTCAAACCGTCCATGGGCAAGCGCCGCGATGAAATCGTCGACCTGGCCGAAGACTGCGACCGCATGGCCAACCAGTTGAAGGTATTGGTGCAAGCCCAGCAGCACCTGCTGCACGACATCTCCCATGAGCTGCGCTCGCCGCTGACGCGCATGCAAGCGGCCATCGGCCTGTTGCGCCAGGACGCCGCGCGCCTGGAAATGCTCGAACGCATCGAGCGCGAATCCGAACGCATGGACACCCTGATCGAAGCGTTGCTGACCCTGGCTCGCCTGCAAGGCCGGCCCGAAAGCATCGAGCGCGAGCCGGTGGATATCGTCGAATTGCTGGCGATGATTGTCGAAGATGCGCAGTTCGAAGCCGGTATCAAGGGCTGCCGCGTTCATCTGCAGGCTTGCCCGCCGTTTATCGCCTGTGTCAGCGGCGAGTTGCTGTACCGCTGCTTTGAGAATGTGATCCGCAACGCTGTGCGCTATACCCGGCCGGGTACTACCGTGCGGGTCTCGGCGCACGTCAATGCCGAGGCCAATCGCTTGAGCGTGCGCATCAGCGACCAAGGCCCGGGGGTGCAGCATGACCGGCTGCACAGCATCTTCCAGCCGTTCGAGCGCGGCGTGGGCGATGCCACTGTCGGCTTTGGCCTGGGCCTGGCCATCGCCGCGCGGGCAGTGCAGATGCACGGCGGCACTATCGAGGCGCGCAATGAGATGGGGGGAGGGCTGACCGTGGAGGTCAACCTGCACAGCGCGCGATCTTTACACGACATTACATTGGCTTGACCGCCCTGTACGTCGCCGCTCATTAGACTGGTCGCCAGTGATCGAGCGGAGATGGCAATGTTTCAGGTGCATAAAAAGGGCTTTGTGCCCGGCAGGAAAATGGTCGACGGCCTGGTCCCGTATGATTTCTTTTGCGAAGACAGCCCGGCGATCAATCTCTTCGTGTTTACCGGCGCGGCCACCCCAGGCGCAAGCGTCGAAGAGCAGACGCTGTGGGGCTTCACCCGGCTGGAGCGGTTCGAGGCGATGACCAGCGTGCTGGTGGGCAACAAGCAACAGGCCGGCTGGTTTCAAAGCGTCAATGTGCTGACCGGGCCTGACCTGAACGGTACGCAAAGCGTGAAATTCCAGCGCGTGCTGAAAATCATCAAGCACGCGAGCGCCACGCGCAAAGTCGACTACGAGATCCTGACCGACGAAGGCGACACCTACTTCACCCGGCCGACCGTCGCGCCGAACTGTGCGCAAACCGTCATCTATTCGGCCGACACCTCCGCTCAGCGTGGGTAAACACGCCATCAAGGCTGCGTAAGGAGTACTCGAACTTTTTTTGTGAATGATTTTCGTCGAAGCCTGTCCCTTTTTTTCACCTCACCGGTCATTCCAGGTAAGTGAACAAAATCGAGAGCTTCTTCCAATGCCCGCAGTCCTCCCCTTGCGCTTGCGCCCGTTGCTCAAGCTGAGCCTGGTGCTGAGCCTCAGCGCCAGCCCGCTGTTTGTCCCGCTCAGCTATGCCGAAGACACCGCCGCCCGCCGCAGCTACCAGGTGCCCGCCGGGAGCCTGAGTGCCGCGCTGACCCGTTTTGCCGGGTTGTCAGGCGTCAACCTGTCGGTGGACCCGGCGCTGGTCAGCGGGCGCAGCAGCGCTGGGTTGTCCGGTGAGTACGGCGTGGAGGAGGGCTTTGCGCGTTTGCTGCAAGGCTCGGGCCTGCAACTGCAATCGATGGGCGAGCAGGCCTACATGCTGGTGCCGGTACCGGATGGCAGCAGCCTGGAGCTGGCGCCGACGTCCATCCTGGGCACCACGGGCCTGTATGACGGCGATACCTACGCTGGCGGCCAGGTGGCGCGCCGTGGCTCGCAAGGCTTGCTGGGCACGCGGGACTTCATGGAAACGCCGTTCAGCATGACCACCTACACCCAGGACACGGTCAAGAACCAGCAGGCGCGCACCCTCGGCGACCTGATTGCCAGCGACCCCTCGGTACGCGCCACTAACCCGGCCGGCGGGCGGTATGAACAGTTCACCATTCGCGGCTTCAGCCTGTTCAACAGTGATGTGGCCTACAACGGCCTGTACGGCGTGCTGCCCACTTACACCATCGACATGGAAATGGCCGACCGCGTCGACATCTTCAAAGGCCCCACCCAGTTGATCAACGGCATCTCGCCGCGCGGCAGCGTGGGCGGCGGCATCAACGTGGTGCCCAAGCGCGCCACCGACAAGGACATCACTTCGTTTACCGGTACCTGGGCCTCCGACAGCCAGGCGGGCGGGGCGGTGGATGTGGGGCGGCGCTTTGGCGAGGACAACAAGTTCGGCCTGCGTTTCAATGGCGTGAAGCAATCTGGCGATACCACCTGGGACCACCAGAGCGTCGACCGCGAAATGGCGGTGCTGGGCCTGGATTTCCGTGGCGAACGCCTGCGCCTTTCCACCGATATCGGCCACACCGAACGCGATACCGATGCGCCACAGGAACGTGTGCAAGTGGCCGCCGCCGCGCCAGTGCCGAGCGCCAACGATGTGCGCCACAACTACGCGCAATCCTGGAGCAAGGCCAGCACCAACGACACCTTCGGTACCGTGAATGCCGAATATGACCTCAGCGATTCGGTGATGCTCTACGGCGGTGTGGGCGCGCGTAAAAGCAACCACGACTTCCTGCGCCATGCAGTGTCAGTGACCAATGCGGCCGGCGATTTCACGGTGCAGCCCCGTGATTTCACCCGTGATGAAAATGTGCGCACCTACAACGCGGGTGTGCGCAACTGGTTTCACACCGGGCCAGTGAGCCATGAGGTCAACCTGGCCGCCAGCTACTTCTATATGGACTTCACCAACGGCGGCGCGCGTTATGCGAACGCGTCGAGCAATCTCTACAACCCCGTGCAAACTGCGACGCCGTCCGTGGCCACGCGCCAGGATGCGAAGGTCTACACCGAGAACAAGTTCAGTGGCGTGGCCTTGTCCGACACCCTCGGCTTCTTCGATGATCGCCTGCTGTTGACCCTTGGCGCGCGCTGGCAGCGGGTCAAGGTGGATGACTGGAACAATGGGGTCAAAGGCCTCACCGGCTACGACGAAGAAAAGATCTCGCCATCCGGCGGCTTGCTGTTCAAAGCCACCGACAAACTGTCGCTGTACGCCAACTACATGGAGGGCTTGAGCCAGGGCAAGATCGCGCCGTCCACGTCGAGGAATGAAGACGAGATCTTCCCGCCGTTTATCAGCCGCCAGGTCGAAGTCGGCGCCAAATACGACGCCGGAGCCTTCGCCGTGACCGCCGCCGTGTTCCGCATCAAGCAACCGGCCTATGAAACCAACGCCACCTCGCGGTTATTCGGCCCCAACGGCAAACGCCAGAACCAAGGGGCGGAAGTCAGCGTGTTCGGTGAACCGCTCAAGGGCGTCCGCCTGCTCGGTGGGGTGATGTACATCGACAGCGAACTGACGCACACCACTAACGGTACCTACGACGGCAACCGCGCGCCGGCCACGCCCAAGTACAACGTCAACCTCGGCGCCGAGTGGGACGTACCGACCCTCGAAGGCTTGACCCTGACCAGCCGCGGCATCTACTCCAGTTCGCAGTACCTGGACCCGTCCAACGTCAAGGAAATCGACGCCTGGAACCGCATCGACGTCGGCGCACGCTATGCCTTCAAGGTGGATGACAAGCACATCACCCTGCGGGCCAATGTCGAGAACGTCGCCGATAAGCGCTATTGGAGCTCGGCGGGTGCGTCGGATGACAGCGAGCCGGGGCTGACCCTGTCGACCCCACGCACCTACCTGCTGTCTGCCACCGTCGATTTCTAGACGCTGATTAAAAATGTGGGAGAGGCGGTACGACCACTCCCACATTTGGATCTCAATGGGCTCCGGATTTCCACACGGCCCTCTTGACCTCGATGGCTTTGGGCAACAACCGGTTCTGGAAAAACAGATCCGCCGTCGCCTGCTGCGCCTGAATGATCCCCTCATCAATCGGCAAAATCGGCGAAGGCGGGCGGTTATCCATGTAGCGCGCAACCACGTCGGCGGGCAGGCCCATGAAGTCGGTCAGTACTTTCAGGCTGTCTTCGCGCTGGCTGCGGGTAAGGGCTTCGGCGGCGGTGAGTTCGTCGAGCAGATCATGGATAAACGCACCGTTGTCCCGCGCATACTCGCGCCGGGCGGTGTACACCGGTCCCGACAGGCCCAAGCCTTCGCCATTGGCCAGCACCTGGCTGGGGCTCTGGCTCAAGGCGAGTGACGAGTAGGGTTCCCAAATCGCCCAGGCGTCGACGCTGCCTTGTTCGAACGCCGCTCGCGCATCGGCCGGGGGCAGGTATACCGGTTGGATGTCCTTGTAGCTCAGGCCGGCGTTGTTCAGCGCGCGCAGGATCAGGTTGTGGGAGCTGGAACCTTTCTGGAATGCGACTTTCTTGCCCTTGAGGTCCGCGACCGAATGCAGCGGGCTATCGTTGCGCACCAGGATCGTCTCGGCGCTCGGCTTGGGCGGTTCGGCGCCGATGTAGACCAGGTCGGCCCCGGCGGCCTGGGCGAACAGCGGCGGGATGTCGCCGGTGGAACCCACATCCAGTGCCCCCACGTTCAGCGCTTCAAGCATCTGCGGGCCGGCGGGGAATTCGATCCACTTCACATCGGTCTTCGGGAAACGCTTTTCCAGCAGGTCATGTTGCTTGGCAAGGACCAGCGCGATGGAGCCCTTTTGGTAGCCGATCCGCAGGGTGGCGGGGGCGGCGGCCAGTGCGGTTTGCGTCACGGCCAGCAGGGCCAGGATCAGTGCGGGAATTTTCATGCTCCAGCCTCTGTAAAACGATGGGCCGGGCGCGCCAGGCCGAGGTTTTCGCGCAAGGTGGAACCGCTGTATTCAGTGCGAAACAGGCCGCGTCGCTGCAGCTCGGGCACCACTGATTGCGCGAAGTCTTCCAACCCACCCGGCAAGTGCGGCACCAGGATATTGAAACCATCGGCCGCGCCGTTTTCGAACCAGTTCTGCAGCTCATCGGCAATCTGCGCGGGCGTGCCGATCAGGCTGTAATGCCCACGGCCACCGGCAATTCGCCGACCCAATTGCGCGAGAGTCAGTTGCTCACGGTTGGCCAAATCACTCAGCAGTTGCTGACGACTGCGTTGCCCACTGTCGGTCAACGGCAGCTGCGGCAACGGCCCGTCCAGCGGATAGCCGGACAGGTCGAAATTGCCCAGCATGCGCCCCAGCAACGCGACACCCACCTCCGGTTCAACCAGCGCCTGGAACGCCTCGAATTTGCCCTGGGCCTGGGCCTCGGTCGCCCCGACCACCACAAACACGCCGGGCATGATTTTCAGCGAATCCGGCTCGCGCCCGTACTGGCTCAAGCGTCCCTTGAGGTCGGCATAAAACGCCTGGGCATTGGCCAACGAGGTCTGTGCGGTGAACACCACCTCGGCGGTCTGCGCCGCCAGCTCACGGCCGGCTTCGGACGAACCAGCCTGCACGATCACCGGTTGGCCCTGGGGCGAGCGCGCCACATTCAGCGGGCCCTTGACCCGGAAGTGTTCGCCCACATGGTCCAGCACATGCAGCTTCGCCGGGGCGTAATAGTTGCCGCTGGCCTTGTCGCGCACAAATGCATCGTCTTCCCAACTGTCCCACAGCCCGGTCACCACCTGATGAAACTCCTTGGCGCGGCTGTAGCGTTCGCGATGGCCGAGGTGTTCGTCGCGGCCAAAATTCTGCGCTTCGGCGGCGTTGTCCGAGGTCACCAGGTTCCAGCCCGCGCGCCCGCCGGACAGGTGATCCAGCGAAGCGAACTTGCGCGCCACATGGTAAGGCTCGTTGTAGCTGGTGGTCGCCGTGGCGATCAGGCCGATATGCTCGGTCACCGCACTCAGCGCCGAGAGCAGGGTGAGCGGCTCGAAATGATCCGAGCGTGCCATATGGCTGGCGATCTCGCCGGTGGCGGCGGCGACGCTGTCGGCCACGAACAGCGCATCGAACTTCGCCGCTTCGGCCACCCGCGCCAGGTGTTTGTACTGGGCAAAGTCCAACCCCGCATTCGCCGGTACGTCCGGGTGGCGCCAGGCGGCGACATGGTGCCCGGTGGCCATGAGAAAGGCGCCGAGTTTCAGTTGACGGCTCATGCTAGAAATCCTTGCGCAGTTGCACGCCGAAGTAACGCTCATCGTCACGGGGTACAGCGCGGTAGATGTAGTTGCCGCCGCTGGCCAGCAGCGGTGAGTAGGACTTGTCGGCGAGGTTCTTGGCCAGCAATGCCACGCGCCAGCCGTTGTTGTAGTCAGCCAGGGCCACGCTGGCGTTCCAGATGCCGTAGGCGCCTTGCTTGGTGTCGACGTTCTGGCTGATGTCGTACTGCACTTCGCTTTGCCAGCTGTAGTCGGTGCCCAGTTCGATGTCCAGGCCGTTATCCAGAGGGATCGTGTAGTCGGCGCGCACGTAACTTTTCCAGTCCGGGCTGAAGGGCAGTGGTTTGCCGTTGACGTTGCACGTCGCCGCGGCACCGGCGGGGCAGGCGAACTCATCAATGCGCGCACGGGTGTAAGCGAGGGCGCCGGAGAGCTTGAGTTGCTGGGTGGCTTGCAGGGCGTAATCCAGCTCGACGCCTTCGGTGCTGACGCTACCGGCATTGATCAGGCGGGTCACGACCTGGCCGGCGACGGTGTCGAAAAAGTTGGCCTGGTAGTTGTCGTAGTCGCTGTGGAATACCGCGACGTTAGTGGTCAGGCGGTTGTTCCAGGCCGTGGCCTTGATCCCGGCTTCCCACGTGTTGGAGGTTTCCGGCTTGAGCGCATCGGTGTCGCGCGGTTGCATATTGAAGAACACGTTGTAGGCCGGGCCCTTGTAGCCGCGCGAGTAGGTGAGGTAGCTGGTGACGCTATCGCTGATGTCGTACTGCACCCCGAGGCGACCGGACCAGCCGTCTTCGTCCACCGAGCCGGAACTGGAGGTAGCCGGTTGAATCCCGCTGACCGTGGTGGCCGAGGTGGAGACGCGGCGGTGATC
The DNA here is from genome assembly GCF_058793055.1 of Pseudomonas sp. MPR-R2A5. NCBI lineage: Bacteria > Pseudomonadati > Pseudomonadota > Gammaproteobacteria > Pseudomonadales > Pseudomonadaceae > Pseudomonas > Pseudomonas sp. MPR-R2A5. Next base: position 110,637 of record NZ_JBXAFK010000002.1, read on the forward strand.
GTATTTCAGGTCATCGTGGGTGTAGCGCAGACCGGCGATACCACGAAAGCGCGAGGTGAAATTCAGCGTGGTCTCGCCGAACACCGCGTAGCTGTCGCTGGTGGTGCTGTAGTCGGCGATGCCACGGTCGGTGCGCGTGGTGGTGGTCAACGTACGTTGATAGGTTTCCTCGTCCTTGCCGTGCATGTAGAACAGGCCGCCGACGTATTCCAGGAACTCACCCTTGGGCGAGGCCAGGCGCAGCTCCTGGGAGTATTGGTCGAAGGCCAGCTCGCCCTTGTCGGCAGTGCCGGGGAAGGCGGCGGTCACCGTGCCGAGGCGGTCGCCATCCTGGTACTGGGTGTTGTCCCAGCCGCGCCAGGCGGTGATCGAGGTCAGGGTGTAGTCGCCGAGGTTCCAGTCCAACTGAGCGGACAAACCTTTGTTGGTGTCTTCGACGTGGCTGCGCGTATCGGTGTTGATGTCGCGGTTGTCGCCGGAGGCGCGCACCGGGCTCAGGGCATTGGTGAAGGCCGGGCTCAGGGACTTGCTGACCACGCCATTCGGCGCGTCGTCGTGGGACTGCATGTAGTCGGCGATCAGGGTCAGTTTCACGTCCTCGTTGGGGGTGAATTCCAGCTTGCCGCGAATGCCCTTGTGGTTGTAGCCGTTGACCTCCTGGCCGTTGTGCTGGTTATCGACGTTACCGTCGTAGCTGCCGAACAGCGTGCTGATTGAGCCCTTGAGCACATCCGGCACCAGGCTGCCGCCGATGCCGAAACGGGTGCGGCTTTCATTGCCGCTGTAGTACGACTGGTCGATATAGCCGTGGGTCTCGGCGGTGGGCGCCTTGCTGGTAATGTTGAGCACGCCGGCCGAGGCGTTCTTGCCGAACAAGGTGCCTTGCGGGCCGCGCAGCACCTCGATGCGTTCGAGGTCCAGCAGGTCGAGGGTGGCCTGGCCGGGGCGCGCATAGACCACACCGTCGATCACTGTGGCCACCGTCGGCTCCACGCCAGGGGAGGTGGAAATGGTGCCCACGCCGCGCACGAACAGCGAGGTGTCCTTGTTCGAGGCGCCGGTGCGGAAGTTCAGCGACGGCACTTGCTGGGCGATGCTTGCCACGCCGTTGCGGTTGTCGCGCTCCAGTTGTTCGCCGTCCAGCACCGAGACCGCCACCGGGACTTTTTGCAGTGACTCTTCACGCCGGGTGGCGGTGACCGTCACCGATTTGAGCGTGGGCTCCTGTTCGTCAGCGGCAAAGGCGCCGGGTACGGGGAGGGCGGTCAGACCGGCGAGAAGGAATAAGTGCGTGTGCCTGTGCATGGTGTGTTCGCTCGAAAAATGCCCTGAACCGCTACGGTTCTTACGACCGTCAGCGCCTGTGAAAACTGTCGTGGGCATTCGCTTGAGCGAGTAGCAGACAGCGCGCTTTGTTAGCGCTAACATCGGCATTATTGGTAGCTCGGGTTTAGAGCGTCAAAGACTTAAAAATTATTCCTATATTCTTTTTTGTTTTTAGCAGGATGATCCCGTGAGCGAAGACAAACCGCGCAAACGCCGTGGCGCCGGGCGCGTCACCTTGAACACCGTGGCCCGCCAGGCCGGGGTGTCGGCAATCACCGTGTCGCGCTATTTCAACCAACCGGAGCAGGTCTCGCCCGAGCGTCGTGAACGCATCGCCGACGTGGTGGCCGAGCTGGGTTATGTGCCCAACCTGGTGGCTGGCGGGCTGGCGTCGGCGCGGGGGCGGATCGTGGCGATGGTAATCCCGAACATCTCGGGGCCGATATTCGCCAACACGATCCAGGGCTTCAGCGACACCCTCAGTCGCCATGGGTATCAGCTGTTGCTGGCGTCCAGTTACTTCAGCGCCGAGCAGGAAGAAAGCGCGGTGCGCGCGTTCCTCGGTTGGTCGCCGGCGGCGCTGGTGCTGACCAGCCGCTTCCACAGCGCGGGCACCGACAAGATGATCGCCGACGCCGATATTCCGGTGGTGGAAACCTGGGACTACGTGCCCGACCGCGCGCCGTTGCAGATCGGTTTTTCCCACTACGCAGTCGGCGTCACGGCCGCGCGCTACCTGCATGGCAAGGGCTATCGGCGCATCGCCTTCGTGCAGAACAGCGCTACGGGGGACTTCAGCGCGCAGGAGCGGGGCGATGGGTTTTCCGCGACCCTGATCGAGCTGGGTGTACAACCCTGGGTCTTCGCCCCGGACGCCGACCGCGCGCCTTTCGAGGCCGGCAAGCAGGCGATGGAAGCCCTGATGAGCCATGCCACCCCGCCTGACGCGATCTTCTTCGCCAATGACAACCTCGCCGCCGGTGGTTTGCTGGCGGGACAGCGTGCCGGGCTGAAGATCCCGCAGGACTGCGCCGTGCTCGGGTTTGGCGATTACCCGTTTGCCGAGATGCTGTTACCGAGCCTCAGCACCATCAAGCCGCCTGCCTTGGAAATCGGTGTGCTGGCGGCCACGCGGGTGCTGGAAAGCCTTGGGGTCGTGCCGGTGGAGGATGAAGTACAGCGTTTGAACCTGTTGGACTGCCGCCTGATCGAACGGGAAAGCGCCTGAGCTTTATTTGCGGCCCAGGGGCAATTTGGATACGGTGCAAGCCTGCCCACAAGGACCTCCCCATGACCGAGCCTGCCCCCAAGACCCGCCGCGCGCCCAAAGGTGAAAAACGCCGCGAAGAGCTGTTGGACGCGGCCTTGCAGGTGTTTTCCCTGGAGGGTTACAGCGGCGCTTCGGTGGCCAAGGTGGCGGCCATCGTCGGTATTTCCGTGGCCGGTGTGCTGCATCACTTCCCCAGCAAAATTTCATTATTGATGGGCGTGTTGCAACGTCGCGACGAGGTCAATCAACGGATTGCCGATGAAGTGCGCGCGGAAAAGTCGTTGACCGGGTTGCTCGGCAGCCTGCGCGCGATCAACCGTTCGAACGCCACCGCGCCGGGCGTGGTGCGCGCGTTTACCATCTTGAATGCCGAAAGCCTGCTCGACACCCAACCGGCCTGGGCCTGGTTCCAGGCGCGCTATGCGGCGATTCAGCAACGTATGCAGGGGCAGTTTGCCGACCTGGTCGCAGCGGGGGAGGTGCGCAGCGATGTGGACATCGCCGGGCTGGTGGAAGAAATCCTGGCCATGATGGACGGCTTGCAGATCCAGTGGCTGCGCTTTCCGGAGCAGGTGGACCTGGTGGCGCGGTTTGACAGCTACATCGCGCGGGTCGAGGCAGCCATCAGAACTTGAGTCGAACACAGTCAAATGTGGGAGGGGCGGTGCGACGATTCGACTTGCCCCCGATGGCGGCCTCTGGGCCGACTATTTTTTTGGATTGGACCGGGTACATATCCGTTGCTGCGGTAACGGCGACTTAGGGTTCCGCCCTTACGGCGGCTCACTTTGGAAAAGCCCCAAAGTAAGCAAAGGGCTCTTGCCCCACCACTCGGCACCTCGCCCAGGCTCGGTGTGCCCGCAATCCGACAGTGATTTGGGGGGCCGCCGCCACGCGCCATCCATGGCGCGGGGCGGCTAAACCGGCATCCCTGCCGGTTTACCCCCCAAATCACTATCGAATTGCGGCCAGCGTGGTTTAACGGGGCGCCTGAGATCAAGATCAAGATCTAAAGCAAGATCAAGGGCGGCTCGCTTCGCATCGTGGTTACCGTTGGCTAATACAACGTTGTGTAGATACCCATGCTCATCGGGGGCAAGTCGAATCGTCGCACCGCCCCTCCCACAGAGGTCAGTTACCGGTGGCACTGCCCTGGCTGCTGTCATCGCTCATGTCATAGCCATCACCGTCGCTGGTGCCGCTATCACCTTCATTTTGATGCAGCACACCGCCGGTCTTCACCGTCGATTCACGCAGCGTCGAGTTGAGCGCCGAGCGCGGCAGTGGGTTGCTGGTGGTGGTCGACAGGTCCTGGCGGAACGGGTTGACCAGCTTGGCGTTCAGGCGAATGTCCTGGGACGACGCGCCCACCGACAGGTTGAAGCTGTCGGCATCCACGACCCATTGCTTGCTCGCCACGTCGTAGTAGGCCAGCGAGCGATCGTTGAGCTCGATGGTCACGCGCTTGCTCTCGCCCGGCTTCAAGAACACTTTCTTGTAGCCCTTGAGTTCCTTGATCGCGCGTTCGACTTTCGGGTTGTTCTGGCCCACGTACAACTCGGCCACTTCGGCGCCCGCGACCTTGCCGGTGTTGGCCAGGTCGAACGACACCTTGATCGGCGCACCGGCCACCGCCACCCCAGGGGTCACGCTGATGTTGCTGTAGCCGAAGGTGGTGTACGACAAGCCGTAGCCGAACGGGTAGAGCGGCTTGATGCCCTTTTTCTCGTAGCCGCGATAGCCCAGGAACAGGTCGTCCTTGTAGCTCATCTCGGCCAGGGTTTCCTGGTTGTCGAACTTGGGGAAGGTCGCGTAGATCGGGTTGTCTTCGATGTTGCGCTCGATGCTGATCGGCAGCTTGGCCGACGGGTTGACCTTGCCCAGCAGGATCTCCGCCAACGCCTGGCCGCCGTTCTGCCCAGGGTAGAACGCATGCAGCGCGGCCGGTACCTGGTCGATCCAGTCGCTCATCTTCAAGCCGGTACCGCCGTGCAGGGTGACCACGGTATTCGGGTTGACCTTGGCGATGCTCTGGATCAGCAGGTTCTGGTACTCGGGCAGGTCGAAACTGTGGTCGAAGCCTTCGCCTTCGTATTCATTGCTGTTACCGGCCGCGACCAATACCGCGTCGTACTGGGCCAGGTCCTGCGGTGCCACCAGCGAGGCCCAGCTCATCTGCACGCCCACCAGGCCGCCCATGGTCGACAGGTAGCCGTTGCGGCGTGAATATTCCAGCTTGATGTCGACCGGTTTGCCGGCTTCCAGGTTGACCTTGGCAAACACCGGAATGGTCGGCGGAATACTGTTGTTCGGCAGCGGTTTGCCGTCGCCGTTGTCGAGGACTTTCTGGCCGTTGACGTAGAGGCGCACGGCGCCGTCGGCACGCACCTTGAACACCTGCTCGCCGCTGACCGTCGGGGTGATCTGGCCGCTGTAGCGAATCGAGGTGGCGGCGGTATCGCCGTTCACTGGGAGGCTGTCGGTGGACCAGTCCAGGTCGACATGGGTGTCGGTGCGGCTGGCGGCCGGGTCGCCGGACCAGTTGGTGTTGCTGAAGAACTCGGTCTTCAAGCCTTTGACGCGGTTGCCATGGCTGTCGGCATGGGTCCAGGTCGAGGTGGCGGGGTCCAGGGACAGCCCGTCGATGAACTCGACCTTGGCGCCCGGCGCCAGTTGCTGCAAGCCGCTCAGCTCACTGATGTAGTTGGCGGCCATGACGTTGGCGCTGCCAAAACCGGTAGGTGGCGCGTACTTGGCCAGGGTGCCGACCACGGCGATGCGCTTGACCTTTTTGGCGTCCAGCGGCAGCAGGCTGTGCTGGTTTTTCAGCAGCACGATGCCTTCGCGGGCAGCGTTCAGGGCCACGCGGTTGCTGGTAGCACTGTTCATGTTGTGGCTGGTCAGCGGCGCCTTGCTGTCGAACTTGTACAGGTAGATCTGCTTGAGGATGCGGCGCACCTTGTCATCGATGGTCGCGCTGCTCAGCTCGCCGCTGTCCAGGTACGGCTTGAGGATGGTGCTGTTCATCTGGTAGCCCATCATGTCCAGGTCGGTACCCGCCTGTGCCGCCGGCAAGCCGTTGACCACTGCGTTGTAGTCGCTCTGCACGAACCCCGGGTAGCCCCATTCGGTCTTGAGGATGTCACGCATCAGGTGCTTGTTCTGGCAGGCGAACTCGCCGTTCACCTGCTGGAAGGCGCACATCATCATCGCGACCTTGCTGTTCTTCGAGGCGGACTCGAACGGCTGCAGGGTCATCTCGCGCAGCACGCGCTCGCTGATGATTTCATTGAGGTGGAAGCGGTTGCTTTCCTGGTCGTTGGCGGCGAAATGCTTGGCGTTGGCCCACACACCACGCGACTGAATGCCGTTGATCACCGCCGGCCCCAGGCTGGCGCCCAGGAACGGATCTTCACCGGACAAGTACTCGAACGCCCGGCCGCTGTACGGCATGCGGTAGAGGTTCACGCCTGGGCCGGTGACGAACTGATAGCCGCCACTGGCGGTGTCATAGCCCAGGGCACGGCCCAGGTCGATGGCGCGACGTGGGTTCCAGCTGGCGGCCAGGTTCGGCCCCGACGGGTAGACCACGCCCTGCGCATTGCCTTCGCTGGTGTAGCGCACGCCCACGCCGCCATCGGCGCCGTGAATCTGCGGGATGCCGTACTGGGTCAGTGGCTTGACGTCCCAGCCTCCGGTGCCGCCGATGTAGGCGAGTTTTTCTTCCATCGTCATCTTCGCCAGGGTCTTGTCCGCGGCTTTTTCCGCGCGGCTTACCCGGCCTTCATCCAGGGCGGGGCTGGTGGCCGCATGCACCTGGGACACGGCCAGTGCCAGCAGGGCGAATGCCGACTGTGCACCGATCATTTTGCGTTTATTCATGGGACTCTCCGACAACAGTTCAGTAAACATGGCGCGCCGAGAAGTGCGTATTGCACTGCACCTCGTCACTTTTTTCTGGGCAAAAGTTGCCCGTGATCGCAATTTTTAACCGATGGCTAATTGCAACTATTTGGCGAAATTCGCAGTTTTATAAGTTTAATAATTGTATTGGTTATTGTTGTGGGTAGTGTCTAAGCGATATCACGGGATGGCATTTTGAACCGCGAAAACGGCATAATTAAGGCAATTCTTGCGCTTGTAAGTCAAACGAAAGCTAATTTTTGCGTGAAATAAGAAATAATTTCTTACGTTCTGGAACTAAGACTAAACCTACCAGTCGATTGGTTTAACAAAAAACATCCTGGCATGGCTAACTAGTGGCATTGCTCGATGGTTCTAAAGTGCCATGTTTACACAAGCTGTCATACACAACGCTTTGGTGTAGGGTCTTGATCGAGTTCAAGGCGCCACTTGGGCTATTTGCTGTTTTTGATCTGGAGAAAGTTGATGAAGATTTCCCTGTTGGGTGCCGGTGTTGTATTGGGCGTTGCGCTAAGTGGTGCGGTGATGGCGGCTGATGCCACCGACGCGGATGCCAAGTCAGGCGCCGCCGATTCCACCGTGCTGACCCAGAGCCACGATGCCAAGGCGGCCAAGAAGCAGAAGACCGAAACCACCAAAGGCGGGCGGCCGCTGAACAGCAGCCAGGCCGCGCCGAAGACCTCGAACTAACGGGGAAACGCGGTCCCTTGTGGGAGGGGGCTTGCCCCCGATAACGGTGTATCAGCCGGCGCATACGGCAGCTGGCCCACCGCTATCGGGGGCAAGCCCCCTCCCACAAGGGTTTCCCAACGCCCTTTAGAACATCGCCCTTCAGATAGTCACCCATGCCCAGTTCCTCAACGCCCATCGATGCCTGCCAACTGCACATCCCGCACACCGAACAGGTCTGCGCGTGGCTGATGCAACACGCTGGGTTGAAAACCGTTGACCTGGAGCGCGCCCGGCGCCTGTCCCAGGAGGGCGGCGATGCCGAGTTGCTCGGCCTGCTCACACGTTTAGGGCTGGTCTCGGAAGTGGAACTGGCCCGTGCCTGGGCGGACCTGCTCGGCGCACCGCTGCTGCTGGCCGATGCGGCGCCGCCGCTGCTTGATCCGTTGCCGGTATTGACCGAACGCTTCATGCACCACTACCAGGTGGTGCCCGTGGGCTGGAGCCAGGGCGGCCTGCGGGTACTGGCGGCCAACCCGTCGCTGGTCTACCCGTTCCAGGCCATCGCCTATGCCTGCGGCGTACCCGTGTGGCTGGCCGTGGGCCCGCGCAACGAAGTCGAAACCCTGATCGAGCGCTACTACGGCCAGGGCCGTTCGGCCATGGGCACCCTGATCGAAAACCTCGACGAGCAGGGCAGTGCCCTGGAAGACATCGAACACCTCAAGGACATGGCCTCCGAAGCGCCGGTGATTCGCCTGGTCAACCTGATCCTGCAGCGCGCGGTGGAACATCGTGCCTCGGATATTCATATCGAACCCTTCGAAAACCAGCTCAAGGTGCGCTACCGCATCGACGGCGTGCTGCACGAAGCCGAAGCCCCGCCGTCCAGTTCTTCGGCGGCGGTGATTTCGCGGGTGAAGATCATGGCGCGCCTGGACATCGCCGAGCGGCGCCTGCCCCAGGACGGGCGCATCATGCTGCGCATCCAGGGCAAGGAGCTGGACTTGCGGGTGTCCACGGTGCCCACCAGTTTTGGCGAATCGGTGGTCATGCGTTTGCTCGACCGCCAGACCGTGCAATTCGATTTCCAGAGCCTGGGCTTTGATGGCCAGCGCCTGGAAACCTTCCTCGAAGTGCTCGAGCGGCCCCACGGCATCCTGCTGGTCACCGGGCCCACCGGCTCGGGCAAGACCACCACCCTGTACACCGCGTTGTCACGGCTCAATACCGCCGAGCGCAAGATCATCACCGTCGAAGACCCGGTGGAATACCAGCTTGAAGGCATCAACCAGATTCAGGTCAAGCCGGCCATCGGCCTGGACTTCGCCGGTGCGCTGCGCTCCATCGTGCGCCAGGACCCGGACGTGATCATGATCGGTGAAATCCGCGACCTGGAAACCTGCCGCATCGCCATCCAGTCGTCCCTCACCGGCCACCTGGTGCTCTCGACCCTGCACACCAACAGCGCGGCCGCGAGTATCACGCGCTTGCTCGACATGGGCGTCGAAAGCTACCTGATTGCCTCGACCGTCAACGGCATCCTCGCCCAGCGCCTGGTGCGACGCCTGGACCCGGCCACCCGCGAAGCCTTCGAAGCCCCTGCGGAATTGATCGCCGAGCACGGCCTGGATCGGTTTACCGAGCTGCGCCCGATCCTGCTCTATCGCCCCCGCGCCGATGCGCCGGGCGGTGGTTACCACGGCCGCAGTGCGATCACCGAACTGCTGGTGATGAACGACGAGCTGCGCAGCCTGCTGATGCGCCAGGCCGACGCCGCCACCCTCGAACAGGCCGCCCGCCGTGGCGGCCTGCGCACCTTGCATGAAGAAGGCCTGCGCCAGGCCGTGGCGGGTGTCACCTCCCTTGAAGAAGTGCTGCGCGTCACCCGTGGAGAGGGCGCATGAGCCTGTTCAAATACCGTGCCCTCGACGGCCAGGGCCAGGCGCAAAACGGCACCCTCGAAGCCAAGGACCAGGACGCCGCCGTCGCCGCGCTGCACAAGCGCGGCTTGTTGCTGTTGCAGATCGAGGTGGCGGGCGCCCAGGGCCTGCGCAAGGCCTTCGGCCGGGGCCAGTTGAACGGCGCGGCGCTGGTCAGTTTCACGCAACAGTTGGCCACCCTATTGGGCGCCGGTCAGCCGCTGGAGCGTTCCCTGGGCATCCTGCTCAAGCAGCCTGGCCAGCCGCAGACCCGCGCGTTGATCGAGCGCATCCGCGAACAGGTCAAGGCCGGCCAGCCGTTATCCAAGGCGCTAGAGGCGGAGGGCAGTCAATTCTCGCCGCTGTACTTGAGTATGGTCCGCGCCGGTGAGGCGGGCGGCGCCCTCGAAGACACCCTGCGCCAGCTCAGCGATTACCTGGAACGCAGCCAGTTACTCAGGGGCGAAGTGATCAACGCGTTGATCTACCCGGCCTTTCTGGTGGTCGGCGTGCTCGGTTCGCTGGCCTTGCTGCTGGCCTACGTGGTGCCGCAGTTCGTGCCGATCTTCAAGGATCTGGGTGTGCCGATTCCGCTGATCACCGAGGTGATCCTGGGCCTTGGCCAATTCCTCGGGGCCTACGGCCTGGTGGTGCTGGCCGGGTTGATTGTCGTCGCATGGGCCCTGGCCGCACGTCTACGCGACCCCCAGCGCCGCGAACGCTATGACCGCCGCGTGCTGGGCATCCGCATCATCGGCCCGCTGCTGCAACGGGTCGAAGCCGCCCGCTTGGCCCGCACCCTCGGCACGCTGCTCAGCAACGGTGTGGCGCTGCTGCAAGCGCTGGTGATTGCCCGCCAGGTCTGCACCAACCGCGCCCTGCAAGCCCAGGTCGCCCAGGCCGCCGAGTCGGTCAAAGGCGGCGGCACCCTGGCCAGCGCTTTCGGCAGCGAGCCGCTGTTGCCCGATCTGGCGTTGCAAATGATTGAAGTCGGCGAACAGGCCGGCGAACTCGACAGCATGCTGCTCAAGGTCGCCGAGGTGTTCGACGTCGAAGCCAAACGCGGCATCGACCGCCTGCTCGCCGCGCTGGTGCCGTCCCTGACCGTGGTCATGGCGGTGCTGGTGGCGGTGATCATGCTGGCGATCATGCTGCCGCTGATGAGCCTGACCAGCAATATATGAACCCTTAAGGAAACACGCTGATGCGCCATACCCGATTCAAGTCCGCCCGCCGCCAGGGCGGTTTTACCTTGCTGGAAATGCTCGCGGTGATCGTGCTGCTGGGCATCGTCGCGACCATCGTGGTCCGCCAGGTCGGCGGCAACGTGGACAAGGGCAAGTACGGCGCGGGCAAGGCCCAACTGGCCAGCTTGAGCATGAAGATCGAAAGCTACGGCCTGGACGTTGGCTCGCCGCCCAAGACCCTGCAGCAACTGGTCGACAAGCCGGGCAACAGCGCCGGTTGGGCCGGGCCGTACGCCAAGCCGTCAGACCTCAAGGACCCGTTCGGTCATGCCTTCGGCTACCGCTTCCCGGGTGAGCACGGTGCGTTCGACCTGATTTTCTACGGCCAGGACGGCCAGCCCGGCGGCGAAGGCTACAGCGCCGACCTGGGCAACTGGGAATAACCCACGACCATGGCCAACGCCCAACGCGGCTTTACCCTGCTGGAAATGCTGGTGGTGATCGTCTTGATCAGCATCGCGGCCGGTTTGGTCGGGTTTGGCCTGCAACAAGGCCTGCGCGCCGCCAAAGAACGCCAGGCCGTCGGGCAGGTGGTCGAGGCATTGCGCAGCACGCGGGCGCGGGCGATTGTCAGCGGCACCACCGAAAGCACCGTGTTCGATTTGCGCAACCTCAGCGTGCAGGCGCCGGGCCGTCCGAAAAAGTATTGGCCGGCCGGGCTGCAAGTGACCCTGCACACCGCCGAGCAAGCCGGCGCGGCAGTGGATTTCTATCCCGATGGCAGTTCCACGGGGGGCCATGTGTTGCTGGCCAACGGCAGTCGGCGTTGGCGCATCGACATCGGCTGGCTGACCGGCAGCGTGCAGTCCAAGGCGCTGCCATGAAGCGCCAGGCGGGTTTTACCTTGCTGGAAATGCTCGCCGCGCTGACGCTGATGGCGATCTGTAGCACGGTGCTGCTGGTCGCCTTCGGCCAGAGCGCGCGCTCGTTGTTGCAGGTGTCCCACAGCGACCGCCTGACTCATGCGGCCTTGAGTGTGATGGATCAGGAAGGCACCGGGCCTTTGGCCAGCGGCATACGCCAGGGCGAGTTGGACGGTATCGCCTGGCAACTGCGCATCGCCCAACAGCCCAGCCGCGTTGGCCAGGCGCATCTGTTTCGCCTGGATCTCACCGTCAGCGAAGGCCCGCGCCGTGCCAGTTTCAGCACCTTGAAACTGCGCGCTGCCGGCCTCGGGGCTGGTTTGTGAGGGCGCGTCAGCAGGGCTTCACCTTGCTTGAGATCATGATCGTTCTCAGCCTGCTCGGGGTGTTGCTGACCCTGGTCGGCGGCGCCTTGCTGGGCGCCAATCGCGCCGTGCTCAAGGCCCAGCGCTACACGGTCAGCCTGGATGAAATGCGCGCCGCGCAACAGTTTTTACGCACCGCCATCAGCGAGGCGTTGCCGTTGGATGTGACCGAGGACGACAGCCAGACCGATGGCTTTTTTGCCGGTGGCCCCCAGCGCATGCAATTTGTCGCGACCTTGCCGGGTGTGCTCGGTGGCGGGATTCAGCGCTTCACCTTGCAGTTGGTGGGGCCTGAATCGCAGCGCGACTTGCAGGTGGCGTTCGCACGGTTTGAGTCCGCGGCGCAAGTCAGCGTCCCGGCCTCGCGCAGTGAGCCGCAAGTGTTGTTGAAGGATGTCGAGGATCTGCAATTCAGCTATCGCGGCGTGTCGCCCAAGGGCCAGGCCACCGGCTGGATCAGTACGTGGCCGTGGACCAAGCGCCTGCCATACGCGGTGCGGATTGACGCGCGGGTGAATGGGCCGGTGCCATGGGTGACCCAGGTGGTTGCCTTGCGCCTGAACCTGTCCGGCGGGGCGCCCGAATGATCAAGCATCAACGCGGTGTGGCCCTGCTGCTGGTGCTGTGGGTGCTGGCCTTGCTCAGCCTGTTGTTGGGCGGCCTGGCCGGCTGGGTGCAATTGGAAACGCGCCAGGCCGCCTGGCACCGCCAACACACCCAGGCGGTGCTGGCCGCCGAGGCCGGGGTGGCGCTGGCGATGCAGGCCGTCGCGGACCCGTTGCAGCGCAAGCAGTGGATTGCCGACGGGCGTGAAATCGCGCTGGTGTTCGACGATGCGCAGCTGCGCGTCAGCCTGCACAGCGAGCGCGGCAAGTTGTATTTGAACAGCGCCGAAGTGGGCGATTTCGCCCGCCTGGCCCTGGCCTGCGGTGCGACCCAGGCCCAGGCCAAGCAGCTTGCCAGAGCCTTGGAAGTACGCCGCAACCAGGGCCTGGCGCCGTTTCGGGTGGTGGAAGAAGTGCGCCAGCTGCCGGGCATGACCCAGGCGCTGTACAGCGAACTGGTGCCCGAGATCAGCCTGTGGAGTGGCCTGGACCGGCCTGATCCGGCATTTGCCAGTGCCGTGATGCGCCGCGCGCTGAACCTGCCGCACCCGAGTGCGGTGGGTGCCGATCCCGGCGACGTGCTGGTGGTCAGCAGTCGCGCACAACGCCCCGGCGGTTACCACGCCCAGGTGCAAGCCACCGTGTTATTGAGCCCCGCGCAAGGCAGCGCACAACCTTATCGAGTCCTACGTTGGCAAGAATGAACGAACAGCTAACCGCGCGGCTTCAGGCGCTGGCACAGCCCATCACCCAGCGCTGGCGCGGCAGCCTGCTGCAACTGGGCTGGCGCCTGTGGCTCAAGGAGCTGCGTGGCTGCCTGCCGGCGTGGTTGTCGTTCGCCGATATCCCCGAGCGTGTCTACGCCTGGCCGTTGACCGCGGCGGTCGAAAAGCGCCCTGGCGAAGCGCGTCAGGTGCTGGTGCTGCCGCCGGAAACAGTGCTGGTGCAAACCCTGCAATTGCCTCCGGCGGCGGCGCGCAACCTGTCGACGGTGGTCGGCTATGAACTGGACCGCTTCACGCCGTTCGACGCCGCCCAGTTGTACTTTGTCGCGCGCCAGGAACGCCGCACCCCCAGCCACCTGCATGTCACGCTGGTAGCGATCCTGCGTGAGCGCCTCGACCAGATCCTCATCGACTGCAGCGCCCTCGGCTTGCAGCCCCATGCCGTGGATGTCGCCGATAGCGCAGGCAACCCCATGGGCATCGACTTGCTGCCGGCGCCATTGCGCCCGCGCCAGCGCCCCCAGGGCAAGGGCCTGCAACGCAGCCTGCCGTGGTTGTGCGGCGCCTTGGTGATTGCGGCGATGCTGTTGTGGCTCAACGACCGCCAGCGCGTGCTCGATGCCATGCAGCACAGTGTGCGCGAGCAGAGAGCCCAGGTCGCCGAGATCCAGGCCCTGCGCCAGCAACTGCTCAATACCCGTGGCGCCGCCCAGTACCTGATTCGCCGCAAGGCCGCTCAACCGCCGCTGGCGGCGCTGCTCAACGAGCTGACCGCGTGCCTGCCGTCGGACACCTGGCTCGACCAGTTGGAAGTCAACGACGGCGCCGATGTGTCCTTCTCCGGGCAAAGCGCCAAGGCCAGTGCGCTGATCACCCGGATCAAGGCCTGCCACAGCCTGGAAAACGCCCAGTTCGAAGGGGTGATCCAACCCGATGCGCAAACCGGCAAGGATCAGTTTTCCTTGCGCGCCCACCTGCACCAGGAGGCCGCCGATGCGCCGACCACTGACACCCCGTGAACGCCGTGGCGCGGCCCTGATCGCCCTGGCCCTGGTGCTCGGCGCCGGTTACTGGCTGTTGATCGACAGCTGGTTCGCCGGCCCCCTGCGCAGCATGGGCGAGCAGGCCGAGCAATTGCGTGAACAGCAGCAACGCTACGCCGGTGTGTTGCGCCAGGGCGAGAGCCTGCGCCAACAGCTGGAGCAAGCGCGGCAGGACCCGGCCAGCAGCACCAGCCTGTTGCCCGGCGACGACCCCAGTGCGGTGGCGGCGGACCTGATGCAGCGCATCGCCGACCTGATCAACAGCCGCGCCGGCCTCGGTGGCGGTTGCAGCCTGACCCAGCGCATGCCCATCACCCCGGAGCAGGACGACGCCGAGCCCTATCGCCAGGTCAAGGTCAGCCTGACCCTCAACTGCGCCATCGAGCCGTTGACCGCGATCCTGCATGAACTGGAGTACCAGCGGCCATTTCTGTTTGTCGACGAGATGAGCATCCGCCGCCCGCCGAACGCGCCGGCCAGCGGCGGCGCCGGACAATTGGTGGTGCACCTGTTGGTGCGCGGTTACCTGCAACCGGCCGCCGCCCGGCAGGTGCAGCGATGATCAATGCATTGCGTCCCCTGGAATGGCTGTTGCTCGGTGTGGCCGGGCTGCTGGGCCTGCTGATGGTCGGCATCCTCAGCAGCATCGGCGATGCGCCGCAGTGGTTGCCGGCGCCGGCCCCCGATGCGCGCGCCAATACCGCCGCCAAGGTACTGGTGGCACCGAGCGCGACCCTCGAAAGCCTGGCCGGCACCTGGCAAGCACCGCTGTTCAGCCCCGACCGCAGCCCTGACCGTGCGGTGGGCCAGGCGGCCGTCTCCAGCCTGTCGAGCCTGGTGCTGACCGGTATCGTCCTCGACGGCGACCTGCGCGTGGCGCTGCTCAAGCGTGCCGATGGCCCACCGCTCAAGGTCCACCAGGGCCAGACCCTGCCCAATGGCTGGCGCCTGGAACACCTCACGCCCCGCGATGCGCGCTTTGTACTCGACGGTCGCACGCAAACCCTGAGCCTGCGTGCCCTGCGTTTGCCGCCGCCGTCCACCACCGCCCCGATTACCCTTCCTCACGAGTCCACCCCTTGATCGATACCTTCCCTGGCGCCTTGCGCACCACCGTGTTCTGCCTGGCCACCGCCGTTTCCCTCGGTGGCTGCGGCACATTCCCTGAGCATCTCGACCCGGACGAGGCCCTGTTGCATGAGGCGATGCAGGGCACCGGTTCGCAGCGCCCGCCCGTGGACCCGGCCAGCGAACAGGCCCCGGTCGACAGCGGCCAACCCCAGGCGAAAACCCCGCCCCAGCGCCAGTTGATACGTGGCAACCAGCAGTTCGTGCGCCAACCGGCCGCGGTCTCGGCCGCCAAGGAGGAGGGCAGCGGCGACATCGTCTTCAACTTCGCTGACCAGCCGATCGAAGCCGTGATCAACAGCGTGATGGGCGACCTGCTGCACGAGAACTACAGCATCGCCCAGGGTGTGAAGGGCAATGTCAGCTTTTCCACCTCCAAGCCGGTGAACAAGCAGCAGGCCTTGTCGATTCTGGAGACCCTGCTGTCGTGGACCGACAACGCGATGATCAAGCAGGGCAACCGCTATGTGATCCTGCCGGCCAACCAGGCGGTAGCGGGCAAGCTGGTGCCGGAGATGCGCGTGTCACAACCCTCCAGCGGCCTGTCGGCACGCCTGTTTCCGCTGCGCTATATCTCGGCCACCGAGATGCAGAAACTGCTCAAGCCGTTCGCTCGCGAGAACGCCTTCCTGCTGGTGGACCCGGCGCGCAATGTGCTGAGCCTGGCCGGCACTCCCGAGGAACTGGCCAACTACCAGGACACCATCGACACCTTCGACGTAGATTGGCTCAAGGGCATGTCGGTGGGCGTGTTCGGCCTGCAACGCGCGTCGGTGGCCGAGCTGATGCCCGAGCTGCAAAAAATGTTCGGCCCCGACAGCGGCATGCCCCTGGCGGGCATGGTGCGCTTTTTGCCCATCGAGCGGACCAACTCGGTGGTGGCGATCTCATCGCAGCCGCAGTACCTCAGCGAAGTCGGCGACTGGATTCACACCATCGACGAGGGCGGCGGCAACGAGCCGCAGATGTATGTCTACGACGTGCGCAACATGAAGGCCACCGACCTGGCCAAGTACCTGCGGCAGATCTACGGCACGGGCGCGATCAAGGACGACACGCCGGCCAAGGTCGCCCCTGGTTTGCGCACCGCGACCTTGTCCTCGGCGGGCACCAACAGCACCTCCGGCAGCACGCCGGGTGGCCTGAGCAACAACCTCAATAGCAACCAGCCGCCTGCGGAGGATGACGAGCAGGCACCCGAAGCCGAGCAGGACAACGCCGAGCAGGGCGCGAGCGAAGACGCCCCGGCCAAAAGCCTCGACGCCGGCACCCGCATCACCGCGCAAAAAAGCAGTAACCAACTGCTGGTGCGCACGCGCCCGGTGCAGTGGAAAGAGATCGAATCGGCGATCAAGCGCCTCGACAACCCACCGCTGCAAGTGCAGATCGAAACGCGCATCCTCGAGGTCAAGCTCACGGGTGAACTGGACCTTGGTGTGCAGTGGTACCTCGGTCGCCTGGCGGGCAATTCCACCAGCACCACCGTGGGCAACGCCGCCGGCAGCCAAGGCGCCTTGGGCGGCGGCGGGGCAGGGTTGGGGGCGACGGATTCGTTGTTCTATTCCTTCGTCAGCTCCAACCTGCAAGTGGCCCTGCACGCCCTCGAAACCAACGGCCGCACCCAGGTGCTGTCAGCGCCGTCGCTGGTGGTGATGAACAACCAGCCGGCGCAGATCCAGGTGGGCGACAACATCCCGATCAGCCAGACCACGGTCAACACCGGCACCTCCGACACCACGTTGAGCAGTGTTGAATATGTGCAGACTGGGGTGATCCTCGACGTCGTGCCACGGATTAATCCGGGTGGTTTGGTGTACATGGATATTCAGCAGCAGGTCAGCGATGCCCAGGACCAGCAGGCGTCCAGCAACGACACCCAGGCCAACCCGCGTATCTCCACGCGCTCGGTATCGACCCAGGTCGCGGTGCAGAGTGGGCAAACGGTGTTGCTGGGCGGTTTGATCAAGCAGGACAACGCAGAGAGCGTCAGTGCGGTGCCTTACCTTGGGAAGATTCCGGGGTTGCGCTGGTTGTTTGGCAATACCAGCAAGTCCAAGGACCGCACGGAGTTGATTGTGCTGATTACGCCCAGGGTGATTACCAGCAGCAGCCAGGCGCGGCAGGTGACGGATGATTATCGCCAGCAGATGCAGTTGTTGAAGCCGGCTAACTGAAATGTGGGAGGGGGCTTGCCCCCGATGGCGGCCTGACAGCCGACCAGGATGTTGGATCAGATCGAGTACATATCCGTTGCTGCGGTAACGGCGACTTAGGGTTCCGCTCTTACAGCGGGTCACTTTTGGAAAAGAGCCCGGGATGCCGGCCCAGCCAAAAGTAACCAAAAGGGCTCTTGCCCCACCACTCGGCACCTCGCCTAGGCTCGGTGTGCCCGTAATCCGACAGTGATTTGGGGGGCCGCCGCCACGCGCCATCCATGGCGCGGGGCGGCTAAACCGGCATCCCTGCCGGTTTACCCCCCAAATCACTATCGAATTGCGGCCAGCGTGGTTTAACGGGGCGCCTGAGATCAAAAGCAAGATCAAGGGCGGCTCGCTTCGCCTCGTGGTTACTGTTGGCTGGTACAACGTTGAGCGCCCGGCAGATAGGGCTGTTGTGGCGAGCGGGCTTGTCCCGCGTTGGGCTGCGTAGCGGCCCCAGTAAAGAAGAACGCGGTGTATCAGACACTCTGTAGAGGCTGGTTTTGGGGCTGCTTCGCAGCCCAACGCGGGACAAGCCCGCTCGCCACAGGGAGATTTGTCAGGATCTGAAAAGTGGTGTAGATACCCGTGCCCCGATGAGGGCGTGTCAGTTGGTGCATCTGTGGCTGACCCACAGCTATCGGGGGCAAGTCGAATCGTCGCACCGCCCCTCCCACATTTGGATCTGCGTACATCAGGTAGGCCTGGGTCTGAGCTAAAGGCCTATCTCAAAAGACATTATTTATATGAATAAAAAAACTAAAAAATAATAAAATTAGAGAATATTAGCTTATACCAAAACAGCATTATATTTTCAAAACCCATTCCGTTATGTTTGATCGCAACAGCCTACCCCTGACCTCGGATGGTACCCAGCGTGATTCAGATTCTGCGCGCCATAACCGGGTGATAGCCCCGCGGCAGAATCGTTGGAAGGGAGCTCAACGTATGTTGCCGATTCAACCCCCTCGACTGCCCCACACCTAGTCACCAATCGCCGCAATACCCCTGAAAAAACGAGCACCGCGCCCGCCCGCGTGACTGCCCGACTTCGCGATTTGGAATGTCTGGAGTGGCTATGAAGCAAGTCTTACAACCGACCGTCTTACTGGCGCTGGCCGTACTGGCCGCAGCGGCACAGGCCCAGGACGACAGCACCCTGTCCACCGTGGTGGTCACCGGTAACCGTGGCGCCGAGCAGCGCACGGTCACCAGCAGCCCGGTGCCGATCGATGTGGTCAGCGCCAAGCAATTGCAGAACACCGGCAAGCCCGGCTTGATGGAAGCGCTGAGCGCGGTGATCCCGTCGCTGACCCTGCCGGAAAAAACCGGCTGGGACGCCAGCGGCATGGCCCGTGCCCCGAACCTGCGTGGCCTGAGCGCCGCCGAGGTGCTGGTGCTGGTCAACGGCAAGCGCCGCCACACCAGCGCGACCCTGAACATCAACGGGATCAACACCGGCGCCGCGCCGGCAGACCTGGACCTGATTCCCATCAGCGCCATCGACCATGTGGAAGTGCTGCGCGATGGCGCCGCCGCCCAGTACGGCTCCGATGCAATCGCTGGGGTGATCAACGTGATCCTCAAGGCTGATACCAGCGGCACCTCGGTGACCAACGCCGGCCTGGGTTACGACGGCAAGAAACAGACCGTGCAGCAAAGCCTCAACAAGGGGTTTGAAATCGGCAACGGCGGCATCGTGCAACTGGCCCTGGACGCGCGCAGCCAGAATGATGACAACAAGGCCAGCGCCAACGGCTACACCTATGAGCAAGCCTATGGCCTGGCCGGCAAGTCGACCTACGGCGGCTACGGCACGCCCAAGACCAACCTGCTGACCCTGGGCTACAACGCCGAGCTGCCGATCGATGACCGCTTGAGCCTATACTCCTTCACGACCTATTCGCGGCGCAAGGCCGAGCAGGGCCAGAACTTCCGCCTGCCGACCATCACCAACACCATCACCACCGGACCCAATGGCTACCCGTCCGGCTACACGCCGACCTGGTACATCGACGAGGACGACTTCCAGGCCGCATTCGGTGGCAAAGGTAGCGTGGGCGCGTGGGACTGGGATTTGTCCACCACCTATGGGCGCAACGAGGCGGAGCAGGGCACCACCCATAACCAGAACCCCTCCTTAGGCGAGGCCACGCCGAACAGCTTCACCTCCGGCACGTGGATTTCCACCGAGCTGACCACCAACCTCGACTTCAAGCGCGGCTTCGATATCGGCCTGCAAAAGCCGCTGGACCTGTCCTATGGCTTTGAGCATCGGCGTGACACCTATGAGGTGCAGGCCGGAGACTACGCGTCCTACGCCAATGGCGGCTACTGCGTGGCGCCGGGCAACTGCGCCTCGTCCGGGGCCCAGGTCACCAACGGCATTTCACCGGACGAAGAAAGCAGCGCCTCGCGCAACAGCCTGGCCAGTTACGTTGACGTGGGCTTCAACCCGCTGCCCGACTGGTATATCGGCACCGCCTTTCGCTACGAGCATTACAACGAAGGCGTGGGCGCCACCCGCAGCGGCAAGTTGACCACGCGTTATGACTTCACCCCACAATTTGCCGTGCGCGCCACGGTCAGCAATGGCTTTCGCGCACCGTCCCTGGCCAACAGCTTGTTCAGTGCGCGCTCGACCACCTATGGCGTGGTCGACGGCGTGTACCAGTCGATCAACTACGGTGTCCTGCCAGTCGGTTCGGCCGCCGCCAAGGCCCTGGGCGCAGAGGACTTGAAGCCCGAGCGCTCCACCAACTTCAGCCTCGGCTTTACCCTGACCCCCACCGATCGCCTGAGCTTCACCGCCGACGCCTACGTGATCAACCTGCGCGATCGCATCACCCTCACCGGCACCTTGCTCGGCCCGGAAGTCACCCAGGTATTGCAGAACAACGGCATCAACTCCACCTCCGGCGGCCAGTACTTCATCAACGGCGCCGATACCCGCACCAAGGGCCTGGACCTGGTCAGCAGCTACAACCAGGACCTTGGCCCATACGGCTCGCTGAAGTGGACGGCGGCGTTCAACTGGAACCAGACCAAGATCCTCAACTACAAGGAGTCCACCAACATCCTGGGCACCTCCTATGACTTGATGGATCGCCAGGCGCGCAACCTGATCACCGGAGTGCAGCCCAACACCAAGTTGATCCTCGGCGGCGACTGGAGCATCGATCGCTTCAACCTCAACCTGGCCCTGACCCGCTACGGCACCTACAAGGAAGTCAACTCATCGGCCAACCGCGACCTGGACCGCGTCTACAGCGCCAAGTGGATCACTGACCTGGACCTTGGCTACCACCTCACCAAGGACCTGAACATCGCCGTCGGCGCCAAGAACCTGTTCGACCTCTATCCGAAGAAACAAGGCGTGCCCAGCAGCACCATGCTTGCCAGCTACGGCACCTATTCGCCCTACGGTTTTACCGGCGGGTATTACTACACCCGCTTGACCTATGCCTTCTAAGGCCGAGGAGTCACACATGCCCATCGTCGCCAAATCCTATGACCTGATTGACTCGCCCAGCACGGTGCGCCAGGCCCGTGTGTCCACACCGATCAAAGCCCTGCAGGTGGTGCCCGCGCGCCATCCCTGGCGCTGGGCCGGGTCGATCTTTGCCGCGCTGGTGCTGCTCGCCATCGTGCATTCCCTGGCCACCAACCCGCGCTGGGAGTGGGGCGTGTTCGGCCAGTGGTTCTTCTCGCCGTCGGTGCTGCGCGGCCTTGGCCAGACGCTGTTGCTGACGCTGCTGAGCACGCTGTTCAGCGTCATCCTCGGCACCGCGCTGGCGTTGGCGCGGCTGTCGGGCTCGCCACTGCTGGCGGCCCTGGCCTGGGGCTATATCTGGTTTTTTCGCTCGATGCCGGCGCTGCTGGTGTTGATCATCCTCTACAACTTCGCCTACCTGTACGACCACATCGTGCTCGGCGTACCGTTCACCGGCGTGGTGTTCGCCGAGTGGTCGACGGTCGACGTACTCAGCCAATTCACCGTGGCCGTGCTGGGCTTGAGCCTGATGCAGGCGGCGTACGCGGCGGAGATCATCCGCGGTGGCCTGATCGGTGTAGATGCCGGCCAGCATGAAGCGGCAGCGGCCCTCGGTTTGCCTGCGTCGCGGCGTATCTTCCGGATCATCCTGCCCCAGGCGCTGCGTTCGATCCTGCCGTCGGGGTTCAACGAAATCATCGGCCTGGTCAAAGGCACGTCCATCGTCTACGTGCTGGCTTTGCCGGAGCTGTTCTACACCGTGCAGGTCATCTACAACCGCACCCAGGCGGTGATCCCGCTGCTGATCGTCGCCACCGTCTGGTACCTGATCATCACCACCGTGCTCACCAGCGCGCAGTACTACGTCGAGCGGTATTTCGCCCGTGGCACTGCGCGTGTACTGCCGCCGACCCCGCTGCAGCGCATCCGTCGCTGGCTCAAGGAGAAATCCCATGAGTGACGCCCGCGCCGGCCGTATCCAGATCCAGGGCGTGGGCAAGCGCTTTGGCAATCAACAGGTGTTGAAAGACATCGACCTGACCATCGATCCAGGCAAGGTCACGGTGATTCTCGGGCCGTCCGGCTCGGGTAAATCGACCTTGCTGCGCACCATCAACCACCTGGAAAAGATCGACAGCGGGCACATCACCATCGACGGTGAATACGTCGGCTATCGACGCAAGGGCGACCTGCTTTACGAACTCAAGGAACGCGAGATTCTCAAGCGCCGCATCGACGTGGGTTTCGTGTTCCAGAACTTCAACCTGTTCCCGCACTTGACCGCCTGGGAGAACGTCGCCGAGGCGCCGCTGGCGCACAAGCGCTGGAGCAAGGCCGACGCCCAGGCCAAGGCCACGGCGCTGCTGGCCAAGGTCGGCCTGGCGGACAAGGTCGATGCCTACCCCCGCCAGCTTTCCGGCGGCCAGCAACAGCGCGTGGCGATTGCCCGTGCGCTGGCGCTGGACCCCAAGGTGCTGCTGTTCGATGAGCCCACTTCAGCCCTCGACCCGGAACTGGTGGGCGAAGTACTCGACGTGATCAAGGGCCTCACCCGATTGGGCGTGACCCTGGTGATCGTCACCCACGAAATCGGCTTTGCCCGCGAAGTGGCCGACCACGTGGTGTTCCTCTGCGACGGCGAGTTGATCGAAGAGGGCCCGCCCGAACAGATTTTCCGCCAACCCCGACATCCCCGCACCGCGGCCTTTCTCGGCAAGGTGCTTTAGTTCAAGGAGTGACTGCCCATGTTTATCAATACTGCCCGCGTGGCCCTGCTGGCGCTGGCCGTCAGCACCGCGCAACACGCATTTGCCGTGCAACAGGTCGACCTCAGCCCCGACCGCCCGCGCATCCATGCGCCGCGCAATGAAGCGGCCATCGCGCAGATCCCGCCGGGCTTCAAGTTCGCCCAGCCGGGCAAGTTCACCGTGGCCGTGTCCGGCGTGGCCGGGCCGCCCCTGGCGCTGTTGGCCAGCGATGACAAGACCACCATCGGCAGCGAAGCCGACACCGCGCAACTGGTGGCCGACAGCCTCGGCCTGCAACTCAATGTGGTGCAGACCAGCTGGGAAGACTGGCCCCTGGGCGTCAGCTCGGGCAAGTACGACGCGGTGATCAGCAACGTCACCGTGACCGAGGCGCGCAAGAAGCGCTTTGACTTCGCCACGTATCGCCAGGATGTGCTCGGGTTTTATGTGAAGAGCACCAGCAAGATCAGCGAGATCAAACAGGCGGCCGATATCGCCGGGCTGAAGATCATCGTGGGTTCCGGCACCAACCAGGAAAAGGTCCTGCTGGCCTGGAACGAGGCCAATGAAAAGGCTGGCCTCAAGCCCGCGCTGTTGCAGTACTTCGACGACCAGGCCGCCGCGCAACTGGCGGTGCAATCCGGGCGCAGCGATGCGTTGTTCGGGCCTAACTCGGTGTACGCCTATTCGGCGGCGATCACCGGCGGCATCAAGCGCGTCGGCACGGTGAACGGTGGCTGGCCGTTGCAGGCGGACATTGCCGTGACCACCCGCAAGGACAACGGCCTGGTCAAGCCAATCCACACGGCCCTGGAAGGCGCGATTGCCGGCGGCCAATACGAACAGGTGCTGCAACGCTGGGGCCTGGACGTGGAGCGGGTCGACAAGTCGCTGATCAACCCACCGGGCCTGCCGGATTAAGGAGTATCGACCATGGGACTGACACGACGTGAAGCCTTATCCAGCATCGCTGCGGTAGGCGGCGAAAAGGCCGTGAAGGATGCACTCGCGGTACTCGGCCTGGGGCCGTCGTCGCACCGCCGGCCGCAACCGCTGAAACTCAAGGCCGGCCTGGGGCAGGGCACCCGCGTGCTGGTGCTCGGTGCGGGGATTGCCGGGCTGGTCACCGCCCTGGAACTGACCCGCGCCGGCTTCGCCGTGCAGGTGCTGGAAGCCCGCGACCGCGTAGGCGGGCGCACTTGGACCCTGCGCCATGGCGACCGTGTGGATTACAAGGATGGCCGTACACAGACCGCAGCGTTTGACCCGGGGCATTACTTCAATGCCGGGCCTGCGCGTATTCCCAGCCAGCACCGCACGATCCTCGACTATTGCAGTGAACTGGGCGTGCCGCTGGAAGTGCTGGTCAACAGCAGCCATGGCGCCCAGGTACGGCCGGATGTGAACCAGCCGGCGTTTACGGTTGGCCAGGCGATCAACGATGCGCGCGGGCACTTGTCCGGGTTGCTGGCCAAAGCGGTGCAGCGCGATGCGCTTGACGATGTGCTGAGCGCCGAGGAACGCACGCGCTTGCTGGCATTCCTGCAGGTGTATGGCGACCTGTCCCAGGAGCTGACCTTTGAGGGCACGATCCGTTCGGGGCACCTGGAATCCCCCGCCCACCCTGGCGCCTTGCCTGCCAGCCGCCGCCCGTTGGCGCTGGACCAACTGCTGCACCCCGAGCTGTGGGGCGCCTTGCTGCACACCGAGTTCCCGGAGTTCTCGGCGACCATGTTCCAGCCGGTGGGCGGCATGGACCGCATCACCGATGCCTTCTACCAGCGCGTCAGCGATCACGTGCAGTTGGGCGCCCAGGTCCGCCAGATCCGCCAGTTGGACGACGGTGTCGTGGTGACCTATCACGACCAGCGCAGCGGCCGCGAACAGGTGGTGCGCGCCGATTACCTGGTCTCGACGCTACCGCTGCCGCTGGTGGCCAGGCTCGACACCGACTTCAGCGAGCCGATCAAAGCCGCGCTGCTCAGCACCCGCAGCGACCAGGCGACGAAAGTGGCGTGGCAATCGCCGCGCTTCTGGGAAACCGACTACCGCACCTACGGCGGCCTGTCCTGGATCGAACACCCGGCGCGCCTGCTCTGGTACCCCAGCAACGACCTCAACACCCGCGAGGGCTTGTTGGTGGCCGGCTATGTGACCGGGGAGGGCGCCGATGTGTTTGGCGCGCAACCGTTCGACCAGCAGTACGCCACCTCCAAGGAGGCGGTGGAGTTGTTGCATCCTGGGTATTCCAGGTACCTGCGCCACCCACTGGCGGTGTCCTGGGAACAGATCCCTTTCAGCGAAGGCCCGTGGCTGCAGCGTGAGCACTTCCCGGCCGCTGCCAGCGCCTTGCTCGAAGCAGGCCACGGCCGCGCGTACTTCGCTGGCGACGGCCTGGTGCAAAGCGGCGTGGGCATCTGGCAGGAATCGGCGGCCAACTCGGCGCGGCATGTGGTGGCGCAACTGGCTGAGCGCGTTACCCGACAAACCCACCTTGCGGCAGTGGCCGCCTCCTGAGGAACCCCACCATGAGCGACAGCATTCAACGCACCAGCGTCGGCGATTTCCCGATCTCGCAGACCGTCACCGTACCCGCGTCCGCCAGCCTGGTTTTCGTCAGCGGAACCTTGCCGGACCTGGCTGATCCGAACGCCCCGGCCGGCACGCCGGCGGCCTATGGCAGTACCGAAGTACAGACCGTGTCGGTGTTCGACAAACTACGCAAGATCCTGCGCCAGCAAGACCTGGACCTGGGCGATATCGTGCAGCTGCGCGTGTTCCTGGTGGGCGCCGAAGAAACCGGCGGCAAGCTGGATTTTGCCGGATTGCAGCGCGGTTATACGCAGTTCTTCGGTACCCCTGAACAGCCGAATAAACCTGCGCGCACCGCGCTGCAAGTCGTCGCGCTGCCCTTGCCCGGAGCGCTGGTCGAAGTCGAAGCCATCGCTGCCAGAACAGCCTGATTCACGCGGGAAAAACGCTGGGAGCAAGCCCCCTCCCACCGTTTATCCGGTTCAGCCAGATGATCCTCATGTCCACCTTGGAGAATCCCGATGTCTACAGCACCCCGGCAACTCAAATTCGGCGCCATCCTCACCGGCGTCGGCACCGCGCAAAACGAATGGCTGCACCCGCAAATCCCTGGCAATGCCAGTGTCGATATCGACTGGTACCGTGCCCAGGCACAGCAGGCGGAAGCGGCCAAGTTCGACCTGGTGTTCATCGTCGACAGCCCCTACATCACCCCCGATTCGGCACCGCACTTCCTCAACCGCCTGGAGCCGCTGACCCTGCTCTCGGCCATTGCCGGCGCGACGTCGAAGATCGGCCTGGTCGCCACCTTGACCACGTCCTATACCGAACCTTTCAACGTCGCCCGCCAGTTCGCCTCCCTGGACCTGATCAGTGGCGGCCGCGCCGGCTGGAATGTGGTCACCACCGGCCTGGAAGGCGCGGCCGGTAACTTCGGCCGTGAGCAGCATATCGACCATACCGAGCGCTATCGTCGGGCAGCCGAGCACCTGGAGGTAGTGCAAGGCCTTTGGGATTCCTACGAGGACGACGCCTTTGTGCGCGACAAGGCGAGCAAGGTGTTCCTCGACCCGCAGCGCCAGCACCGCCTCGACCATCACGGCGAGTTCTTCTCGGTGACCGGGCCGCTGAATATCGCGCGCTCAGTCCAAGGCCAACCGGTGATTTTCCAGGCGGGCATTTCCGAATCCGGACGCAGCTTGGCGGCCAACTATGCCGAGGGCATTTTTGCTGGGGTGGGTAATTTCGAGGACGCCCAGGCCTATTACAGCGATATCAAACAACGTACCGCCGCTGCCGGGCGCAACCCCGATCACGTGACCATCCTGCCGGGTATTTCGCCGATCATTGCCGACACCGATGAGCAGGCCCAGGCCATCGACCGCGAACGCAATGGCGAGCTGGATTTGAACAAGGCACTGGTGCAGTTGGGGCGGCCGTTCAACTACCACGACTTCAGCCAGTACCCGTTGGACGAACCCTTCCCCGACCTGGGCGACCTGGGCAGCAATGGCTATCGCGGGCATGCCGAAAACATCAAGCAAGTCGCCCGCGAACAGGGCCTGACTCTGCGTGAGGCGGCGTTGCGCTTTGCCAAGCCGTTCTCCAGCTTCGTCGGCTCGCCCAAGACCGTGGCAGATGAGATCGAGCGTTGGTTTGTGGACGGGGCGGTGGATGGCTTCAACATCCATGTAGGGGCGCCGGATGACTTTGCGCGGTTTACCGACCAGGTGCTGCCGCTGCTGCGTGAGCGTGGGTTGTTTCGTCGTGAGTACAGCCACAGCACGCTGCGTGGGCACCTGGGGTTGCCGGTGCCGGTGAATCGGCATACGGCGGCAAGGAGCTAGGCGGCCTGAGGGTCATCACCACTTCCAGCCGCCCTGTTGTTTCAGGGGCGCGATAACGCCGTTGCGTTTATGCCTGATTTCCAACATCTCTCGGCGCATTTGTCGTTGGCGTTTGCTGTTCAGGCATAGAAGCCCGATCAGCAGGCTTAGTAAGGCAAGGGTAAATAGGAGGTAATGGGCCTGGGGGTTGTCGCAGACAGGGTCGATGCACTCGGGCACTGGAGGTGGTGCGGGCAAGGTCAATATCGCCAACCTGAACCTGAAAAAACCGCTGGATAAATCCAGCCCCAACCTGATGATGGCCTGCGCCAGTGGCAAGCATTACCCCGAAGCCAAATTGGTGGTGCGCAAGGCGGGCGGAGCCAGCCCGGTGGAGTACCTGGTGATCACCTTGAAGGAAGTGATGGTGGTGTCCTACGGCACCGGTGCGCAAAGTCAGGATGATGTGCTCTACGACAACATCGCCTTGAACTTCGCCACCGTCGAGGTCAGTTACCAGCCGCAGAAAGCCGACGGTACCAAGGACGGTGGGGCGGTGAAGTTTGGCTGGAATATCCGGCAGAACGTGAAAGCCTGAGCCACGGCCAATCAATCACTATTACCGCAACAACAAGGCTCGTTGCTTGACTTGCCGCTTTTGTTCAAACGGCAACTCCCCATCATCCCCATACGGCGCGCTGTACCGGTTGCAGGCGCCGGCGCTGGGGGCTACTGGTATCCCATCAAGGCGGTCGGCAGCAGGCAGGTGACAATCAGGTCACTCTCAGGTGAGTCAAGGCCGCCATACGGGCGACAGATGTTTATCAAGGGTCCAATGGCATTGGCCGGGCTTCAGGCTCACACCGCCGACCCACCGTTCATGGCTGGCGTGGTCCAGCCAGTAAGCGTCGCCGTTCAGTACTTGATGCCCCAGTGTCGTCAGCGCCAGCACCCGCCGAGGCCATTCGAGGTGGGGCTCGGTTTCTGTCAGCAACGGCTGCTCACCATCGATCAACGGCCGCAACAGCGCGTGAAACATCATGTCTCCCAGGAACGGCAGCGGTTCGCGCTTGGCCATCAATTCGGCAAACACGCGCCCGAACGTCACCGGGCCGGCTTCGGCGAGGTACGCCAGGGACAGGCGTTCGGTCAGCGACAGCCCATCCCGCGCGCCTGGCAATTCCTGCAGTTGTCGCCGCAAGGCGGGTGCCAGCAAGGGCAGGGCGGGATGCGGGCGCTGGGCCAGGGCGGCCAACTTGAGTGGGGCGCTGTCGCAGTAGGCTGCCCAAGCCTCACGGGCCAGTTGCAGCGCAGCCTCATCGATCAACCGCCGTTGCGGCCAGAGCCAGGCGAGGACATCGGGGGCCAGTTGGCCTATGCCGATAAAGCGTTCGACGCCGGGGATGCGGTCGACCTCGATCAGCTCCAGCTTACGGGGTACACGTTCAAGGCTGGCCAAGGCGCGGATCAGGAACAACTGGTCATAGGCATCCGCCTCGCACCAGAGCACGCTGTGCTCGGCGTTGGCCAGGGTTTCAAGCTGGTTGTACTCATCATTGACGCGACGCGTGACATCGGCCAGGTCCAAGGTGAATGCCTGGCTGATGAACGCACTGCGCATCGCGCGGAATGCGTCGCGGGGCAGGTCGCGAACCGGGCCCATGCACAACGGGTCGGTGAGCATCTGGAACTGGCCCTTGAACCCGGCCAGCTGCAGGCTGTGGGCAATGTCACTACCGCAGCGCCAATGGGTGGTGCGGGCTTCATCGCTGGCGTCGAAATCGGGATGGCGGGCGGCGAAATCGAGGGCGTCGACGTGGGCCTTGAGCTTGGGCCAACTGCTGAAACCCAGTTGTCTGGCGACCTGCCATTGGGCCTGGGACAACGTGGCGCCGGGGTTTTCGGCTTTCAGGCGCGGTAGCAGTTCCTTGGCGCGCTTGCGCTGTTGCTCAAGGTTGATACGGCCATCGGTGGTGGAGGTCAGGGGGCGTTGTGACATACGAGCTCCTTGCACAAACCTTTTCCGCTTTAAGGTTGGGAGTCGTAGAAATGAGGGGGTGCTTCACTGTCTTGGGCGCAGCCCTTTCCGCGGAAGGTGGCGTAGAGAGCGCCAGGCGGCAAATATAGGCAGGGCAGGTGTCGATTGCAAGGCACCGCTATGGGACGGGGCGCCATCGTTTGATTTTTTGCTATGAAAAGCCTGCTCGTCTGCTTCACCATTGCGTCCGACCGACAGCCGAGGAACACCGCGTTCATGAGCGCACTGATCGAAACCCGCGCCCTGACGCGCATGGACGAGCGCCGCCAGGTGCCCTTGCTCCAACCGACGGATTTCTCCTTGAAACGCGCCGACCGCGTGTCGATCACCGGCACGTCCGGTTCCGGTAAAAGCGTGTTCCTGCGGGCCTTGGCGTTGCTCGATGCCCCCTCTTCGGGGCAGGTCCTGTGGAACGGCCAGCCGATCAGCAACGCCCAGATTCCCCACTACCGCAGCCATATCAGCTACCTGTCCCAACGCCCGGCGCTGATCGACGGTACGGTGGAAGACAACCTGCGGTTTCCCTTCAGCCTCAAGACCCTGCGTCAACGCCATTTCGAGCCGGCGGCTGTCATCGCGCTGCTGGGCCACGCCGGCAAGTCGCCCGACTTCCTGGCGAAGAATGCCGGTGACCTATCGGGCGGGGAGGCCCAGGTGATGTCGTTGATCCGCACGTTGCAGCTCAACCCCGAGGTGCTGTTGCTGGACGAACCCACCGCTGCCCTCGACCCCGCGTCATCCCGTGAGGTGGAAGCGTTGATCGATGCCTGGTTCGCCGCTGACAACGCGCGTGCCTATATCTGGGTGTCCCATGACCTCGACCAGGCCCGGCGCATGAGCGATATCCACCTGCACATGAGTGCCGGGGTATTGAGTGGAGCCGCCCAGCCATGAATTATCAAAATCTCACGGCACTGGACATGGCCATTGCCGCTTCGCTGATCCTGATCAACGGCGCGTTGTCGCTGGCGTTGCGCCTGGGCCTGGAGCGCCAGTTGCTGTGGGCCGCCGTGCGCACCGTGGTGCAACTGCTGGCGATCGGTTACCTGCTGGGCTGGGTGTTCGAATTCGCCTACTGGTACGTGGTGCTGCCACTGATGTGCGCGATGACGCTGATCGCCGGGCTGTCGGCTGCCGGGCGCGGGCGGCGCACTTACCGTGGGCAACTGGTCGACAGCATCGTGTCGGTATGGGGCAGTTCGTGGCTGGTGACGGCGGTGGGTTTGTTTGCGGTGATTCGCATCCACCCCTGGTACGAGCCGCAGTACGCGATCCCGATCCTCGGCATGATCCTCGGCAATACCCTGACGGGTGTGTCCCTGGGCATCGAGCGCATGACCCAGGAACTCACATCGGGCCGCAACACCATCGAGATGATCCTGGCCCTCGGCGGTTCGCGCTGGGAAGCGGCGCAGGAAGCGATTCGCCAGGCAGTGCGCGCCGGGATGATCCCGACGCTGAACCAGATGACCGTGGTCGGTATCGTCAGCCTGCCCGGCATGATGACCGGCCAGGTGCTGGCGGGGGAGAGCCCGGTGGATGCGGTGCGCTACCAGATCGTGATTATGTTCTTGATCGCGGCGTCGTCGGCGTTGGGCACGGTCGGCGCGGTGCTGTTGACCTACCGGCGGTTGTTTTCCAAGAGCCATCGATTCTTGCGCGATCGCTTGGAAGAGCGCTGAAGGACTCTCCCGCGCCGAGTTGGCGTACGTTGCAGCGACGGGAAAAAACTTCGGCGGGTGATTGTTTCACTGGATGAAATGCTGGATTGTCAATCCTGGTCATTCCATTGATCGAGGCCGCGGAGGACCCTGCGAGGCGTCGAACCCCTACCTTTGGAGCCTTTCATGTCCCAGCCTGCGATCAAACTTTATGGTTTCCCATTGTCCGGCCACTCCCATCGGGTCGAGTTGATGCTGTCCCTGTTGGGGCTGCCCAGTGAATTCATCCTGGTCGACCTCAAGCAAGGCGCGCATAAAACCCCCGAATTCCTGGCCACCCTCAACAGCTTCGGCCAGGTACCGGCGATTAACGATAACGGCACGATACTGGCCGATTCCAACGCCATCCTGGTCTACCTGGCCAACCAATATGGCGACGGTCAATGGCTGCCCAGCGACCCAGTCGGCCAGGCGCGTGTACAGCGCTGGCTTTCGGCCGCTGCCGGTCAATTGCATGCAGGGCCTGCGAGCGCGCGGTTGGCGGTGGTGTTTGGCGCCGATGTCGATACCGTCACCGCCATCAGCCGCTCCCATGCCTTGCTGGCGTTGGTGGAGCAGCAACTGAGCCAAAGCCGCTTCCTGGCTGGCGAGCAGCCGAGCATCGCGGATATCGCTTTCTACACCTATGTGGCTCATGCACCGGAAGGCAATGTATCGTTGGCCGACTACCCTCAGGTACGCGCCTGGCTCGCCAGCATCGAGGCTTTGCCAGGCTTTGTGGGCATGCCGCGTACGGCGGTGGGTTTGCAATCACAGTAACCCTCACGAGGCGCGCGGATGGATCGATTTCATGAAATGCAGGTGTTCCTCGCGGTGGCCGAGGAGGCGGGCTTTGCCGCCGCCGCGCGCCGCCTTAAGACCTCGCCGCCCAGCGTGACGCGGGCCATCGCCGCCATGGAACAGCGCATCGGCACGCAACTGCTGGCGCGCACCACCCGCAGCCTGCACTTGACCGAAGCCGGCCAGCGTTACCTGGAAGATTGCCGGCGCATTCTCGCCGAACTCAATGAGGCCGAGGAGGCGGCGGCGGGCAGTTATTCCGTCCCCTGCGGCCATCTGGCGGTGACCGCGCCGGTGCTGTTTGGCGAGCTGTATGTGGCGCCGGTGCTGGGGGATTACCTGGATCGCTTCCCCCTGGTGAACATCAATGCCTTGCTGGTCGACCGCGTGGTGAACATGACCGACGAAGGCGTCGACGTGGCCGTGCGGATCGGCCATCTGCACGAGCCTGGCCAACAGGCGATCCAGGTCGGTGAAGTGCGCCGCGTGGTGTGCGCCGCGCCTGGTTATCTGGATCAGTGGGGGCGGCCGCAACGCCCCGAACATTTGCGTGAGGCCAAGGTGGTGACCTCGTCCGCCAGCCAGCGGGTGGGTGAATGGCAGTTTGTCGACGCTGGCCAGCCGTTGACGGTGCCTATTGAGCCGCGCCTGGTGGTCACGGCGAATAACGCGGCGATCAACCTGGCGCGGCTGGGCTGGGGCTTGACCCGGGTGCTGTCTTACCAGGTCGCGGCGGCGGTGGCGGCGGGTGAATTGGAGATTGTGCTGGAAGCGTTCGAGCCGGCACCACTGCCGATCCAGGTGGTGTTCCAGCAGAGCAACCGGGTGCCGGCCAAGGTGCAGACTTTCGTGGACTTCCTCGCCCATCGCCTCGGCCAGGATGCAGCCCTGAACCCGCCGATGCGGCGCGGCTGATGGAGCGCTATCACGACATGCAGCTGTTCGTGGCGTTGGCCGGGCAGCCGAGCCTGGCCGCGGCTGCACGCAGCGCCCAGGTGTCCGGGCCGACGCTGATGCGTGCGATTGCCCGTTTGGAGGCGCGCCTGCGCGTGCCGTTGCTGCAACGCAGTACGCAGGGTGCCAGCCTCACCGACGTGGGCAGCGCCTACATGGCCGACTGTGTGCGCCTGCTGGCTGCCGTGGAGGCCGCGCAAGCCTCGGCCAAAGGCTTGCATGTGCAGGCCCAGGGCAATTTGCGGGTGTTCTTGCCGTTCCTGTTCAGTTGCCACGTGATGGCGCCGGTGTTGGCCAGCTACATGGACCGCTATCCCGATGTACACCTGTCGGCGCATTACCACGACTACTACCCGAACCTGCATGAAGAGGGGCTGGATGTGGCGATCCTGGTGGGTGAACTGCCCAGTTCGGCGCTGATCGCACGGCCAGTCGGGCACGTGCGGCATATCCTCTGCGCCAGCCCCGCTTACCTCCAAGCCCACGGTGCGCCAGCGCATCCCGCCGACCTCAAGCGCCATCATCTGATCGCCAGCGTCGATCAAGTGTCCTGGGCGTTTCGGGGCTATCAGCTCAAGGCCCGTGCGCGCCTGGGGTGTGCCACGGTACAAGGGGCGATCAGTGCCGCGGTGCAGGGCGCGGGCCTGGTGCGTTGCTTGAGCTATCCCGTGCATGAGCATCTGCTCAGTGGGCAGTTGCTTCGCGTCTTGCCAGGCTATGAGCCGCCAGCCATGCCCGTGCACGTGGTGTATCGCGAAGGCCGCAATGCGCCGATGCGCGTGCGCAGCTTTGTCGACCACTGCGTGGCAGCCCTGCGCGAACACCCGGCATTTCAGTTGGCGTAACAGTGGATTGCCGGCGGTGGGCATTCTCTCGGTGCTCGCCGGGGTGCAGCATGGGGCTGTCCAAACTTGAGGTGATTGCCATGAACCCGAACGAACAGTCCCCCTGGCATGCCGGTGAACGGCAGATACAGGCAAGTGCCGGCGCCGCCGAACGCATGGCCGTGATCGGGCCGAAGGTGATTCGCGATCATTTGCCGGAGCAGCATCGGGATTTCTATCCCTTGCTGCCGTACCTGATACTCGGTGTGGTGGATGAGCACGGCATTCCCTGGGCGACGATGCTCGAAGGCGCTCCGGGGTTTGCCCATTCACCCGACCCCCACACCTTGCAGATCGATAGCCTGCCCAGTGCAAGTGACCCCGCCAGGGCCGCTTTGCACAGCGATGCTGCTGTGGGCTTGCTGGGCATCGACCTCAATACCCGTCGACGCAATCGCATGAACGGGCGAATCGGTGCTCTGGATCACGACGGTTTCTCCGTCAACGTGGTGCACACCTTCGGCAACTGCCCCAAGTACATCCAGCTGCGGCCCGTCGATTCAATCGCGCGTAAGCCCGGTTGCATGGCCGAGCACGCCAACCACCTGGATGATGCCGCCCGCATGATGATCCGCAACGCCGACACCTTCTTCGTTGCCAGCTACGTGGATGCGGACGGCGAACGCTCGGTGGACGTTTCCCATCGTGGCGGCAACACCGGGTTCGTGCGGGTCGAAGGCAATGTGCTGACCATCCCCGACTTTGCCGGCAATCTGTTCTTCAATACCTTGGGCAACCTTGCGGCCAACCCCGTGGCGGGCCTGTTGTTCATCGATTTTGCATCAGGTGATGTGATGCAACTGGCCGGTCGCACTTCGCTGATACTCGGCGGCCCGGAAGTCGACGAGTTCGACGGTGCACAGCGGTTGTGGACGGTGACCGTGGAGCATGTCATTCGCCGCCCGGCGGCGTTGGCATTGAGGTGGCGGTTTGCGGAGTTTTCACCGTTCAGCCTGGCGATGGGCCGTCGGTAGATGGGGGAGAGGGGGCGGGGGCGGCTGCGACCGCCACCCGAGGCCAGCGCGCAATGCTTCAGGCCATGCCGCTTGTGGTAAGCATCGGCCTGCGCATCAGGCGCCGATCATCCATTTCGCCAACCCGTGCCGGCCACTGACGCCCAGCTTGGCGGCGGCGCGCTTGAGGTAGGTTTCGACCGAGCTGTTTTTCACGCTGAGCTGTTCTGCCATTTGCGGCACGGTGCCGCCGGTCAACAGGCCGAGACACACCTGCTGCTCACGGGCCGATAGGGTGATATCGCTGAGGGAAAGGCGCTTGTCGAACTCGCGCTGCAACTGCGAGTGTTCCAGCAGGGTGTGCGCCGGTTCGCGCTCGGGGGGCGCAGCCTGGCGCAGCAATTGTGCGTGCCGCTCCATCAGCGGTAACAGGGTGTCTGACAGGCACTTGAGAAACGACAGCTCGGCCAGGGAAAAACCGCGCTGGGCCGGTGGACGGTACAACGAAATCACATAGCGTCGATCACCCTGGCGTGACACCAGGCTGCACTGGTGCGAGCGGTCGGCGCGGGCCCTTATCTGGATCAGCAATGGGTCCTGCATGTCGAGCATGTCCCGCAGCAGCGGATGCTCGTTCAGTGGGGGCAGGGTGTGGGCGGGCGAAAGCTCATTTCTCTGCCCGGCGCGGCCCAATCGCTGGATGTTGAGCACGCGGCCGTGCTGTTCGTCGAGGGTCCATTCATTGAGCTCGGCACCGTGGATCGGTACCCACTGGTCCACCAGCTGCCACAGATGGGCGGCGAATGCGGCGTGGCCGCTGGTTGCGATCAACTCGCCCAATTCGGCGTAAAAAACCGGGTTCTCCATGGTGTTGATACGGCGCGGCAGACTCATAGCCATCTTTCATCCTTGATGTCGAAAACCTCAACGGGCGCCCTGGCGTGGGCGCCGGGGCCCAGGTGTGCGGCGGAAACAAGGGACACAATCTGCCATATAAATAACGCCATTAATTCGACGCTCCTCACGGCCATTTGCGCTGTAGAAGAAACCGCAGTGCTCAATACGATTCGTAACTATTTGATATTAAACATAATTATTGTTTATTGATGGAGTGTTTGTCACTCGGCAGCGGACAGATATAGCTGATGTCCTACATCGATTTCATCGTTTCAACAGTGGGACGCGGGGCTTCGCGGGCGCTGGCTTTTGCCTCGTCGAGCAGGAGGCATTGTTCTTAGGCGAAGGCGGGCAGGCCGAGCTTGAACTCCACGTACTCAGTTGATGCCGGAGAAGCAGGTTGGGGGGCTGAGGGCGTTTAATCGGTTGCTGGTAAAACGTCTATAGCTCAAACCTTTCGCAACGCGGCGAAGTGGCTATTGCCAGACCTGCTTGGACCTGCCGTTGAAGCAACCGGTGAAGCGCAAATACCAGGCGGACTAGCAGTAACGGGGGCCGACGCCGGTATGTGTCCTGCCGCCGAATAGCAAGTCCGGGAAAAATTCGGCAGCCCAGCCAGCCCCCCCAACTGACCGCCGACAAGCCCCAGCTTGTACACTTTCTTGAGCGTTTCTTCCGTGCGGAAAAGCGAAAAATGCAGGAGTTGGTGAGGTTGTAGACCAATGCGGGTGAGTCCTGTGTGCAGCGGCAAAGGGCGGTCGACCTATTTCTTGCCGGATACTTGAAGTAAGACCGTATGTCGGATTTTCTTGTGAGGTTCGTTTGATTTGTTCTGTGTTCTACAAATTTTCTTGGCTTTAAAAGATTTATAGGTGTCGATTGAGATTTGGTAAGTTATTAATTTTATGGGGGTTAAATATTTATATCTAGTATGGGTAGCACATCTTTATTTCGTGCGTGCTTGTTGGCGTTCTGATTATCGTGAAAGAAAATTCCTAAGATATGTGGTTCCTTTTCCTACAAGGCGAACTTGGGAAAGTTGCGCTTTTTTTAAGCTGGGTCTAGATTGCTATCGTCACTTGTTAATAAGTGATTGAAAATAATGTTTGTGTGATATCAGGAGAGTTGAGATGAAAGATGAAGAGTTTGGAATGATGTTTTTTAGTTTCGATAATGAGTATGGGTTCAATCCGTATGTAGGTAACGCTGGCGCATCAGGAAGCCAAGGCGGGTGTGGTGGAAGTGGAGGATGTGGTGGTGGGGGGGGATGTAACGGCGGCAGTGGGGGGTGCCACAATTCAATAGTCGAGCAACCACCTGCGAATGAGTAAATCTAACAGTTACCCACTTAACGAGGTTTTCCAGCGGATGCTAGAAAACCTCTATAGGGGATTGCGCGATGAATATAAGTATACCTAACTATGAAATCTTGAATTTCGAAACGGAAAGCTTAGTCATATCTGACATGGGCGTCTCAAAGGTACATTCGCAGCCACTGCTGAAAGCACTTCGGCAGCTTAAGTTGTCGAGTTGGATGACGAAGGATGAAGTTGACGAGGTGCTATCTGAAAATGGTTTGGAGGCTGACAGTGCATTTGAGTTTTTGAAGGGGATTATTCCATTTAGATCGGTTGAGGAAATATATTTCGAAAAGACGGTAATCGTGCATTCTCTGAGGAAGAGGAGGTACTTTGAAAAGATTTTCAGGCAGGAGTTGTCTGGGATTTTAGAGTTTAAAGAGTTTTCAGGTGACGTAGTTGAATCCATTAGGGGGGGGCGATGCTTTGTGGTGTTGGTGTGTCAATTTTATGACTATAATTCTATTAAGAAGCTGCATTTTGAGCTGGCGAAAGCTTCACCGCAAAGTGCTATTAGCGTTTGTTGGCCGATGGGCGGTTTTTTTTGTATAGGGCAGCCTTATATCGCAGAAATAGGAAATCCTTGCCATTTTTGCACCGTTGACAGACTGGCCAATGATCAGTCTGTTAAGCATTCTAAGAGTAATTGGGCGAGCGTTCTGGCATTTTGTAAGGATAAACATGTAAGTATCCCTTTCAAGGCGCTAAGTCTTTATCAAGAAATGATTGTAATCGGCGCTATAATTAGGAAGGTTAAGTTTTTCACTGAGATTGGTGTGGCGCGTAAATATCAGGATGATATTTTATATGTAACATATCTCCAGTTAAGCGATGGGAGGATTTTCGAGGAGTCGAACTCGCATTGGTATATGTGTGATTGCTTGGGGCGGCAGTATGAAAAATGTTCCGCATGATTATTATCTCAGGTTTATAGAAATGTCAGTCTATGATGAAGTGCTCGAATTTCATAGTAAGGGAAATTTTACGATTCATAAAGCATTTCAAGAACATACCAGTTTGCATTTTTTAGATGAGAGATGCCTTGCACAATTAACAGGGAATGAACTGGTTCTCTATCCTGATATGGATTTGACAGTTGAATTAAAATTCTCCGCTGAAAATAGAGAAGGGTTGCTACGTCGAAATGAATCTTGTGATCGATTTGTATCGGGGGCGTTAGAGTTTGCAGAGGTCGAAAAATTAATTAGTCCGTTGCTGTCAATGAATGCGCATACTTACAAGAGAGGCTATCCAAGTGGTGGGGCACTTTACCCCGCCGAAGTTTTCCTTTGTTCGCTTTCTGAGGAGCCTAGTACTTGGCCAGGTGCGGGAAAGATTTTGCATCTACTCCCAAAGTCTAGAAAGTTTGAAGTGATGCAGGTTGAGACCGATCTTGAAGAACTCAAAGCCGCCATACTAGCTCCCCCCAATGATATTGGTAGTCCCAGCTTGGCACTGATTTATGTTGTCTATATGCCGAAGAGCGTGTTCAAGTATCGGTATCGTGGCTACCGAATGGCGCTCATGGAAATTGGTTCGATCTACATGTTGGTGGAACTCCAAGCTAAATCTATGGGGTTGGCATGCCGACTTTGGTCGGCGTATACGGACTCTATGCTTTGTAAGATTTTGGGTTTAAATCCCGCCTTGTTCTTTCCTATGTGTGTTCACTTTATAGGTGTGCAGCATGAAAGTTATTAATTCTATGCAGAAGCCAGATCTGCCTGGATCATTGCTGTTTCAGCCCGCAGGATTGCTAGCGTTACCAAATTCTGTAGAGGTGTCCGACGCCCTGTCGGTCAATGGGTCAGGCGTGGGAGAAGGTTCGAACTCAATCAAAACGGCGTTAGGTGAGTATTTTGAACGTCGTCATTTTTACAGAGAGATTCTTTCGAGTAAGCAGGGGTTTCTCAATGAGTCGTTGAGGGATGCGGAAGTTGATAGCTTTGTCGGTGCTTTTATCCAGACAGCGTCTAAAAGCGTATCTATTCGAGAGGTTGAAAATCATAAATTTACTTTGAGTAAGGTGGTGAGAGCTCTAGATTTTTCTACATGCTTCATTCCTACTATTTGTATTTCTCTTTCTTCACATAGACTCGAGGATGATAACTTCATTTATCCTCTAAGGGATACCTGTGGATGTAGTTTTCATTGGTGTCCAAACTTTGCATTTCTAGGTGCGGTAAAGGAGTACCTTGAACGGCAATTCCTTGTCAAGTTTTGGTTGACAAAAAAATGTCACTCCATAGTGCCCCCAGGTCGAGCGTTCGAACTATTGTCGCAAAAAAAATCAGGCATTTATACAACGCTCTCATCTCTGCTGGAGAACTCTCGATTTTTGATATTTCTGACATTCGGTTTCCGGGTGTTTGTATATTGGTTGTCTATGGCCGAAACAAGGGGGGGGCATCATGTGAACTATTGCGCAGGGATGTCCTATGCAGCGATGGCTGGCGATGCACTGGAAAAATCAATACTTGAACTATGGCAAACTTATCGATTTATGGATTTGTTTAAGGCTATCGGTTCTGATGAAGAGAAGGTTGAGGATTATTATCTGCGATATTTTCTGAGTTGCAATGTGTATGAGACGTATCGGGATATCACTGATGTACAGGTTGTTGCTGAGGAAAAGAGAGATGCCTCACGAGCAGGTTTTACGTTGTCCGGCTTTTTGTCCGTTTTAAATGATCAGGGTATTTTAGGTTATTTTTATGCAAGACATTCTATGGTTAATGGTGTTGGTTGTGTTTTCAGTAAGTATGTTTCGCCCGATCTTTTCCTTCATATGAATAATTCGAAGAATATAAATTTTTCCAATAAATACTCCAAGGAGTTTGCGGGCGCGATACTGCAGTCTCGCTTGGAAAAAATGGTGCCGTTTCCATGAGGTGAGTGATGAGATATTACCCCTTGCTTAAGCCATTCCTTTTGGCGGGTCTATTTATTAAGGAACAGTTAAAAGAGCCCGTGGCTTTATTTTGGATCGTTATATCCCCAGCGGTTACGTTCTATTTGATCGCCTATGCCAGGGTGGGGGAGGGTACGCTGTCTCAGCGTTATCTGGATAATACCTCGTGGTTTTATGCGTTCGTATCGTCGAGTGTTGCCCTGTTTGGCTTGGCATTTTATATAGTGGGGAGAAGGGAGAGTGGGTTTCTACGATCCTTCGTCTATACGCGGCGCACAAAAATAATCTTTCTTTTGGGGCAGTTTTTTGCCTATTCTGTAATGTCGGTTATCTATTGTTCTGCTTTTTATGTGTTCACGAGAAACTATTTTGGCGTAATGGACGTTACAGAGTTTTTTGTTGTGCTTGGGCGGTTTTACATCTGCTTTCTCTTGTTTTCCGTACCTTCGCTTCTGCTGACGTTGATTCCAATGGGGTTTCAAAATACAAATACGGTTTTTTCTATATTTTCATTCCTGATGCTGGTGCTGGGAGTTGTCAGCGCGAACGCCTCTCATCGCGTGTTTGAAGTGATCCGCTATTTTAATCCGATGTGGTGGGCAAACCAGATAATGTCACTGGGGGTCGCTGAATGCGCATTCCTCGTTAGGGTGGTTGTTTGCCTTTTTGTTATTTCGTTTTTGATGTTGATCCGTTTTTTACTTATTAACCCAGTGTGGAGTCGCTATTGATGAGACGGCTTATCGTAAAAACACTGGGTATCAGATATGCACGTCATGTGGTGCTTGAAAACGCCTCGTTGACGGTCGATCCCGGTTCAATTTCAGGCTTGTTGGGACCTAATGGTTCTGGAAAAACGACTTTTTTTGACGCGGTGTGTTGTCTGAAAAAAGCCAATTCCGGTGAGATATCCAATTCGTTCTCGAAGTTGCTTTATCTATCACAAATCATTACGACGCCGCCGGTGCTGCGAATGTTTGATGTTTTTAAAATGATGATGCTTTTTTGTTCTGACACACAGGTCACACAAAAGCACGCGCTGGAAAAAATTGAAAAATGGAGCCCGGGGATAGCTGAACGCTATTGTGAAATATGGGAAAAGAAATCGTCTCTTTGCAGTTACGGAGAAAAGCGATGGTTTTTTACCTTGTCCCTGCTCTCCGTTAACGCTGATCTGGTGATACTGGATGAGCCCACGGCAGGTGTGGATCCTGAGTTTCGTTATCACATCTGGAAATGCCTGGAAGGGGCTGCCGCGGAAGGTGTCGCGATTGTGGTTTCATCGCATAACGTCGATGAGATCGTTGCCCACTGCGATGACTTCTACATGCTGAGTCAGCGGCGTTTCAACCGCTTCACTGATGCTGAGGGCTTCATGAACGCCTATGACGCTGCAAGCCTGGATGAGGCGTTTATTCATGCCGCGAGCCTGCCAAAGGGTTAAAGGCAGGCGCGCACCAGGCTCGGTTACTTCCCCTGTGGGATAAACGCTACGCTGCCACCCGAACGCGTGTGAAACAACCGCTCGCCATTGTCCGGCTGGGTGGTGATCACCTGGTGATCCGCGCCCAGGTAGGCCAGCGGTGTGGGATCTTCCTTGGAGAACTGCGCGATGATGATCGTATGCTGCGCGTCGAAGCCCTGGCCGCTGGTTTTTTCCAGCCAGGCCATGAACTCGGCGCTGGTGCCCTGGCGCGGGAAGTCCTGGGTCTCGGCGACGTAGTAGAACGGTTTGCCGTGGTTTTGCAGGTACATCGGCAGTTTGTTGTCGACCTCCACCAGTACCATTTGCCATTGGTTCCAGGGGGCGCTCTTGATGGCCTGGGCCTGAACGTCCTTGACGAAACGGGTCACGCCGCCGTTGCCATTGGTCCAGGGATACGCCACGCCCAATACCAGCAGCATCAACAGGGCCGCAGCGGCAAACCCTTTCTGCCAACGCGGCCAGCTCGCCGGTTTTTTCGCCAGCCGCTCACTCACCCACCAGGCCGCCAGTAACTGCGCGAAGGGCACCAGGGGCAACACGTAGTAGCTGCGTCGGCTACCGCTGGCGGTGAAGAACACAAACAACAGGCCCAGGCCCCAGACCAGCCAGCGCACATTGGGGGGAGTCTGGCGCCAGTGCCGCACGGCCAGCCACAGGCCGAGCAGCCAGCATGGGGCCCAAGGCAGGGTGTAGGCGGGCAGGTAGATCAGGTAGGTGTAGATCGGCCCCATATGGTCGAACGGGTCGAAGAAGCGCACCACGTTTTCGCGGAACACCAACGCCAGGCCGCTTTCACCGTAAGTCGGCGCACCGTAGAGGTGGGACAGCACGAA
Organism: Pseudomonas sp. MPR-R2A5; assembly: GCF_058793055.1. Lineage (NCBI taxonomy): Bacteria > Pseudomonadati > Pseudomonadota > Gammaproteobacteria > Pseudomonadales > Pseudomonadaceae > Pseudomonas > Pseudomonas sp. MPR-R2A5. The sequence goes on from NZ_JBXAFK010000002.1 coordinate 152,336, forward strand.
CGGGATGGCGTAGAACGCCGCAGCGATCAGCAGCGCCAGCACCAGGCGCAGGTTGAGGTGGCGTTTGTAGCGCTGTTCGCTGAGCAAGTGCGGCAGCAGTACCAGGCCCGGCAGTACAAAACCGATCAAGCCTTTGAACAGCGACGTCGCCGCCAGCAACAGGAAAAATACCGTGTAGCGCCCCAGGCGTGTGTCGTCCGGCCCGCGCCAGTACCACCACACTGCCGCCAGTACGCCACACACGGTGAGCACATCCGCCGTGGCCACGCGTGCCCAGAACAGAAAGTAGAAGGTGGTGGCGAGCATCCAGCCGGCAATCAGCCCGGTGCCCTTGCGGAACAGGCGCTCGCCGATCAGGTAGACCAGCCAGATGCTCAGCCATGCCGCGATCACCGAGGACAGGCGCAGCGACCACGGGCCCAGGCCACCCATCAGGTTGGCAAACGCGGTGATCAGCCAGTAGGAGGGCAGGGGCTTGTCGTAGTACGGCGCTCCCTTGAGGTAGGGGTCGAAGTAGTCGCCGCTTTGCAGCATCTGCAATGCGATATTGGCCCAACGGGTTTCCGGTCCCCACAGATCGCGACTGCCCAGGCCCAGCAGCAGGAGCAAGGCCGACACGCCCAGCAATAGCAACAGGGCGCCGCGCTCGGTTTTCCAGAAAGTCATGGTGGGTTCCTAGGGGGATTGCGGATAGAGGGTGAGTACCAGGTCGCCCTTGCGATAGCGTTTGCCACCGGGCGGCAGTTGCCCCTCTTCAATGTGTTCGCTGGTGCTCCGGACACGCATCAGGACCCCCACCGAACCCTGTTTACGGGCATCGGCCAGCCAGGCCTGGACATCGTCCAGCCCGACCTTACGGTGCACCGAGTCGGGGTATTGCAGGCCATAGCGCAACTCGCCTTCGGTGTTATAGAGCGTCACCTGTGTGCGGTTCAGGCGCCAGGCCAGGGCCGAGGCCGATTCCAGTTCATTGCTCAGCAATGCCTGGGTTTGCTGCAAGTCGTCCAGGTGTTCCAACACGAACTGGTCGGGCATTTCGTTATCCGCCACGAACTCGGGCATGCCCACTGGCAGCAGTACCACCAGCAAGCCGATACCCAGGGCCGGCATTGCCCATAGCGTGAGCGGGCGCACGGCTTGCAGCAGGTTGGAGAGAATCCAGCCCAACAGCACGATAAAGGTCAGCGACAGGCTGAACATCTCCGCGTGGCTATTGCCGTACAGCGGCCTGGTGAGTTGCAGATAAATCAGTGCCACCATCGCGACCATGCCGATCACGAAGTTGAGCATGCCGTTGATGCTGAGGGCGCGTGCTTTGCGTTGTTGAATCAGGTCGATCAGGGCATGCCCCATCAACAAGGCCAGCGGCAGCAGGCACGGCATGATGTAGGTCGGCAACTTGCCGTTGCTCAGGCTGAAAAAGCCCAGCGGCAGCAGCATCCACAGGGCGAGGAAGACCATCGCCGGTTGACGTTTTTCTTTCCAGGCCTTGAGCAGGGTATTGGGTAACAGCGCCGACCACGGCAGGCAGGCCACCACCATGATCGGCAGGAAGAACCACCACGGCCGCGCATGCTGGGCATTGTCGGAGGCAAAGCGGCGGATGTGTTCATGCCAGAAGAAGAAGCGCCAGTAGTCCGGTTCCTGCACGTGGATCGCCCACACCCAGGGCAGGCAGATCAGCAGCGCGACGCCAATCGCCAGCGGGCCATAACGCAGCAATTCACCCAGGCGGCGCTGCCAGAGCATGTACGGCACGGCAATCAGCACCGGCAGCAGCCACGCCAGGAAGCCCTTGGTCATGAAGCCCATGGCACAGGCCACGCCCAGCACCGCCCAGGCTCCCAGCCGGGCCCGCACGGTGCGGCTGTCGAGGGCAAACCACAGCGCTACCAGGCTGAGGTTGACCCAGAACGTGAACTGCGGATCGAGGTTGGAGTAGCTGGCTTGCCCGGCTACGAGGCCAAAGCTCAGGTAGAGCAGGGCGCAGGCGAAGCTTTTGCGTGGGTCGTTCCACAGGCGGCGGGCGATCAGGTAGGCCAGCAGCACGCTCAACCCGCTGGTCAGCGCCGAAGCGATCCGCACCCCGAACAGGTTCTGCCCAAACACCGCTTGGCCGAGCGCGATCAGCCAATAACCGGCGGCGGGTTTTTCAAAGTAGCGCAGGCCCATGAAATGCGGGGCCACCCAGTTGCCGCTGGTGAGCATTTCCTGGCTGATCTGGGCGTAGCGGGTTTCGTCGGGTACCCATAAACCGTGCAGGCCAAGAGGCAGGAGATAAAACGCGGCAATCGCCAGCAGCAGTAAGGGCAGAGGTTTTATTCGGGTCATGCGAACGTCGCTCCTTGACGTCTAAGGGAGGGAAATGGATGTAGGAAAGTTGTAGTGCAAAGACTCACAATGTTCACTAAGTCGCTGAAAATAGTCATGACGTCCTTAACTAACAGGCGCGACTAAACATGCCAGAAGTTGGCTGTCGTTTGGCTGAACACCTGCGCCTTGTATATGTAAAAAATTGTCTAGAGTTGCTTGATTGCCGCTGGCCAGTCCTCGCTGTTCATGATGCCCAGGGTCTTGAAATGGCCGTTGCCCAGCACCTCCACGAACAGCGCGCTACCGTACTCGGCGGTCACCGCATGGGGGTACCCGAGTGCTTGTTCGAAGTCATTGATGCAGGCACTGTGGGTGATCAGCACCAGGTTGCGCCCGGGTTGTTTGTGGCTGAGGATTTCTTCGCCCATGGCGTCGCCGCAGATCGCCAGCGGGCCTGGGGAGAGCAGGGTCTTGCCGAACATGAACTGCGAGGTCTGGGCGGTGCGGGTGGTGGGGCTGCTGAGGATGTCAGCGCTCTCCATACCCAGGGTTTTAAAGGCTTTGCCGATTTCCTTGGCCTGCTGGGTGCCGTGGATGGTCAGGCCATCAGCGGGGCCGAAGCAGGGGTTTGACGAGCGGTCGCAGCGCTCTTCATGGCGCACAAGCACAACCACATTGCCGTCGCGCCAGCCAGCGAGCAAGCCTGAGGTGAGCAGGCGATTACCAACGCCCAGGTCCGGCGGGGACAGTGGCCAGGCCAGGTAGCCGGCCAGTAAGGTCCCGAAGAAGGCAGCCACTGCCATGCCCAGCCAGAGCTTCTTCAAGCGTTTGGCCCGGGCTTGGTATGAGCGCGATTTGGTCAGGGTCAGGTTAACCACGTTGTTCACCATCGACACGTTAGGCAGCGTTTTTTATCAAACAGGTGCAACTCTCTGAGTGCGCCCGTAGTGGTGCAGGAGCCTGTCATACAGTTGCTGTCTTTTTGCTGAAAATCGGTGTGTTAAAAGTTGCCAGTGCCGGCAACTAAAAAGTTGGTCGTTATTGGCAGTTGGTCGGCACTTTATGCGCTGATCGGTAGGTAACCGGTGAAATGCATGTGAAAAATTTGCGTGGCGAGGGCGGTCAGCCGTTATCCTCGATTGCAGTCCATTGGCGAGCGAGCATTCCCATGTTGCAGGTGCAAGGTGTCCATAAAAGCTACGTCACTGCGCAGGGCCCGCTGACCGTCTTGGCCGGCGTTGATCTGCACCTGGCTGAGTGTAGCAGCCTGGCGTTGATGGGCGAGTCGGGTAGCGGGAAGAGTACGCTTTTGCACCTGGTGGCCGGTCTCGATCGTGTCGACAGCGGCAGCATCCGCATGGGGCGGCAGCGTCTCGACCAAATGAGCGAAACGCAACTGGCCCACTGGCGCCGCACGGAAATCGGTCTGGTATTCCAGCAGTTCAACCTCATCGGCAGTTTGCGCGTGGACGACAACCTGGCCTTCCAGGCGCGGCTGGCAGGACGCTTCGATCCGCAGTGGCAGGCGCAGTTGGTGGAGCGCCTGGGCCTTGGCGACTTGCTCAAGCGCTATCCCGAACAACTGTCAGGTGGCCAGCAGCAACGGGTGGCGGTGGGGCGGGCGTTGGCGTCGCGACCGGGCCTGCTGCTGGCCGATGAGCCCACCGGCAATCTGGATGAAGCCACCAGTGATGACGTGCTGCAATTGCTGCTGGACCTGTTGCGCGACACCCCCACCAGCCTGTTGATGGTCACCCACAGCGCGCGGATTGCCGCACGGCTTGATCGCCAGATGGTGTTGCAGCGCGGGCATGTGCAAGCCCCGGATGCGGGTTGATGGCGGTATTCCAGTGGACCTTGCGCGCGTTGCTCAGCCATTGGCGGCGCCATCCCGTACAGTTTTTCAGCGTGCTGACCGGACTATGGCTGGCGACCGCCCTGCTGACCGGCGTACAGGCCCTGAACAGCCAGGCGCGTGACAGCTACGCCAGGGCCAGCCAATTGATCGGCGGCGAACCCCAGGCCAGCCTGAGTGCGCCGGACGGCGCCAGTTTCCCCCAGGCGCTGTTTGCCCAATTGCGCCGCGCCGGGTGGCCGGTGTCGCCGGTGGTGCAGGGGCGGGTGGTGCTCAAGGGGCATGAAGACCAGCGCCTGCAATTGATGGGCATCGACCCGCTGTCGTTGCCCGGCAGTGGCGTGGTGGCGGGGCAGCGCTTGAGCCAGGCACAGATGCTCGTCTTCTTCGAGCCGCCCGGGCGCACCTGGATCGCTCCGCAGACCTTGCAGGCGCTGGGGCTGCACGCCGGTGAGCAGCCGCTGACGACGAGCGGGCGCACCTTGCCGCCGTTGCAGGTACAGCCGGACATGGCGCCCGGCATGCTGTTGACCGATATCGGCTTCGCCCAACCATTGCTGGACATGCCCGCGCGCCTGTCGCGCTTGCTGGTGGACAAGGCTTACGCCGCCAGCCAGCCCACGCCGCCGGCCGAGCTGCAACTCAAGCAGGGCGAAGACAACAACCTGTCGCGGCTCACCGAAAGCTTTCACCTGAACCTTGATGCGCTGGGCTTCCTGTCCTTTGTGGTGGGGCTGTTTATTGTGCACGCGGCCATCGGCCTGGCCCTGGAGCAGCGACGCGGGCTGTTGCGTACATTGCGCGCCTGCGGCGTGAGTGCGCGGATGTTGATCCTCGGCCTGGGGGTGGAGCTGGGTGCCTTGTCGATAGTGGGGGGCGTGCTCGGCGTCGCCAGCGGCTACCTGTTGGCCAGCCTGCTGCTGCCGGATGTGGCTGCCAGCCTGCGTGGCTTGTATGGCGCCGAGGTGCCGGGCCAATTGAGCTTGAGCCCAGGGTGGTGGGTGGCAGGGGTGGGCTTGAGCTTGCTCGGCGCCTTGCTTGCCGGCGCCAGCAGCCTATGGCGCGCGGCCCGCCTGCCATTGCTGGCGATGGCCAATGCCCAGGCCTGGCACGAGGCCCATGGGCGCTGGTTGCGCCGCCAGGGCTGGGTGGCGGCGACGGCCTTACTGATCGCGCTGCTGGCGTTATGGCTGGGCGACAGCCTGGCTGCCGGTTTTGTGTTGATGGCGGCCTTGCTGCTCGGCGCCGCCCTGGGTTTGCCGGTGTTGCTCAACGGCGTGCTGGAGGCGCTGCTGGGGCGCAGCCGTTCGGTACTCGGCCAGTGGTTTCTGGCTGACTGCCGCCAACAATTGCCGGCCTTGAGCCTGGCATTGATGGCGCTGCTGTTGGCCCTGGCCGCGAATATCGGCGCGGGCTCCATGACCTCGGGCTTTCGCCACACCTTCAATAACTGGCTGGAGCAACGCCTCACCGCCGAGCTGTACCTCAACCCGCAAAACCCGGCCCAGGCCGAGCAACTCAGCACCTGGCTGGCGCAGCAACCGCTGGTGCAAACCGTGCTGCCTACCTGGCAGGTTGCGGTGCAATTACAGGGCTGGCCGGCGGATCTGTTTGGCGTGGTCGACGACCCTACCTATCGCCAGCACTGGCCGTTGCTGGAAGCGGCGAGCGCGCCGTGGGACCAGTTGCAGCAAGGCGAGACCCTGATGCTCAGCGAACAACTGGCGCGGCGGCTTGGCGTGAGGCTGGGTGACACGGTCAGTATTCCCACGCCGCACGGTGTGTGGTCGCCCACCGTGGTGGGGGTGTACGCCGATTACGGCAACCCCAAGGGCCACGTGCTGGTCAACGCCCGGCACCTGCTGGCCCACTGGTCGAGACTGACGCCGGCGCGTTTCAACCTGCGGGTGTTGCCGGAAAACGTGGCGCCGCTGGTGGACGAAGTGCAGCGCGCCTTTGCCTTGGAAGACAGCCGTATCGTCGATCAACAGCAACTCAAGGGGTGGTCGAGCCAGGTGTTCGAACGCACCTTCGCCGCCACCGCCGCGCTCAACAGCCTGACCTTGGGCGTGGCCGGCGTGGCGCTGTTCATCAGCCTGCTGACCCAGAGCCAAAGCCGCCTCGGCCAACTCGCTCCGCTGTGGGCGCTGGGGGTGACGCGGCGGCAATTGATGCTGCTGAACCTGGGGCAAACCTGGCTGCTGGCGGTGCTCACGCTGCTGCTGGCGTTGCCGCTGGGCCTGTTGCTGGCGTGGTGCCTGGATGCGGTGATCAACGTGCAGGCTTTTGGCTGGCGCCTGCCGTTGCAAGTGTTCCCGTGGCAGCTCGCACAATTGCTCGGGCTGGCGCTGCTGGCCACGCTGTTGGCGTCGGCCTGGCCGCTGTGGCAGCTGTATCGCAGCCGTCCGGCGGACTTGTTGAGGACGTTTGCCCATGAAGATTAAGCCCCTGTTCCTGGCTGTCCTCTCTGTAGGAGCGAGCTTGCTCGCGAAAAACCCGAGAGCGCCGCGTGCATCCGGAATGTCCGCGTTATCGTTGACGTTTTTCGCGAGCAAGCTCGCTCCTACAGGGCTTCTTCTGTTGCTGCTAGGCGCGTGCGACCAACAACCTGCGCCGCCGGAAAGCTTTGCCGGCCTGGGCAGTGACGCGGCCGACTTTGCCCAGGTGCTGCCCGGCAAGGTCTTCAGCTTTCCCGAGGATCACGGCCCCCACGATGGCTTTCGTATCGAGTGGTGGTACGTCACCGCCAACCTCAAGGACGCCCAGGGCAATGTGTTCGGCGTGCAATGGACGCTGTTTCGCAACGCCCTCAAGGCCGGGCCGACGCAAGCCGGCTGGCACGATTCAAACGTATGGCTCGGCCACGCGGCGGTCACCTCCGCCACTCGCCATTACGCCGCCGAACGCTTCGCCCGCGGCGGCGTCGGCCAGGCCGGGGCGCAGGCAGTGCCGTTCAACGCCTGGATCGACGACTGGAATTTCGCCAGCGAGCCCGGCGCCGCGAGCGCATTGGCGGCGATGCGACTCAAGGCCAGCGGAGCGCAATTTGCCTACGACCTGCACCTGACCTCCAGCCGGCCATTGGTGTTGCAAGGCGACAACGGCTACAGCCGCAAATCCGACCAGGGCCAGGCGTCGTACTACTACAGCCAGCCGTTCTTTACTGCCGAAGGCAGCGTCAGCATCGACGGCAAGACGTATCAGGTCAGCGGCCCGGCCTGGCTCGACCGTGAATGGAGCAGCCAACCGTTGACCGCCAGCCAGACCGGTTGGGACTGGTTCTCCCTGCACCTGGACCGTGGCGAGCAGATGATGCTGTTCCGTGTGCGGCAAACCGACGGCACGGCCTACCTGACCGGCACTTGGATCGACCGCGAGGGCCATACCCAGACCCTGCACAACGCCGACATCCAACTGGCACCGCTGGACACCACGGCGGTCGACGGACGCCAGATTCCCACACGCTGGTCGCTGAAAATTCCCGGTAAACAACTGGATATCACCACCCAGGCCGTCAACCCGAACGCCTGGATGAACCTGAGTATTCCGTACTGGGAAGGGCCGGTGCAGTTTGACGGTGGGGTGGGTTACCTGGAGATGACCGGTTATTAGGGTTGTTTCTGTAGGCCCAGTTTCTTCGCGAAGTAGGCAACTTCCCAAATGCATTTCAGCCCACCCGCGTTTGTGTCCGGGGCGTAGGTGCTTGCTTATATTTCGACGCCATCTTCTTTGCATCTCGGATGTAGGGCATGGCGCAGAGCTATATCAACGACCGCACAACGGACTACAGCAGTTTGAAATCCCGCCTCGTGGGCAGCGCCCCTAGCCAGCAGCGCTCCGATCATTTTGATGTGCTCAACCGGCACCTGCGGCCAGAGGGGGCTTAATCGTGTCGTTTTTTCTTGCCTTCACCATTGTGCATTTTGGTGGGGCGTTTGTCGTTTTGGGGCTGGCGTTGTTTGCCGAATATACAAAACTCGACGAGGTGGAAGGTTATTTCAGTCATAACGAAAGGGTCCGCGCCAATAAGCGATTCTGGAGACGAAACCGGTGGATCGACAGGCAATACCGCATGCTGTTGATGTTTGATTTCCTGTCTGACTCAGCACGCTATGTGAAAGCAGGTGTTGTGACCGAGGCCGAGCTGGCGTCGGTTCCCTTAGGACTGAAGCGTTGGGTGTTGTGGCCTTATTACGTAGGTTTCATTTGGGTTATTGCAACAGTCGTTTGGACCGTTTGGCGTAGATGGGCCGATATCACCTGACCGGCACCTGGATCGACCGCGAAGGCTGCCCCCAGACCCTGTACAACGCCGACATCCAACTGGCACCGCTGGACACAGCGGTGATCGACGGACGTCACATTCCTACACGCTGGTCGCTGAAGATTTGGGCTGTCAGCTGGGGCTATTGGGCACTTGGCTCCAGAGGGGGTCCGTTTTTTTCCACGCGAATTTCTCCTTAAAACCACATTTCTCTGAAAAAATACTGTACATCCATCCAGTCTTATCCTACATTCCATCCCAGGTGACCGGATGTCACCTGACCTTCAGTTTTTAACTATGGATGGATAAAAAATGAAATCGAAAAAAGCCTTTATGCTGGGCGCGGCCATGGCGGCCACCTGCTTTGTCTCGGCCTTTGCCCTCGCTGAACAATACCCTCACCTGGCTGCGCAAGCGGCGCCTCCCGCGGTCAAACAAGGGTTGAAAAACGCTGCGAAGATCAAGGCCAACAAGGCGCCGACTGCCCTCAAGCAGCAACTGCAGGCGGGTGCCCAGTTGAAGAAACCGCTGTTTGCCGCCAAGGCGCAAGCCGACTCGGTGGTGGAAAACAACACCGCGCCGTCCAGGGTGACCCAGGTACAAAAAGCCACGGCCCAGTCGGCGCCCGCCGTGCAGGCCGCGCTGGTCCAGGGCTGTGAGCAGACGCTGGATGTCAACGCGCTCTACACGATTAATGGTGTGCAAACCGGCGACCTGCTGTGCTACCACTTCAACCTGCCGCAGAAAGCGCGAATCAACGTCCTGCTGGTCAACCAGACCGCGGGCACCGACATGTCGTTGTCGCTGTTCCAGGATGACGGCCAGGGCAATCCGCTGCCTTTGGGCACCTCGAACAACCCTGGTACTGGCGATGAAAGCCTCGGCGGTGTGGTGCCGGCCGGCGATTACTACTGGTTCATGGAAGCCAACGCGGCTGTCCAAGGGTCGAGCTTTCAGTTTGGTGTTGCAGTCGATACCAACCTCGACGCCTTTGAACCCAATGACACCCCGGACACGGCCTTCCAACTGCCGGACACCCTCAACTACATCAGCGGCAATGCCGACAGCCTGGATGATGTCGATTACTTCGACTTCACCGCGGTCCGTGGCCAGAGTGTCGGTATTGCGCTGACGGCCGATGCGGCCAGTGGCAGCACGCGTAACAAGTGGATCCTTGAGCGTTTCGATGGTGCCCAGTGGGTCACCGTGGGGGCCAACGTCCTGTCGACATCGATCCCGAGCCCGGGCGTCGGCGGCGTGGTCAAGGTGCGTGTGCGGCCGAACCAGCACCCGAATGAGCCGTGGAGCGCGACGGGTAAATACAACCTGTCGTTTGGCTCCAATCCACGGGTGAACAACCCGGATGTGAAGGGCGAGGCGAACGTGTTGCGCATCCCGTACTCGGCTTCCGATGTGGGCTACGGCTACATGACCACCCAAGCCTATCGGGACCTGACCTGGACCATGGGCCTGTCGGACAGTACCGGTGCGCCACTGGTAGGGCTGCACCCGGTCGTCTACCTCGACCAGCACATCAATCCGGACACCGGCAATATCGTCTACAAGGCGTATTCGGCGGCGACCGGCAGTTCGGGGCTAGCGTCGGGCACGATCAACGTGGGCACCTGCTTCGGTGATTTCCAGACCACCTTTGTCGATTACGCCCAGGGCTACAAGAACACCTGGCGTACCGACTTCAACTACGGCGTGTGGCGCATGGAAGTGCTGGAATACCCAGGCATTGGTGTCGGTGGCGATAACACCGAGTTCGTCAGCTTCGGCCACCTGTGCAAACAGACCTTGCTGAGCAGCACCAAGAGCTGAACATGATTGACCCGTAGTCCCCAGGGCATACAGGCCAGGCGCCTGTATGCCCTGTTTGCGTTATGGCGCCAACGCCAGTTTCAACGGCAAGCGCGCCATGCTCGTATTCTTCAACGAGCCCAGGTACAACCAGTCGCCATACTCCCGCGCGGTGGTGATCGGTGAGTAGTTGCCCGCGCTGCCATCCTGCAAATTAGCGATGACCTTGCCCTCGGTATCCAGCCCCAGCACAAAGGCTTTGCGCTCGATGGGCTTGGGCACCACCATCAGCGCGCGCACCATCACCTTGCGCAGCAGCGGGTAGCCGGCAAAGCTGTCCAGCAACGGATTGCGCGGCGAATACAGCGCGACCCAGAAGCGGTCCTGGCCATTGAAACTGAGGTTGTCCGGCAGGCCGGGCAGGTTGTCGATAAACAGGTCATGGCTGCCGGCGCGGTCGCCCTTGAGCCAGTAACGGCTGATGCGGTAGGCACCGGTCTCATTCACCAGCACGTAGCGTTCATCCGGCCCCAGGGCCACGCCGTTGGCGAATTGCAGTTGGTCGAGCAACACCTCGGTGCGGGCGTTGCTGAAGTCGTAACGCAGCAACCGCCCGTCGCCGCCATGCTCGATCACGGCTTCACCGTCCTGCCCGTAGCCCCAGCGGCTCGAAGCATCGCTGAAGTACGCGTAGCGCCCGCTGGCGTCCACGCTCACGTCATCGGTAAACCCGAACGGCACGCCATTGGCCGCAGTGCTCAGGGTGGTGATCTGGCGATTGCGGTCCAATGCCAGCAGGCCCTTGACCCCATCGGCGATGATCAAGCGCCCATCCGGGTGCAGCGCTATGCCCAGTGGGCGCCCGCCGGTATTGGCCAGCACTTCCAGGCTGCGGCTGTCGGGCGAGGTGCGGATGATGCGCCCGTCATGCAACCCGCTGATCAGATAGCCCTGGGCATCCAGCAGCAGGGCCTCGGGCCCGTCGATGTCTTGGGCACCGATTTTTTGTACGCCCTTGAGGCGCTGGTTTTCGGCGTAGGGGCCGTCTTTCAGCGAGGGCGCCTTGGGGGGGACCCAGTTCACCGGTTGTACTGGGGTGGGCATCAACAGCAGAAAGGCGATCACTGCCAGGAGCAGCACAAACAACAGGTGGCGCAGTTTTTTGGGGCGGGTACTCATGACGGTTCCTGGTTGTCGTGGGGGTTCGGTTCCCAATGCAGGGTGCCGAACAGGTAATCCATCAGCGGCAAGACAATATTGAAGTTGCGCCCCTGCATCAGCTCGCGACGGTGGTGCAGGGCGTGCAACCGGTGCATCTGGCGAATCCACGGCAGGCGTGCCAATGGATGTGCGACGGGCAAGTGCTCACAGGCGTGAAACACTTCGTAAAGCAAATAACCGAGGATCATGCAGCCAGCAAACAATCCGGCGACATTGGGGCTCAACTGCTTGAGCAGCCACCAGGCGGGCAGGGTGATCGCCAGGCTGTGCAGCACGATCAGCCAGGCGGGGAACAGGATCACCCGCCAGTCGCGAGGGCTGTCGTAGGTCATGTGGCCGGGGGTGAAGAAACTGTGGTGATCGCCGGTGTGGCGCGCGTAGAACAGGCGTGACAAGGCATGTTTGTGATGGCCGAGGTGACGGTGCACCAGGTAGATACACAGGTTGAAGAACACCAGGGTCGCGGGCACGGTCAGCCATTGCAGCGGGGTGATTCGATGCGTCGATGACCAGGCCAGGAGGATGCTGGCGATGCCGTAGCCGAACACGAAACCGGCATGCAGCCAGGGGTTGTAATGGGGCGCGACATTGGCGCGGTAGCGGGCGCGAAAGGTCTCGGTAGGGTGGGCCATGGCGGGTGCTCGGATTTTTTTTGTTGGAGGCTGAGCTTAGTTGGTGCTCAAGATTGTGCGAGCTTTTGCGGCGTACCTCCAACAAGCCGCCTCCCATATTTCGACCGCGCCCGACCAGTGGCCCCTTGCGCCTGCCGGATTTCCTTGCTAGCTTCTCGCAAAATGTTAACGATAACATTTGCTCTAACAATAAAAACAAAACAGAGACCCACGCCATGAAAATGCTTCCGAAAACCCTGTGTTTATTGGCTGTAAGCATCGCCCTCGGTACCGTTTCCCCGGCCTTTGCCGACGCCGCCAAACCGCTGCGCATCGGCGCGTCCTTCCAGGAAATCAACAACCCCTATTTCGTCACCATGAAAAACGCCCTGGAAGAGGCGGGTGCCACCATCGGCGCGAAACTGATCATCACCGACGCCCGCCACGACGTGTCCAAGCAGGTCAGTGACGTGGAAGACATGCTGCAAAAGGGCATCGATATCCTGCTGATCAACCCTACGGATTCGGTCGGCGTGCAATCGGCGGTCAAGTCCGCCCACGCTGCCGGCGTGGTGGTCGTGGCGGTCGACGCACAGGCCGAAGGCCCACTGGATTCCTTCGTCGGTTCGAAGAACTTCGACGCCGGCTTCCAGGCCTGTGAATACCTGGCTAAGAACATCGGCGACAAAGGCAATATCGCGATCCTCGACGGCATCGCCGTGGTGCCGATCCTCGAGCGTGTGCGCGGCTGCAAAGAGGCCGTGGCCAAGCACCCGGACATCAAGATTGTCAGCATCCAGAACGGCAAGCAGGAACGTGACCAGGCGCTGACCGTCACCGAGAACATGCTCCAGGCGCAACCGACGCTCAAAGGCATTTTCAGCGTGAATGACAACGGCTCCCTCGGCGCACTCTCGGCCATCGAAGCCAGTGGCCTGGACGTGAAACTGGTCAGCGTCGACGGTGCGCCGGAAGCGATCAAGGCGATCCAGAAACCCGGCAGCAAGTTCATCGCCACCTCCGCCCAATACCCCCGCGATCAGATCCGCCTGGCCCTGGGCATCGCCCTGGCGAAGAAGTGGGGCGCTCAGGTACCCGCCACCATTCCAGTGGACATCACCCTGATCGACCAGGCCAAGGCCAAGGACTTCAGCTGGTAAATCACCCAGGCCCCACGTGCGTCGTGGGGCTTGAGGCCATCCTTCTGAATACGAGGTCGGCGGTATGAGCAGTCTTCTGAAGCTGGAAAATATCTGTAAGCGTTACCCCGGTGTGCAGGCCCTCAAGTCCATCGACCTGCAGGTGGAGCGTGGCGAGATTCACGCGTTGCTGGGGGAAAATGGCGCCGGCAAATCGACCCTGATGAAAATCCTCGGCGGCGTCGAACATCAGGACGAAGGGCACATCCTGATCGATGGCCAACCCCGGCACTTCGCGACCTACCGCGATGCGATTGCCGCGGGCATCGGCATCGTGTTCCAGGAATTCAGCCTGATCCCCTACCTCACGGCGGTGGAAAATATCTTCCTCGGCCATGAGCTGAGCAACCGCTTCGGGCTGCTGCGCAAGCGCGAAATGGTCGAGGCGTGCGAAGCGTTGTTCAAGCGCCTCGGTGTGACGATTGACCTGAAGTGCGCGGTCAAGCACCTGAGCGTGGCCGAGCAGCAGTTTGTCGAAATCGCCAAGGCCCTGGCCCTGGATGCGCGCCTGCTGGTGCTGGATGAACCGACCGCGACGTTGACCCCCAGCGAAGCCGAGCTGCTGTTCGACATCATGCGCGAGCTCAAGCGCCAGGGCGTCGCGGTGATCTTTATCTCTCACCACCTGGAGGAAATCTTTCAGGTGTGCGACCGCATCAGCGTGCTGCGTGACGGCGCCAATGTGGGCGTCACCGAAGTGGCCGACAGCGATATCGACCGCCTGGTGGAAATGATGGTGGGCCGCCGCCTGGAATGCAGTTTCCCTTCCAAGCCGAGCAGCGAGCGTGGCCCGGTGTTGCTGGAGGTCAAGGACATCCAGCTGGTGCGCAACGGCCCGCGTAATCGCTTCAACCTGCACAAGGGCGAGATCCTCGGCTTTGCCGGCCTGGTGGGCTCGGGCCGCACTGAACTGGCCCTGGGCATGATGGGCGCGCTGCCATCGGTGAGCAAAGACGTGTGGCTGCGAGGCGAGAAAATCACCCTCGACGACCCGGCCCAGGCGTTGGCCCACGGTATCGGCCTGCTCCCTGAGAGCCGCAAGAGCGAAGGGCTGATCACCGATTTCAGCATTCGCGAAAATATCTCCTTGAACAACCTGCCCAAGTACCAGGGCGCCTCGGGCCTGATCGACAAGGCCAAGGAGTGCGCCAGTGTCGAAGACCTGATGCGCCAGCTGTCGATCAAGGCGCCCAGCGGCGAAAGCCGGGTGTTCAACCTCAGCAGCGGCAACCAGCAAAAGGTGGTGATCGCGCGTTGGATCAACCACCACTGCGACGTGCTGGTATTCGATGAGCCCACCCGTGGCATCGATGTCGGCGCCAAGGCCCAGATCTACGCGCTGATGCGCAGCCTGACCGAGCAGGGCTACGCGATCATCATGATTTCCTCCGAACTGCCCGAAATCATTGGCATGTGCGACCGCGTCGCCGTGTTCCACAAAGGCGCCATCGTCAAGCTGCTCGAAGGCTGCGCCGTCAATCCTCAAGAGGTCATGCGCCATGCAACAGGGGGCTCAAGTGAATACGTCCATTAACAGCGTCGACACCCGCCGACTGCGCCTGAACCTGGCGCAGCTGGTGCGCTCGCCGGCGTTCTATCCCTTCGTGGGGCTGGTGGTGGTGACCCTGGTGATGATCCTGGCCAGCGACACCTTCCTCACGGCCAGCAACCTGTCGAATATCGCTCGCCAGGTGTCGATCAACGCGATTATCGCGGTGGGTATGACCTGCGTGATTCTCACTGGCGGTATCGATTTGTCGGTGGGGCCGGTGATGGCCTTGTCCGGCACCCTGACCGCCGGCCTGATGGTCGCGGGGCTGCCGCCGGGCCTGGCGATTGGCGCCGGCATGCTGGTCGGCGTGGCCTTCGGTATCGGCAACGGACTGTTCGTGGCCTACCTGCACATGCCGCCGATCATCGTGACCCTGGCGACCATGGGCATCGCCCGTGGCCTGGGCCTGATGTACACCGATGGCTACCCGATTTCCGGGCTGCCGGAGTGGTTCGGCTTCTTCGGTCGCCAGAGCCTGTTCGGCATCGAAGTGCCGATCCTGATCATGCTGATCACCTACTTTGCCGCCTATGTGCTGCTGCAACACACGCGCATCGGCCGCTACATCTACGCCATCGGTGGCAATGAAGAAGCCGTGCGCTTGTCCGGGGTGCGCGCGGCGCGCTTCAAGTTGCTGGTGTACGCCATCAGCGGGCTGACGGCCGCGATTGCCGGGCTGGTGCTTACCTCGCGCCTGATGAGCGGCCAGCCGAATGCGGGGGTCTCGTTCGAGCTGGATGCGATCGCCGCCGTGGTGCTGGGCGGTGCGTCGATTGCCGGTGGGCGCGGGGTGATCGTCGGCACGTTGCTCGGCGCGATGCTGCTCGGCGTACTGAATAACGGACTGAACATGCTTGGCGTCTCGCCTTACGTCCAGAGCGTGATCAAGGGCGGGATCATTTTGCTGGCGATCTTTATCAGCCGTCAGCGCCACCGATAAACCTCTATCCACACAGGACCCAATACCATGGAAAAGCACACTCACATGCAAGCCGTCGTCTGCCACGGCCCGAAAGACTATCGCCTGGAACGCATCGGCAAACCCCAGGCGCGCCCCAATGAACTGGTGATTCGCATCGCCGCCTGCGGCATCTGCGCCAGTGACTGCAAGTGCCACTCCGGCGCGGCCATGTTCTGGGGCGGCGACAACCCCTGGGTCAAGGCGCCGGTGGTGCCGGGCCATGAATTTTTTGGCTATGTGGTCGAGGTGGGCGAGGGTGCCGAGGAGCACTTCGAGGTCTCCGTCGGCGACAAGGTGATCGCCGAGCAGATCGTGCCCTGTGGCAAGTGCCGCTTCTGCAAGTCGGGCAAGTACTGGATGTGCGAAGTGCATAACATCTTCGGCTTCCAGCGCGAAGTGGCCGAAGGCGGCATGGCCCAGTACATGCGCATCCCCAAGACCGCCATCGTGCACAAGATTCCCGAGTCGGTGTCCCTGGAGGATTCCGCGCTGGTGGAACCGATGGCCTGCTCGATCCACACCGTGAACCGTGGGGACCTCCAGCTTGATGACGTGGTGGTGATCGCCGGCGCCGGTACCCTGGGCCTGTGCATGGTCCAGGTCGCCGCGTTGAAAACCCCGAAGAAACTGGTGGTGATCGACATGGTCGACGAGCGCCTGGAACTGGCGAAAACATTCGGTGCCGATGTGGTGATCAACCCGTCCCGTGACAACGCCCGCGAGATCATCAACAGCCTGACCGACAACTACGGCTGCGACGTGTACATCGAGACCACCGGCGTCCCGGCCGGCGTGACCCAGGGCCTGGACCTGATCCGCAAGCTCGGGCGGTTTGTCGAGTTCAGCGTGTTTGGTGCCGAGACCAGCGTCGATTGGTCGATCATCGGTGACCGCAAGGAACTGGACGTACGCGGCGCCCACCTGGGGCCGTATTGCTACCCGATCGCCATCGACCTGTTCGAGCGTGGCCTGGTCACCTCCCAAGGCATCGTCACCCACGACTTCCCGCTTGACGATTTTGCCGAAGCCTTCGAATTGGCCAACTCGACCAAGTCGATCAAGGTGCTGTTGAAGCCGGTGGTTTGACATGAACTACGTGATGGGCGTCGACATTGGAACCCAGAGTACCAAGGCGCTGCTGGTGGATGCTCAAGGCACGATCATCGCCCAGCACAGCCAGGGGTATCGCGTGGATACCCCGAAAGTGCGCTGGGCCGAGCAGTGGCCACAGGTGTGGTTGGACGCGGTCGAGGCCTGCGTTGCGCAGTGCATGGCCAAGGCCGGGGTTGCGAAAGAACAGGTCAAGGCCCTGTGTATCAGCAGCCTGTACGGTGGTTCGGGGATTGCGGTGGATGCGCAGATCACGCCGCTGCACCCCTGCCTGATCTGGATGGACCGGCG
Source organism: Pseudomonas sp. MPR-R2A5 (assembly GCF_058793055.1). NCBI lineage: Bacteria > Pseudomonadati > Pseudomonadota > Gammaproteobacteria > Pseudomonadales > Pseudomonadaceae > Pseudomonas > Pseudomonas sp. MPR-R2A5. The sequence goes on from NZ_JBXAFK010000002.1 coordinate 169,516, forward strand.
TGCCGGCGAGCAGGTGGCGTGGGTGCGTGAGCACGTTGATTTGGCGCGTCTGTACGCGGTCACCGGCAATTCGGTAGACAGCTACTACGGCTTCACCAAGATGCTCTGGCTCAAGCAGCACCAGCCCGAAGTGTGGGCTGACACCCGTTACTTGCTGCCACCCAACAGCTATATCAACTGGTGCCTGACCGGTGAACTGGCGGTGGACCATAGCAGCGCCGGCAACATGGGCGGGGTGTATGACGTGGCACAGCGGGGCTGGTCGCGGGAGATGCTTGCCGCGCTGGGTATCCCCCTGGCGATGATGCCCGAACGGTTGGTGTATTCCGGCGAAGTGGTCGGCGAACTGCGGGACGCCTGGGCCACGCGATTGGGCTTGGCGGCCGGTATGCCGGTCCTCGCCGGCGGGGTGGATGCGGCCATGGCAACCCTGGCCGCTGGGGTGACACAGCCGGGCAACCACGTGGCGATGATCGGCACCAGCATGTGCTGGGGCTATCTGAACCAGCAGGTGGATGCGCACCACGGCCTGGTGAGTTTTCCCCATGTCTACAACGGCCAACGCGACCTGTACATCTTCGGCGGCGCAATCACCGCCGGGGCGTCGGTCAGCTGGTTTCGCGAGCAGTTCTGCCAGGCCGAGGAGCAACAGGCCCGGGCCACCGGCCAGGACAGCCTGGTATTGCTGGAAGAACGCGCGATGAAGATCCCGGCGGGCAGTGAAGGCTTGCTGTTTTTGCCCTACCTGATGGGCGAACGCAGCCCGGTCTGGGACGACCGCGCCAGTGGCAGTTTTGTCGGGCTCAACCTGTACCACAGCCGCATTCACCTGTACCGCGCGGTCCTGGAAGGGGTGAGTTTCGCCCTGCGCCACAACATCGAGGCCGGCACCCGTGGCGCGCACTCCCTGGACCCGCGCTTGATTGTGGTGGGTGGGGCGAGCCATTCGGATTTGTGGATGCAGATCATCGCGGACGTCACGCGCTACCCGGTGTACACCATCGTCCAGGAAGTGGAAGCGGCCCTCGGCGCGGCGTTGCTGGCGGCGCATACGGTGGGGTTGGTGAGTGATGGGGAGATGGCGAAGGGGTGGGTGCAACTGCAATTGCGGGCGGAGCCGAAGGTGGAAAACGTCGAGGCCTATGACCGCGCGTTCGCCGAGTACCTGAAGCTGTATCCGGCCCTGAAGCCCGTCATGCACGGCCTGCAAGCCCACTGAACATCCGACCACCCCTGTGGCGAGCGGGCTTGCTGTGGTGAGGGGGCTTACTGTGGCGAGGGGGCTTACTGTGGCGAGCGGGCTTGCCCCGCGTTGGGCTGCGCAGCAGCCCCAAATCCCGCACCGCGTTTGGTCTGAAAAAACGCGGTGATCTTACTGGGGCTGCTGCGCAGCCCAACGCGGGGCAAGCCCGCTCGCCACAACAAGCCCGCTCATTACCACAGGCAAGCCCGCTCGCCACAAAAAATAGCTCGCCTGCCACAAAAATGCGGTCATCCAGCTGGAGTTTTAATCCTTAACAATCAATAAGTTATTTTGTTTTTTATATGAGGGGGCTTGCCCCCTCCCACAGCGGATCTTCATTGTTTTTGGGAATTTCATTCATGCAAGCCACCTTCGACTTCACCCACCAGCGCATCCTCGTCACCGGCGCCAGCAGCGGTATCGGCCGCGAAATCGCCCTGCAACTCATCAACAGCGGCGCCGAAGTGATTGCCCTTGGCCGCGACGCCCAAGCCCTGTCTCAACTCGGCTGCCAAACCCTGTGCCTGGACATCGCCGACAGCGCCGCCCTGGATAACGCGCTGCAAGACCTGCCGCCCCTGCACGGCCTGGTCAACTGTGCCGGTATTTCACGCCTGGAACCCGCCGCGGCTATCAGCGCCGACGCCTTCGACCAGGTGATGCAGGTCAACGCCCGTGCCGCGGCCCAGGTCGCCAGCCGCGTGGCGGCGAAGATGATCGCGGCGAAGATCGCCGGCAGTATCGTCAATGTGTCCAGCCAGGCGTCGCTGGTGGCGCTGGACGACCACCTCGGCTACTGCGCCTCCAAGGCCGCACTGGATGCGATCACCCGCGTGCAGTGCGCCGAATGGGGCCGCTTCGGTATTCGCGTCAACAGCGTCAACCCCACGGTGACGCTCACGCCAATGGCGACCATGGCCTGGTCCGAGCCGGCCAAGCGCGACCCGGCGCTGGCGGCGATCCCCTTGGGGCGGTTTGCGCAAACCGTGGAAGTGGCGTTGCCGGTGCTGTTCCTGTTGAGCCGCGCGGCCAGCATGATCAGCGGTGTCAGCCTGCCGATCGACGGTGGCTACACCAGCCGCTAGCCGTTCTCCAGCCGGCCGGCGATAACCACCTTGTCCCGTGGCTTGTATGGGTCTTCCAGGCGGTCGAGCAGCAGGCGTACCGCGCTGCTGCCGGCCAGGGAGGCGTCGTGGGCGACGCAGGCGATCGGCACGCCGAAGATATCGGCGAAGGGCAGCCGGTCGATGCCGCAGATGGTCAGGCTGTCATGGGGGATGTTGTGCATGCGCAGCGCGCGCAGGGCACCGAGGGTGATCAATTGGTTGAAGCCCATGATCGCGTCCGGCGCCGAATGTTCGGCAAGGTAGTCGAGGGTGTGCAGGTAGGAGGGCATCAGCGTGTAGTCGCCGGCCTGCACCTCGACCTGCACCTGCGGGTGTTCGGCCAGCACTTCGCGCAGGCCCTTGAGGCGCTCGACGGTGATGCGTGAATGCTCGGGGCCGGTCAGCACCAGCAGGCGCTTGAGGTCAGGGGTCTGGCGCAACAGGTAATGCGCGGCCTGGATGCCGCTGTGGTAGTTGTCGAGCACCACACGGCTGAACGGGCTGTTGTGGATCGTGCGATCGAGCAGCACCACCGGGGTCTTGCCGTTGCCCAGGCGCTCCAGGTAGTCGGGTTGGTAGCTCGGCTCATCGGACACCGGCGACAGGATAATCCCCGCCACGCGGTAGCCGAGCAGGGTGTCCACCGCCTTGCTTTCCAGCTCTGCCAGCTCATCGGTGTCCACCAGCATGATCGTATAGCCGTGCTGTTTGGCCTCGCGGGAAATCGCCTTGATCATCTCGCTGTAGAACGGGTTGTCGACCGACGCCGTGATCACGCCGATGATCAGGCTTTCACTGCGCTTGAGCCCGCGGGCGAAGGCGTTGGGCACGTAGTCCAGCTCCCGCGCCACTTCGAGAATGCGCGCCAGGGTCGCGGGCTTGACCTGGTCGGGTTTGTTCAGCGCCCGAGACACCGTGATGGTCGTCATGTTGACCCGTTTGGCGATGTCGCTGATGGTGACGGACTTTTTCTTGTTCATCGGTAAGGCTGCAAAAGGAAACACCCGCAGGCTAGCATGCACGGCGGTGGTTGGTGACTCAAATCAACGGGTCCCAGCGTTGCGACCAGTCGCTTTCGGCCTTGACCACCTCACGCAGCAACCCCAGCGCCTGCTGCAATACGGCCGAATCCCGCGCTCGCGAGTACACCAGGAATGTCGGGAAGCTGAACTCCGGCGCCTTCGGCACGCGTTGCATCACGCCGCTGTCGAGGTAGCTCTGCACCACCCGCGTGCGGAAGTACCCCGCGCCGCCGTGCTCCAGGATGTACTGCAACGCCAGCGGCCCCAAGTTGAAACTCAAGGCGGCGCGGGCCTTGTCGGGCAGGGCGGCGTCATGCTGCTGGCGAAAACCCGGGCCCCAGTCGATATACACATACGGGTCCGGCTGACTCACCCGTTGCACCAGGATCAGTTTTTCCTCCAGCACCTGCTCCACCTGCAACCCCGGCCAGTATTGCGGCTGGAACACCAGCGCGGCGTCGAGTACGCCCAGCTCTAGCTGGCGCAACAGGTACTCGCCTTCGCGGATTTCGGTGCGCAGGGCATACCCGGGGATGTGTTCGCGCAGGGCCTGGGCCCAGCCGAGCATCAATGGGTTGCACAGGCTGACTTCGCCACCGATATGCAACACGTTGCGGTAGCCATCCGGCAACGGCAGATCGCGCCGCGCGGCTTCCCAGGTTTGCAGCAACTGGTTGGCATACACCACAAACGCCTCGCCATCGGCGGTCAGGCGCGCGCCGGCGCGGTTGCGTACAAACAGCGTACTGCCCAGCTGGCTTTCCAGGTTTTTCACGCGGGCGGTGATGGCGGTCTGGGTGACGTGCAGTTTCTCGGCGGCGGCGGCGAGGCTGCCGCAGCGGGAGATTTCGAGGAAGGTGCGTGCCAGTTCGATGTCCATGAAGCCCCCAGGGATGAATGGGGGACTATTGTAGTGGAATGCGATCAAGAACTGTGGGAGGGGGCTTGCTCCCGATTGCAGTGTGTCAGTTGACCGATCGGCTTCTGGCACACCCTCATCGGGAGCAAGCCTCCTCCCACAGTTGGATCTACGCTACTCCGGTGATCGGGGCTGGCAGATGATCGGTAGGGAATGCCTTGGCATATGCCTGGCAAACCCGCAACACCGTCTCATCGGCAAACCGCGCCGCGACCACGTGCAACCCCACCGGCAGGCCATTCGCCGCCAGCCCGCACGGCACCGACGCGGCTGGTTGCTGCGTCAGGTTGAAGGGGTAGGTGAAGGGCGTCCACTGCGTCCATGCCTGCATCCCGGAGCCTGGCGGTACGTCGTGCCCGGCCTCGAACGCGGTGATCGGCATCATCGGCGACACCAGCACATCGTAGTGCTCGTGGAACGCTGCCATCCTTGCCACCAGCGCCGCCCGGGCTTCGAGCGCGGCGTTGAAGTCCTCCAGGCTCAACTGCACGCCGCGTTGCGCGATACGCAGCAGGCCGGGGTCCAGCAGCTGTTTTTGCGCATCGCTCATCGAGCCGGTCAGGCGGGCGGCGCCAGCCGCCCATAAAGTGCTGAACACCTCCAGCGGGTCACTGAAGCCTGGATCGATCTGCTCGACATGGGCGCCCAATTGCTCCAGGCCTCGAACCGCCTGGGCGACCACGCTGGCCACCTGGGGATCGACGTTCACATAGCCGAACGTGGGGCTGTAGGCCACGCGCAGGCCCTTCAAGTCCATCGCCCCCGCCAACCATGGCGTGGTCCTCGGCGCGCCGATCAGGCCATCCCGCGCATCCGGCTGCGCCACGGTTTGCAGCATCAGTACGCTGTCTTCCACGGTGCGGGTCATCGGCCCCAGGTGGGACAAGATCGTCATGGAACTGGCCGGCCACTGCGGCACGTAGCCGAAGGTCGGCTTGATCCCGAACGTCCCGGTAAATGCACAGGGAATGCGGATCGAACCGCCCGCATCGCTGCCCTGGTGCAGCACGCCCAGGTTCAACGCCGCCGCCGCGCCCGCGCCGCCGGAAGACCCGCCCGCCGTGGTGCGCGTGTCCCACGGGTTGCGTGTGATGCCGTACAGCGGGTTGTCGGTGACGCCTTTCCAGCCGAATTCCGGGGTGGTGGTCTTGCCCAGCAGCACCGCGCCGGCCTTGCGCATAAAGGCCGGGAAGGGCGCGTCGACGTCCCACGGTCCCTCGGCGCTAGACGTACGCGAGCCCTTGCGGGTGGGCATGCCGATCGTCAGCGTGAGGTCCTTGATCGACGCCGGTACGCCGTCCAGCGCGCCGCAGGGTTCGCCCTTGAACCAACGTTCTTCCGAAGCCCGCGCTGCATGCAGCGCGCCCTCGGGGTCGACATGGCAGTAGGCGTTCACCACCGGGTTGTAGCGCTCGATGCGCAGCAGCGCGTCTTCGGTCACTTCAACCGGTGACAGGCTCTTATCGCGAAAATGCGCCAGCAGTTGCACCGCCGTCAGTTGGCCCATCTCACTCATGGCTGATCCCCCTGTGCCGCATTGACCATGGCGCGTAGCAACACCGCGCAGCCCGCTGCCAGGTCATCCGGCGCGGCGTTTTCGATTTCGTTGTGGCTGATGCCGCCTTCGCACGGCACGAAAATCATCCCGGCCGGGCCGAGTTCGGCGACAAAGATCGCGTCATGCCCGGCACCGCTGACGATGTCCATATGGCTCAGGCCCAAGGCGCTGGCGGCGTCGCGCACGGCGTTGACGCAGGCCGGGTGGAAGTCCAGGGGTGGGAAGTCGGCGGTGGGGGTCAACTCGTAGCTCAGGCCGTGTGTGGCGGCGGTGGTTTCGATCACGCCACGCACTTCATCGACCATGGCTTGCAGCTTGTCGGCATGCAGGTGGCGCAGGTCGATGGTCATCTGCACCTGGCCGGGAATCACATTACGCGAACCGGGGTGCAGGCTCAGGCAACCGACCGTGCCGCAGGCGTGGGGTTGTTGTTGATGGGCGATGCGGTTGACTGCGCTGACGACCTCGGCGGCGCCCACCAGGGCGTCCTTGCGCAGGTGCATGGGCGTCGGGCCCGCGTGGGCTTCGACGCCGGTGAGGGTCAGGTCGAACCACTTCTGGCCCAGGCAACCCATCACCACGCCAAGGGTAATGGCCTGGTCTTCCAGCACCGGGCCCTGTTCGATATGCGCTTCGAAATACGCACCGACCGGGTGACCCGACACCGCGCGGGCACCGGCATAGCCGATGCGCTGCAACTCGGCGCCCACCGACAGGCCTTGCTCGTCCTGCTTGTCGAGGGTGTCCTGCAAGTCGAACTTACCGGCAAATACCCCGGAGCCCATCATGCACGGCGGAAAGCGCGAGCCTTCTTCGTTGGTCCACACCACCACTTCAATCGGCGCTTGGGTCTCGATCTTCAGGTCATTCAGGGTGCGGATCACTTCAAGGCCCGCCATCACCCCGTAGCAACCATCGAACTTGCCACCGGTGGGCTGGGTGTCGATATGGCTGCCGGTCATCACCGGTGGCAGGGCGGGATTGAGGCCAGGGCGACGCGCGAAAATATTGCCGATGGCGTCGACACTGACGCTGCACCCGGCCGCCTCGCACCATTGCACGAACAGGTCACGGGCCTGGCGATCCAGGTCGGTGAGGGCCAGGCGGCAGACGCCGCCCTTGACGGTGGCGCCGAGCTGGGCCAGGTCCATCAGCGATTGCCACAGGCGGTCGCGGTTGATCAGCGGGGCATTGCTCTGGAGCGGTTGGGCAAAGCTATTCATCTTCGTACTCCGGTCAGGCGCTCAGGGCCAGGTAGCGATTCTTGATTGTCGGGTCGGCGCGGAAGTCTGCAGCGCTGCCTTCGTACACCACGCGGCCTTGTTCGAGCACGTAATGGCGGTCGGCGAGCTTGTCGCAGACCATCAGGTTCTGTTCCACCAGCAGCACCGGCAGGCCGTCGTCCTTGACCTTGCGCAGGATCTTCACCAGCTCGTCGACGATCACCGGGGCCAGGCCTTCGGTGGGCTCGTCGAGGATCAGCAGCTTGGGGTCGTTAAGCAGGGCGCGGGCGATGGCGAGCATCTGTTGCTCGCCGCCGGACAAGGCGTGGCCGGCGTTTTTGCGCCGTTCCTTGAGGCGCGGGAACATGCCGTACACATCTTCCAGCTGCCAGCGGCTGGTCTTGCGCGTGGCGATGCGCAGGTTTTCCTCAACGCTGAGCAGGCGAAAGATCCCGCGGTTTTCCGGCACCAGCGCCAAGCCCTGGCGCGCGATTTCAAAGATCTTCTGCCCCACCAGCGCGTGGCCATTGAAGTGGATCTGGCCCTGGCGCGGGCAAATGATGCCGAGGATGCTGCGCAAGGTGGTGGTCTTGCCGGCGCCGTTGCGGCCCAGCAGGGTCACCAGTTCGCCGGGGTTGACCCTCAGCGACACGCCTTCGAGCACGTGGCTTTTGTCGTAGTAGGAGTGGATATTCTCGACGATCAGCATCAGGCAGCCTCCCCCAGGTAAGCGGTGCGTACACGTTCATCGGCGCGCACGAACTCCGGCGTGCCTTCCACCAGGATCTGGCCGTGGCTCATAACGGTGATGCGTTGGCTGATGGACATGACGATGCTCATGTTGTGTTCGATCAACAGCACCGTATGGTCGCGGCCCAGGTCGCTGATCAGTTGGGTCATGATCGGGATATCGTCGATGCCCATGCCCGAAGTGGGTTCGTCGAGCATCAACAGTTTGGGTTTGGAGCAGATCGACATACCCACTTCCAGCACCCGTTGCTGGCCGTGGGACAACTCGCCGGCCAAGGTCTCGGCGCGCGCGGTGAGTTGCAGGCGTTCGAGCACCTGGTCGGCCATCTCCCGGTGTTCGCGCTGGTTGTCGACGTGGCGCCAGAAGTTCAAGGCGCGCGCACCGTCGCGGCCTTGGGCGGCCAGGCGCAGGTTTTCGCGCACGCTGAGGTTCTGGAACAGGCTGGTGAGCTGGAACGAGCGCGCCATGCCCAGGCCGACACGGGCGTGGGCCGGTTTGCGCATCAGGGGGTGGCCGTCGAAGTGGATGGCTCCGGCGGTGGCCTGGCGTTCGCCGGTCAGGCAGTGGAACAGGCTGGTCTTGCCCGCGCCGTTGGGGCCGATGATGGTATGGATGGTGCCGGCTTCGACCTTGAGGTTGACGCCGTTGACCGCATGGAACGCGCCGTAGGCCAGCTCCAGGTCCTTGGTTTCCAACAGGATGCTCATAGCCCTTGCTCCTTGGCGACGATGGCCGCTTTGCGACGGCCGCGCACTTTCTCGAACAGCGACGCCAGGCCGCCCCACAACCCCCCGCGCATGAAGATCACCACCAGGATCAGGATCACCCCCAGCAGCATCAGCCAGCGCGGCCACAGGTCGGAAAGGAAGTCCCCCAGCAGCACGATGGAGCCGGCACCCAGCAATGAACCGAACAGCGAGCCGGTACCGCCGACGATGGTCATGATCAGGATGTTCTCGGACATCGCCAGGTCGATGTTCGACAGCGGCACAAAGTGCAGCAACATGGCGTACAGCGCCCCGGCAATCCCGGTGACCGCGCCGGACAGCACGAACACCAGGATCTTGAAGTGGCGGGTGTCGTAGCCGATGGCCGAGGCACGGGTTTCGTTTTCGCGGATCGCCATCAGCGTGCTGCCGAACGGTGAGGCGATCACTCGGCGCGCGCCGATAAAGATCAGCAGGAACAGCACCGCGACGAAGGCGTAGAACGCTCGCGCGTCAGCCAATGACAGCAGCACGGTGTCACCGATACGGATCTCCGGGCGCGGCACGCTGAGCAGGCCGTTGTCGCCGCCGGTCCAGTCGCTCAAGGTGTAGGCAACGAAGTAGGCCATCTGGCTGAAGGCCAACGTCAGCATCACGAAGTAGATCCCGGTGCGCCGGATCGCCAGGGCGCCCACCAGCAACGCGAGGAAACCACCGGCGATGGCAGCCCCCAGCAGGGCGACGAACAGGCCCAGGTGCAAGTGGATCATCAGCAGCGCCGCGCAATAGGCGCCGGCCCCGAAGAAGATGCCTTGGCCAAACGACAACAGGCCGGTGTAGCCGAGCAACAGGTTGCAGGCCAGGGCTGCCATGGCAAAGATCAGGATCTCGGTGGCCAGGGTCGCCGAAGGTAGGATCAACGGCAGGCCGATCAACACCGCCAGCACCCACAGGAGCATGGCGCGTGACTGGGTCTTGGCAAACGGCAGGGGGTTTTTCTCGCTCATGTCAGGCTCTCCCGAACAGGCCGTAGGGGCGCACCAGAATCACCGCGGCCATGGCGCCGTAGATCATCAGGCTCGCACCCTGGGGCCAGAGTGTGGTCATCAGGCTTTGCACCACGCCCACCAGCAAACCGCCGACCAGCGCACCGCTGAAGGAACCCATGCCGCCGATGACCACCACCACAAAGGCGATCCCGAGAATTTCCGGCCCGACAAAGGGTTGGGCACCGCGCAACGGTGCGAACAGGACGCCCGCCATGCCCGCCAGGCCTACGCCGAGGGCAAAGGTCATGGAGAACAGCCGGAAGATATTGGTGCCCAGCAGCGACACGGTTTCGGTGCTCTCGCTGCCGGCGCGCACCAGGGCGCCAAAGCGCGTGCGTTCCAGCAGCAGCCACAGGCCCAGGCCGACCAGCCCGGAAAACAGGATGAGGAACAGGCGGTAGTAGGGGTAGACGAAATCACCCACCACCAGCACCCCACGCAGCAGTTCCGGCACGGCCACGCTCTTGCCCACCGGGCCCCAGATCATCACGCTGGCCTCCTGGATGATCAGCGCAATCCCTAGGGTCACCAGGATCTGGAACATGTGCGGCAGGTGATAAATCCGCTGGATCAATAATCGCTCGATCACCCACGCCAGCGCGGCCACCACCAGCGGCGCGAGCAGCAGCGCCAGCCAGAAGTTGCCGGTGAGGCTCACGGCGGTGTAGCAGATGTACGCGCCCAGCAGGAAGAACGCGCCGTGGGCGAAGTTGACGAAGTTGAGCAAGCCGAAAATGATCGTCAGCCCGACCGCGATCAGGAAGTAGATCATCCCCAGGCCAAGGCCATTGAGTATCTGGAACAGGTAAAGATTAAGCATGCACAAACCCTCGAACAGGTGGCCGCGCGAGCGGCCCTGCCGTGTACAACCGGTGATGTTTTAGCGGATCAGGCGAGCGTGCAGCCCGTGGCGTCCACCGGCGGGAACGACTGGCCGGCGCTGAGTACCTTGGCCAGGTCATCCTTGTCGGCCATCTCGCCAGCGGCCTTGCCAACCAGCAGGTAGTAATCCTTGATCACCTGGTGGTCGCCGGCGCGGATCGATTCCTTGCCGGTCGGGCCTTCGAAACTCAGGCCCTGCATGGCCTTGGCCACGGTCGCCCCGTCGAAGCTGCCGGTGGCAACAATGGTGTCGAGCATGACCTTGGTGCTGATGTAGTCGGCGGCCAGCGGGTAGGTGGGGTTGATGCCGTACTTGGCCTGGGTCAGCTTGACCAGTTCGCGGTTGAGCGGGGTATCGACCTGGTGCCAGTACTGCGCGCCGAGGTACACGCCTTCCAGCACGTCGCTGCCCAGCTCCTGGAACTGGTCGAGGCCGGCGGACCACACCAGCAGGATTTTCATGCGTTCCTTGATGCCGAAGTTCACCGCCTGGCGCAGGGTGTTGGACGACTGGCTGCCGAAGTTGAGCAGCACCAGCACGTCGGGCTTGGTCGAGATGGCGTTGGTCAGGTAGCCGGAGAATTCCTGCTCCTGCAACGAGTGATAGCTGTTGCCGACATGTTCCAGGCCGTGCTCCTTGAGCACGTTTTTGGCGCCTTCGAGCAACGCTTCACCGAACACGTACTGTGGGGTGATGGTGTACCAGCGCTTGGCGTCCGGCAGCAACTTGATCAACGGCACCAGGGTTTCGCGGATCGCGCCGTAGGTGGGCACCGACCAGCGGAACGTGGCGGCGTTGCAGTCCTTGCCGGTGACCTCATCGGCGCCCACCGGTGTCATGAACACGCCGCCGGCCTTGTCGACTTCCTTGGCCACCGCCAGGGCCGACGATGACAGCGTGCAGCCCTGGAAGAACCGCGCGCCGTCCTGCTGGATGGCTTCCTGGACCTTGCGCACGGCCTTGCCGGCGTTGCCTTCGGTATCGATGACTTTATAGTTCAGCGGGCGGCCGAGGATTTCGCGATGTTGTTCCACCGCCAGGCGCGAACCCATGTCGGCAAATTTGCCATAGCTGGCAAAGGCGCCAGACATGGACTTGAGGCCGTAAAAGGTAAAGGGCTCGGCGGCAAATGCCGAACGCACACTCAGCGGGAGGCTGAGGGCGGCGGCTGCGGTGAGGCTGGCTTTCAATAACGTACGACGCTGCATGGGGTGACTCCCTGGTTTAGTTATTGGCAGGAGTAGCAATGGCGATACGGTGGAGCAGGGCCTGTGGGCAGGCCTGTTATTGGGGCGACGCGGTAGCTGGGTTGGAACAGGGTCAAACGCTGGGAGTAGGGTCTTAAGAGTGATCGAACTCCAGTAGAAAATGCGGGCTGACCTGGCCTTCGAGGGCGGTCATATGGTGTTCGGCGTCGCACATGTGTTCATGCATCAGGCTGCGCACCGCGCCTTCGTCGCCGGCACGAAAAGCGCTCAGCAGCTGCTTGTGATAGTCGAGGTTGGCCGCGTCGAACTGTTTGCGTTTGGGCTTGTAGGCTTTTTTCAGCACCACCAGGTCGCGCAGCAGGTCGTTGAGAAACTGCGCCATAAAGCTCAGCAACGGGTTAGGGCAGGCCTTGGCCAGCAGGTTATGGAACTCCAGTTCCGCCAGGCGCTGTTCGCGCTGGCCGGCTTCGCTGTCTTCCGGAGCGCTGCAAAAATCCACGTTGTCCTGCAGGGCCTGGTAATCGGCTTCACTCAGGCGCCCGAGTACCGACACTGCCAGTTCCACCTCGATCACCTTGCGCAGTTGATACACCTGCTCGCCATCCAGGTGCTGGAAGTGCAGGTAATTGCGCAAGGCGCGGCTGGCCGGTTCAGTGCCGGCCTGGTTCAGATACGCCCCGCCACTGGGGCCGGTGCGCGTACTCACCAGGCCCTCGACCTCCAGCGCCTTGAGCGCCTCACGGGCCGAGCCCTTGGAGCATTGGAAGCTTTCCATCAGCTCGCGCTCGGTGGGCAGGCGGTCGCCGGGCTTCAGCGCATCGGTGACGATGGAGCGCTTGACCGACTCGACAATCACATCGGACAGCTTCTGGCGTTTGCGGCGTAGCGGGCGAGTCAGCATGGGTTCGATTTATCGTATTAATGCGGATAAATAGCACTTAATAACGATTGGGCCGGGGCGTCAACGCGAGGTGTCGTTTCTGGTGCGAAGGGGTCGCAAACGGGTGTGGGGAAGCTCACTGCAAGGTGGCATCGGTGCACACCGTCGAACGGGGTGGCTTGGTGCCGTGCATCAGGTAGTCCCCGACCCAGCGGTTCACGCAGGCACTCACGCCGCTGAACGAAACCCCGTGGACATAGGCGTCCTTGAGCTGCACGCGACTGGCCGGGAAGGTGCGTTCAAAGGCCCAGGCGGCACCAGTGGACGGGGCATGGTCGTCGAATTCGGCTTGCACCATCAGCAGGCTGTCGAGCTGTGCCAGTGCCTTGTGCGGCAGCGGGGCGGCGGTTTTGCGTGGCCAGGTCGTGCATTGGCGAGCTTCGAGGGCACTGCCGGCGACGGGGTGCTTGGCGAGGGATTCGGACTCTTTCTGCTGCCACTGTTCTTCGCTGGAGTAGACCGAGTCATTGCACAGGATGGCGGTTTTTACCGAGTCGGCAGCCGACATGCGCAGCGGCCCCGGCTTCGGCACATTGGCCTGCAGCGGTTCGCGCACGCGCTGCAGCAGCAGGCTGAACATTGCCTTGGCCCGCTGTTCGATCTCGGCGTCGGGGCTGAATAGATACGCGCGTGCCCGAGCCTCCAGCGTCAGGTCATCGCTGTCGGGGGCTTCCCGCAGCCAGCGGCTGAGCACGTGGGCCCCCATCAAACCGGCGGGGTCGCTGTAGTAGCGGTTGTTGGAGCGCAGGGCCGTGCGCACACTGGGCAGCAGTTCCATGAAGACCCTGCGCACCGCCACCGGTGAATCGCCCAGTTGGTAGAGCCCTGGGTAAAGGGCGGCGGGGGTGGCGACGAAGCGATCGAAGATCTTTTCCTTTTCGCTGGCCACGATAAAACTGGCGTGCTCGAAGGTGGACGTCCAGTTCAGGTTCGAGTCGAGCACCATGCGCCCGACATGGGCCGGGAACAGGCCGCCGTACCAAGCGCCGAGCCAGGTGCCGTAGGCGTTACCCAGGTAGTTGAAGCGCAGTTCGCCCAGTTGCTTGCGTACAAACTCCAGGTCGCGGGCCGTCTGCTCGGTGGTGATGTAGGGCGTCAGCGGATGGCTGGCGCAGGCTTGGGCGATCAACCGCGCGTTGTGGCGCACAGCGGCCAGGTTGGCCTCGCTGCGGTCTTCACTGACGTCCCCTTGCGGCACGATCTTGCGCTCGGACTGACACTCCAGGCGCGACCCTGGCAGGCTGCCCAGGCCCCGAGGGGTGACTTCGACCACATCATAGGTGTCGGCCAGCTCGCGGTAGGTATCGCCCCAGTCGGGTTGCCGGGCGTAATGCTTCCACACCGTCGCCAGGTGCACGGCGAAGGCGCCGCCCGCATCGAGCCCCGGCCCGCCAGGGTTGGCAAACAGCGCGCCCTGGCGAGACAGCGGTTGCTTGGCGCCGACGCGCGTGATGTCAAAACTGATGCTGCCGCGCTCAGGGGCGGCGTGGTCGAGGGGCGCGGTGACGATGCCGCATTGGGTGCGTTCGATGACCTCCGGGTCCAGGCGCTCAAGCGCGGGCTGCGGGCAGTCGAGAAACCATTCGATACCGAAGGGGGAGGGCTGCGCCTGGGGGTGGCCGACGGAGGGTATGAGGGTGGCCATCAGGACCAGGCAACGGAAGGTGATGGCGCTGGCAGTGGTCAGGGATTTCATCTGCGGTCCTGGTCAGTCGGGAGAGTGACTTTTTTACCAAGGACCGCACGCTTAAAAATGTAGGAGGAAAAAACAGCGCGTGTATGAAATGCGAATTTTGTTTATCGGATGTCGGAGTGCCAGCCGCCCCCCAACGCTTTGTACAGCGCAATACTGGCCTGCAGGCGTGACAGCCGCAGTTGTACGTCCAGGTCCTGGGCCGTGTACAGGGTGCGCTGGGTTTCCAGCACCGTGAGCAGGTCTTCGGCGCCCGCCTGGTAACGGCTTTCGGCGATCTGGAAGGCGGTCTGCGCCTGTTGCAGCTCTTCGCGTTGCCATTGGCGTTGCTGGTCCAGGCGCGTGATGCTGCTGAGGGTTTTTTCCACATCGGCAAAGCCGTTGATGATTGCGCCGCGATAGGTTTGCAGCAGTTCATCCTGGCGCGCGCGGGCCTTGTCGCGTTCAGCCCTTAAACGGCCGTGGTTGAAAATCGGCCCGACCAGCCCGGCGGTCAGCGTGTAGTACGGGCTGCGCAGCATATCCGCGGCCTTGTAGGCGTCGGAGCCGAGCGTAGCGCCAAGGGTCACCTTGGGCAGCAAGGCCGCGCGGGCGACGGCCACATTGGCTTGCGCGGCGGCCAATTCGGCCTCGGCCTTGGCCAGGTCGGGGCGACGGCTCAGCAATTGGCTGGGCACACCCGCACCGATACTCGGCCAGGTCAGCGTCGCGAAGGACTCTGTGCCCAGGTCCAGGGCTTGCACGGGTTGGCCAAGCAGGGTCGCGAGGGTGATGCGCGACTCTTCGGCGACTTGCTGGATCAGCGGCAGTTGCCGTTGCTGGCTGGCGACCAGGCTTTTCTGTTGCGCCAGCTCCAGGGCGGTGGCAGAGCCGGCGTCGTAGCGAGTCTGCACCAGGGCCAGCACGTTGCGCGCATTGGCCAGGTTCAGCTCGGCGATCTGCTCGCGTTGGCGGGCGGCGAGGGTCTGGGCATAACGGTCGGCGACGTTGCCGAGCAGGGTCAATTCCACTGTGGCCTGGTCCGACTCGCTCGCGCGCAGGCTGTACAGCGCGCTGTCCCGGGCGGCGGCGCGGCCTCCCCAGAAGTCCACTTCATAACTGGCGGTGAAATTGGCGCCGAAGTTCTCCACGGTATCGTCGCTTTGCGAGGCATCCAGGTCCGGCCCACCCTGGCCGCGCAACAATTTCTGGCGGCTGGTGGTGAGGTTCAGATTCACCTCGGGCAGCAGCGGCGCACCGGCAATCACCGCCGTCGCCTGGGCCTGGCGCACCCGTGCCATGGCGGCGGCGACGTCGAAACTGTCACGCCGGGCCTGGTCGATCAGGCGGTTGAGTTGCGGGCTGCCAAACTGGGTCCACCAGCGTTGGTCGATGGCCTGGGCGGCGTTTCGCTCGGCGTATTGCCAGGCAGCCGGTGCTGCGATACCGCTGTCCACGGCGGGGGCAGGGCCGGTGCAGGCGTTGAGCAGCAGGCACAGGCTGATGACTGACACGTGCGGCAGGGGGGAGGGTTTATTCACTGGTCAATGCCTTAACCGGATCGAGCCGGGCAGCTTTACGGGCCGGCATAAAGCCGAAGACGACGCCGGTGACCAGCGCACAGCCAAACGCGCCGAGCACCGCCACCAGGGAAAACTGCACCGCGACCTGGGCCAGCAGCAACAGGCCGCCCACCAGCAGTGCCAGGGCGATACCACATAAGCCGCCGACCACCGAGAGCATCACCGCTTCGGTGAGGAACTGACGCAGGATGTCGCGCTGGCGTGCGCCGGTGGCCATGCGGATGCCGATTTCGCGGGTGCGCTCGCGCACCGTCATCAACATGATGTTCATCACGCCGATGCCGCCCACCAACAGGGAAATCGCCGCAATCGAACCGAGCATCAGCGACAGGGTGTTCTGGGTGTGGGCTTCGGCCTGGATCATCGCGGCGTTGTTGGTCAGTTCATAGTCGCGCTTGCCGTTGTGCAGTTTCTGCATCAATTGGTCGATGGCCACTTCGGCGTCATGCACCTTGCGCGCATCGGCGGCGGCAATCACCACGTATTCGGGGTTGTAGCTGCCGAACAGGCGCACGCTGGCGGCGCTATAGGGAATCGCGATGCGGTCGTCACTGTCCTTGTTTCCGGAGGTGGCGCCTTTTTCCGCCAGCACGCCGACCACCTGGAATGGCACGTTTTCGATCAGGATGTACTGCCCGATCGGATTGACCTGGGCCTTGAACAGCTTCTCGCGGATGCGATGGCCGATCACCGCTACGGTGGCGGCGGCCTGTTCGTCGGCGGCGGTGAAGTAGCTGCCCTCGACCACGGGCCAGTTGAAGATCTCCGGGAAATTGGTGTCGTTGCCGCCCACATAAGCCATGTAGTCGACGTTGCCGTAACGCACCCCGGCCTCGGTGCCGTTGACCGGCATGATGCGCTTGACCTGGGGCAGGCTGGCCAGGGCCGCGACGTCGTTGAGGGTCACGATCCCCAGCGGTGTGCGTGGGTTGGGTGACGAGCCGCTCAGATACAGAATGTTGGAACCGAACGCGCCCATCTGCGCCATGACCTGGCGCTTGCTGCCTTCGCCGACCGCCAGCATCACCACCACCGAGGCCACGCCGATGATGATCCCGAGCAACGTCAGCGCGGTGCGGAAGCGGTTGATCCACATCACCCGCCATGCGGCTTGTACCGCGTCCAACAGTTCAGCCTTCCACGCGCCGTTGTGTTCGGCACCGTCGATCAAGCGTTGGCGCAGGTCCACGGCTTGCAATGCGTCGCGGCTGGCGGTGGCCGCGACGTAATGTTCATCGGCGGCAGAGTCGCTGATGATCAGGCCGTCGCGAATCTCGATGATGCGGTTGGCGCGCGCGGCCACTTCGCGATCGTGGGTGATCAGGATCACCACGTGGCCCTGGCTCGCCAGTTCGTCGAGCAGGGCCATGACCTCGGCGCCGCTGTGGCTGTCGAGGGCGCCGGTGGGTTCGTCGGCGAGGATGATATGCCCGCCGTTCATCAGTGCGCGGGCAATCGAGACGCGCTGTTGCTGGCCGCCGGACAGCTGGTGCGGACGGTTGCCGGTGCGCTCGGCCAGGCCCAGGCGCGTGAGCAGGGCGTTAGCGCGGGCGTGGCGTTCGGCGGCGCTGAGGCCGGCATAGATCGCCGGCATCTCGACGTTTTCCTGGGCCGTGCCCGACGGGATCAGGTGGTAGCCCTGGAACACAAAGCCGAACGCCTCGCGACGCAGCCAGGCCAGTTCGTCGTTGCCCAGGTGCGCGACGTTTTCCCCGGCGAACAGGTAGTCGCCTGTGCTGGGGCGGTCGAGGCAGCCGAGGATATTCATCAGCGTGGACTTGCCGGAACCGGAGGCGCCGACGATGGCGACGAACTCCCCGGCATGGATCGACAGGTCGATCCCGCGCAGCACGTCGACCTGCGGGCTATCGCCGCCGCCGTAGGATTTGCGGATGTGCTTGAGTTCGATCAGGGGCGTGGTCACGTCAACCCCCACTGCCGTCGAGCGGGCCGATCAGCAGGTGATCGCCTTCGTTGAGGCCGTCGAGCACCTCGACCCGCAAGCGATCGCTGAGGCCCAGGCGCACTTCGCGCTCCTCGATACGCCCCTTTTTCGTGACCACGCGCGCGATCTGCCTGTCGGCGCGCGACGTTCCCTGCAATGCCGCGACGGGCACGGTCAGCGCATCCCGTGCCTGGCCGGCGACAAAGAACACCTGGGTGGTCATTTCAGCCATCAGCGCGTTGTCGGGGTTATCCACATCCAGCAGCACCGTGTACAGCACAACGCGGCCGGTCCCGTTTTTGCTGGAGCTGGTCGGGCTGCCACTGCCCTGGGTCTCATTCAGCGGTTTGGGGGGAATCGGCAGGATTTGCCGCACGGTGCTGGTCCAGCGGCGGTTGCCGCCGCTCAGGGTGGTGAAATAGGCCGTCATGCCGGGTTTGACATGGCCGATATCGGCTTCCGAGACTTCAGCCCACACCGTCATCGGCGACAACTTGGCGATGCGCAGGATCAACGGCGTCTGCTGCTGCGCGTTGAGGGTCTGGCCGACGCGCGCATCCACGGCGACCACGGTGCCGGTCATCGGCGCATAGATGCGCGTATAACCCAACTCGGCTTCGTCACTGCGCAGGCTGGCCTGGGCCTGGAGAATCTGCGCCTGGAACATCGCGACCCGGGCCTGGGTGGCGCTCAGTTCGGCCTTGGCGGTTTGCACGTCTTCTTCGCGGGTGGCATTGCCGGCGGCCAGGCGCTGCTGGCGCTGGTACTTCTGCTGCGCCAGTGCGTGCTGGGCCTTCTGCTCCTGCAATTGGGCCTTGAGGTTTTCGATGGCGTAGCGGCTGGCGTCGAGCTTGGCCTTTTGCGTCGAAGGGTCGATCTCCACCAGCAACTGGCCTTCCTGGACCTGGTCGCCGGCCTCGACATGGATCTTGCGGATCTGCCCGGACGCCTGGGCGCCCACATCCACGTAGCGCCGCGGTTGCAGGGTGCCCAGGGCGGTGACGCTGTTTTCGATATTGCCGCGCGTGACGGTGACGGTCGTCAGGTTGTCGGCGCCCTGGGGCAGCACCTGCCAGGCGGCCACGGCGATGATGGGAAGCAGGCACGCGGCAGCGAGCAGAGCGCGTCGGGCGGAGCGAGGGCGTTTCATGCTTTGGTTCCAGCCAGGGAAGTTCGGGCCGCGATTGCGGGGGGCTGACAGTTAAACGAGGGAATTGCCCGAAGATTTAGGCGGTTACACACGCAGATAGCGCTATGGCGAGTAAAAAAATCGCCGATGGGTGCAAGACTTCTTTAAAAGTAGATGAGAATTACTATAAATTGCACGCAGCCAAACTGCCATTACTGAATGGCCCGTATTTGTGTAGGAGCGAGCGTGCTCGCGAAGAGCTCAAGGACGCCGCGTTCACTCTGGTTTCCCGCGTTATCGTTGACGTACTTCGCGAGCACGCTCGCTCCTACAGCACCTAATGCCGCCGCCCGTAGGCCGGGAGTCATGTTGGAAAACTACTATCGTGAGCTGGTGTGTTTCCTCAACGCCAAGCTAGGCAACCGCCAGGTGGCCGAAGATGTGGTGCATGACGCTTATGTGCGGGTGTTGGAGCGCACCAGCGAGACGCCCATCGACCAGCCTCGAGCCTTCCTGTACCGCACGGCGTTGAACCTGGTGATCGACGGGCACCGGCGCAATGCCTTGCGCCAGGTTGAGCCGCTGGACGTGCTGGACCATGAAGAACGGTTTTCCAGCTACGCGCCCCACACCAGCCATGATCAGGCCCAGCGCCTGGAGTTGCTCGAACGGGCGCTGGCCGAATTACCCGCGCCGTGCCGCCACAGCTTCCTGCTGCGCAAACTCGAGGGTTTGTCCCATTCGCAAATCGCCGAACGCCTGGGTATTTCACGCAGCCTGGTGGAAAAACACATCGTCAATGCCATGAAGCACTGCCGGGTCCGGATGCGTGAGTGGGACGCGCACTGATCGGCGATCGGTTAAATTTTATTTCATTGTCCTCGTTTCCTATCAACACATGACCTGTTGTGCAGGTCTTGAAGGTATTCCCGCCCCACCGCCACGGGGCTTATCCAGAGGACACTGGAATGACACAGGCAATTGCTTCGCCCGCGGTTCACGACCTGATCGGTATCGGTTTCGGCCCTTCGAACCTGGCGCTGGCCATCGCCCTGCAGGAGCGTGAAAAGACGCAGGGCAAACTGGACGTGCTGTTTCTCGACAAACAGGCTGATTACCGCTGGCACGGCAATACCCTGGTGACCCAGAGCGAACTGCAGATTTCGTTCCTCAAGGACCTGGTGACCCTGCGCAACCCCACCAGCCCGTACTCCTTCGTCAACTACCTCAAGGCCCATGACCGCCTGGTGGACTTCATCAACCTGGGCACCTTCTACCCGTGCCGCATGGAGTTCAACGACTACCTGCGCTGGGTCGCCGGGCAGTTCCAGGCCGTGGGCCGCTACGGAGAGGAAGTGCTGGCCATCGAGCCGATCCTGCATCAACAGCAGGTCGAGGCGTTGCGGGTGATTTCCCGTGATGCCCAGGGTGAGCAGCATGTGCGTACCACCCGTGCGGTCGTGGTCAGCGCCGGTGGCACGCCGCGGGTGCCGGAGGTGTTCAAGGCCCTGAAGGATGATGGCCGGGTGTTCCACCATTCCCAGTATTTGTCGCGCTTGGCCCAGCAGCCCTGTGTCGACGGCAAGGCGATGCGGATCGCGGTGATCGGCGGCGGCCAGAGTGCGGCCGAAGCCTTCATCGACTTGAATGACAGCTTCCCGTCGGTGCAGGTCGACATGATCCTGCGCGGCTCGGCACTCAAGCCGGCCGATGACAGCCCGTTCGTCAACGAAGTGTTCTCGCCGGCCTTCACCGACCTGGTGTTCCAGCAGGCCGGCACCGAGCGTGAACGCCTGCTCGCCGAGTACCAGAACACCAACTATTCGGTGGTGGACCTGGACCTGATCGAACGCATCTACGGCATCTTCTACCGCCAGAAAGTCTCCGGCATTGCGCGCCATGCGTTCCGCACCATGACCGTGGTCGAGAAGGCCACCCCCGGTCCGTTGGGCATCGAACTGGCCCTGCGCAACAACGCCACCGGCGAAACCAGCGTCAGCCACTACGACGCGGTGATCCTGGCCACCGGCTACGAGCGCCAGATGCATCGCGAATTGCTGGCGCCGCTGGAGGAGTATCTGGGTGACTTTGAAGTGGCGCGCGACTACCGCCTCGTCACCGATGAGCGCTGCAAGGCCGGCATCTACATCCAGGGCTTCAGCCAGGCCAGCCATGGCTTGAGCGATACGTTGCTGTCGGTGCTGCCGATTCGTGCGGATGAGATTGCAGCGTCGCTGTTCGAGCATGATCGTCATCGTGGCCAGGGCCGCTCGGTGCAGGACCGGCTGCTCGCCGCCGCCAGCTGACCCCCTTGCAGGAGCGAGCTTGCCGCGAAAACCGTCGACGATAACGCGGGCATTCTGGGTTGACGCGGTGGTCTTGCGTTCTTCGCGAGCAAGCTCGCTCCTACAGGTGGTACTGGCAACACTGTGGGGCGACTGGTACTGTATAAAAAACCAGTATCGGTAGCCCTCCATGCAATTGATCGAAAAACTCAGCATCCTCGCCGACGCCGCCAAGTACGATGCCTCGTGCGCCAGCAGTGGCGCGCCCAAGCGTAGCTCGGAGGGCAAGGCGGGGCTGGGTTCCACCGATGGCATGGGCATCTGCCACAGCTACACGCCGGATGGGCGCTGTGTGTCGCTGCTCAAGGTGTTGCTCACCAACTTCTGCCTCTACGACTGCCAATACTGCGTCAATCGCCGCTCCAGCGACGTGCCGCGGGCACGCTTCAGCCCGGAGGAGGTGGTCACGCTCACGTTGGATTTCTATCGGCGCAATTGCGTCAGCGGGCTGTTCCTCAGCTCGGGCATCATCCGCTCGGCGGACTACACCATGGAGCAGCTCGTGCGGGTGGCCAAGCTGCTGCGCGAAGAACATGACTTTCGCGGCTATATCCACCTCAAGACCATTCCCGAAGCCGACCCGGCGTTGATCGCCGAGGCCGGGCGGTATGCTGATCGCCTCAGTGTGAATATCGAATTGCCCACCGATGCCAGCCTGCAAACCCTGGCGCCGGAGAAGCAGATCGTCTCGATCAAGCAGGCCATGCAGACCATCTACACCGGCGAACAGACCGTGCTCAACGAACCCCGTGCCCCGCGTTTCGCGCCGGCCGGGCAGAGCACGCAGATGATCGTCGGCGCCGACGACACCGACGACAGCACCATCCTCCACGGGGCCGAGGCGTTGTATGGCAATTTCAAGCTGCGCCGCGTGTATTACTCGGCGTTCAGCCCCATCCCCAACAGCCCGAAAAGCGTGCCCCTGGCCGCGCCGCCATTGATGCGCGAGCACCGTTTGTACCAGGCGGATTTCCTGCTGCGCAGCTACGGCTTCAGCGCCAATGAACTGTTCGAAGGCCCTGGCCACCTGGCCCTGGATATCGACCCCAAGCTGGCCTGGGCCCTGGAACACCGCGACGTCTTCCCCCTGGACCTGAACCGTGCCGAAGCGACCCTGATCGCCCGTATCCCCGGTATCGGCCTGCGCACCACCCAGCGGCTGGTGGACCTGCGTCGTGAACGCAAGATCCGTTTCGAAGACCTGGCCCGCATGCGCTGCGTGCTGGCCAAGGCCAAGCCATTTTTCATCACCAGCGACTACCACCCGCAACAGGCTGAAAGCACCAGCGTGCTGCTGCGTGAACAACTGCGTGACCGTCCGCAGCCGCAACAAATGGGGTTGTGGGGATGATCAGCCTGGAATGCGACAACCTGTTCAGTACCTGGCGCGAACAGGCGCGTTGGCTGCTCAGCCATCAGGTCGATCCCAGCCAGGTGAGTTGGGGCGAGGCTGAAGTGGCGGACCTGTTCGCCACCGACGAACCGATCCCCGAGGGGCTGGGGCCGTTCCAGGCGCGGATTCCCAAGGCGTTGCTCGAACTGCTGGAAGCCGCCGCCTGTTACCACGGCGAGCAGCGCTGGAGCCTGTTGTATGAGGTGCTGTGGCGGGTCAGCCATGGCGACCGCACGGCAATGCTCGCGGGGGACAAACTGGGCAGCGAACTGCAACGGCGAATCAAGCAGGTCAGCCGCGAGGCTCATCACCTGCATGCGTTCGTGCGGTTTATCGCGGTACCCCAGGAGGCCGGGCCCGAGCTGCCGGAGTACGTGGCCTGGCATGAGCCGGCCCATGACATTCTCCGCAGCGCCAGCCAGCACTTTATCGGGCGCATGGGCCGCCATCGCTGGATGATCGCGACACCGTTGGATGGGGTTTACTACGATGGCGAGCAACTGATCCATCAACGCCAGTGCCCAGAGGCGTGGCAGCAGTTGGCGCAGAATGTCGAGGACCCCCACAGTGCCATGTGGTTGACCTATTACAGCCACATCTTCAACCCGGCGCGGTTGAACCCCAAGGTGATGGAAGGGCATTTGCCAAGCCGGTTCTGGAAGAACTTGCCGGAGGGCAAGTTGATCCCGGGGTTGATCAGCGAGGCGCGGACGGGGAAGCAGAAGGATGGGCAGGCGAGCCTGATTGGGGCAAAGCCGGGTAAGCGCATCTCCAGCGGGCACGCTTAAAAAATGTGGCAGGGAGCTTGTTGTGGCAAGCCTTAATGCCGTTCAGTTAAGGCTTTTTTGTAGGAGCGAGCTTGCTCGCGAAAAACTCACAGGCGCCGCGTTCATTCAGGAAACACGCGTTATCGTTGACGTTTTTCGCGAGCAAGAACTAGGCGTCCCCCTCGCTCCTACAGAAGGCGATGTACGCTTAACTGAACGGCATTAGGGCAAGCCTGCTCGCCACATACAACTGGGCTTGATCCTTATGCCAGTTCAGTGGCGGTGTTCTTGACGATTGCGAGTTCGGGATGTGCCACGAGTTTGTCGATGTGCAACTCATCATTGTTCAACCAGGTCTCGGTCAGCACCCGGTAATGCTCCATATCCCGGCAGCGCATGCGCAGGCTGTAGTCGAACGGCCCGCTGATCAGCTGGCATTCGAACACCTGCGGGCAGGCCTTGACGCAGGCTTCGAAAGCCTTTTGCGCCGAGCGCCCGCTCTGGTTGGACAAGGCCACGAGCACCAGCAGAGACAGCCCTGGCGAGACCATCTGCACATCGATGATCGCCCCATACCCGCGGATCACCCCACGTCGCTCCAGCTTGCGCACCCGCTCCAGGCAGGGCCGGGGAGTGAGGTGGACCAGTGACGAGAGCTTTTCGTAGGTGATACGCCCCTGATGCCGCAGCACATCGATGATTGCCTCATCGATGCGATCCAGCGCAGGGGAAGAATGGGGTCCGTTGGCCTTGGTATCCATGGGTTTCACTTCAAACGATTGGAAAGAAATTGCTGCAAGCGTTCGCTGTTGGGGTGGTCGAGGATCTCGGCGCCGCCTTGTTCTTCGACCCGGCCCTGATGCAAGAACAGCACTTGGCTGGACACCTGGCGGGCAAAGCCCATTTCGTGGGTGACCATCAACATGGTACGACCTTCCTCAGCCAACGTCTGTATGACTTTGAGGACCTCTCCTACAAGTTCAGGGTCGAGGGCCGAGGTCGGTTCATCGAACAGGATGATTTCCGGCTCCATCGCCAGGGCCCGGGCGATGGCCACGCGCTGCTGTTGACCGCCAGACAGGAACGCCGGGTATTGATCCGCCACCCGGCCAGGCAGGCCGACCTTGTCCAGGTACAGACGCGCGCGTTTTTCCGCCTCGGCGGCGCTCACGCCCAGCACCCGGCGCGGGGCCATGGTGATGTTCTCCAGCACGGTCATGTGGCTCCACAGGTTGAAATGCTGGAACACCATGGCCAGGCGCGTGCGCAGGTTCTGCAATTGCTCCTGGTGCGGTGCGCGGGTACCGGCGCGGCCCTGGCGCATTTCGATGCTGATGCCGTCCAGGGTGATGACCCCGGCGTCCGGTTGTTCGAGGAAGTTGATGCAACGCAGCATGGTGCTTTTGCCCGAGCCGCTGGCGCCGATCAGGCTGATCACATCGCCGTTGCGTGCGTTGAGGGACACGCCCTTGAGCACTTCGTGTTCGCCGTAGCGTTTATGGATGCCTTCGACCTGCAGCTTGACGGCAGCCGTGGCCGTTCGTGTAGCGGGGACATCGACAGGATAAGTGGCCAGGGCCTGCGCGGACTGATTCATGGGTTAGCCTCGGGTAGGAACAAGAAAACGCATCCAGCGACGTTCGGCCAGTCGAAACAGGCCCACCAGTGCAAAGGACAGCAGCATGTAGAGCAGGGCAGCGATACCGAAGGCCTGGAACGTCAGGAACGTTTCGGCATTCGCATCGCGGGCCACCTTGAGGATATCGGCGACGGTGGCGGTAAACGCCAGCGATGTGGCGTGCAGCATCAGGATCATTTCATTGCTGTAGGCCGGCAACGCCCGGCGCAACGCGGCCGGTACCACCACAAACAGGTTCAGGCGCCAGCCATGCAGGCCGTAGGCGCGTGCCGCTTCGAGTTCGCCGTGGGGAATATTACGGATCGCCCCGGCAAAGATTTCCACGGTGTAGGCGCAGGTGTTGAGCACGAAGGCCAGCAGGGTGCAGTTCAAGGCATTGCGGAAAAACTGGTTGAGCAGGGCGTTGTCCTGCACCACCTCCAGGCTGTACAGCCCGGTGTAGCAAATCAACAGTTGGATATACAGCGGCGTGCCCCGGAACAGGTAGGTGTACACCTCCACTGGCCAGCGCAGCCAGACGTGTTCCGAGACGCGGGCCAGTGCCAGGGGGATCGACAGGACAAAGCCGAACACCACCGAGATAATGAACAGCCACAGGGTCATGGCGACGCCGGACAAACCCGCGCCATCGCTGAACAGGTAGGCCAGGCCGTATTGCTGGAACAGTTCGATCATCGCGCCATCCCCTTGATGCCGAGGTTGTAGCGCCGCTCGAGGCGCTTGAAGATGCGGTTGGAGAGGGTGGTGATCACCAGGTAGACCAGGCCGGCGAGGATCAGGAAGTACAACGGCTCATTGGTGGTCTTGCCGGCGTTTTGCGCGGCCTTGACCAGGTCCGACAGGCCGATGATCGACACCAGCGCCGTGGACTTGAGCAGCACCAGCCAGTTATTGCCCAGGCCCGGCAGGGCGAAGCGCATCAACTGCGGGAACAGCACCAGGCGAAACCGCTGCCAGCGGCTCAGGCCATAGGCGGTCGCGGCTTCCAGTTGGCCGACCGGCACGCTGAGGATCGCGCCACGGAAGTTTTCGGTGAAATACGCGCCATAAATAAACCCCAGGGTGATCACCCCAGCGGTGAACGGGTCGATTTCGAAGTAGTTCCAGCCGAATACTTCGCTCAGGTCGTTGAGCCACAGTTGCAAGCTGTAGAAGATCAGCAGGATCAGCACCAGGTCCGGCACGCTGCGGATCAGCGTGGTGTAGAGCGTCGCCGGCACGCGCAGCCAGTTGGCGCTGGAAAGCTTGGCACCGGCGGCGACCAGGCCCAGGGTGAGGCTCAGGGTCAGCGCCAGGAGCGCCAGCTTGAGCGTCATCCAGGCACCCTGGGCCAGCATCGGGCCGTAGCCTTGCAAGTTGAGGAGTTCGTTCATTGGGGGGATCTCTAAAGGAACGACGCCCTTTTGTAGGAGCGAGCTTGCTCGCGAAGAACTCAAGGGCACCGCGTTGAACCGTATTCGCTGCGTTACCGTTTACGACCTTCGCGAGCAAGCTCGCTCCTACAAGGGCTTTGGCCGGTGGGGCTTACTCGTTGTAGATGTCTTGATCACCGAAGTATTTCTTCTGGATCTGCGCGTAGGTGCCGTCTGCCTGTACAGCGGCGATGCCCTTGTTGATCAGCGCACGCAAGTCCTGGTCGTTCTTGCGCAGGCCCATGGCGATGTCCAGGGGCAGGGTCGGGTCCTTGAAGGCCGGGCCGGTCTTGAAGTCGGCGCCTTCAGGCTTGGACAGGAAGTTGAGTTGGGCTTCGAGCTTGTCGGTCAGGGTGGCGTCGAGGCGGCCGTTCTGCAGGTCGGCGTAGTTCTGTTCCTGGGACTGGTATGCCTTGATCTGCGCGCCGAGCTTGGCCAGTTGGGCACGGGCATAGGCTTCTTGCAGCGAGCCTTGCAGCACACCGACTTGCTTGCCTTTCAACGATTCCGGCGTGTCGCCGAACTCGGCGCTTTTACGGGTGATGACCGAGGTCGGGCTGAGGAACAGGCGGTCGGTGAAGTCGATGACTTTCTCGCGCGCCGGGGTCACCGCCATGGACGACATGATCGCGTCGAACTTGCGCGCACGCAGGGCCGGGATCATGCCGTCGAATTCGTTGTGCACCCAGGTGCATTTGACTTCGAGCTTGGCGCAGATGGCGTTGCCCAACTCGATATCGAAACCTTGCAGGCTGCCATCGG
Source organism: Pseudomonas sp. MPR-R2A5 (assembly GCF_058793055.1). NCBI lineage: Bacteria > Pseudomonadati > Pseudomonadota > Gammaproteobacteria > Pseudomonadales > Pseudomonadaceae > Pseudomonas > Pseudomonas sp. MPR-R2A5. The sequence goes on from NZ_JBXAFK010000002.1 coordinate 196,772, forward strand.
CGGCCACGGATTCAAACGGGGGATACTCGGGGAATACGCCAAAGCGGATTTCTTTCCAATCCTGGGCGTGGGCGGTGGTGGCGCACAGTGGCAACAGCAACGCAGCGAAGAGTGATCGCAGTGGAGTCATGTGTAAGTCCCTATATTTTGTAATTGATGTCAGGGCAGTCAAAAGGTGAATCGAGTCTTTATTGTTTAGTGCAGCTTTGTGGTCGTTCGGCTTCTTGTGGGGAGCCCACTTGTTGTGGCGAGCGGGCTTGTCCCGCGTTGGGCTGCGTAGCAGCCCCAAGCCATTCACCGCGTTTTTACAGACACGACGCGGCGTTTTTATTGGGGCTGCTGCGCAGCCCAACGCGGGGCAAGCCCGCTCGCCACAGAGAATGCTTCATGGTGGTGCGTTTTTTGTGTCGTTTACCCCCAGCTCAAAGCGCAAATTGCGCTGTTAAAACAAGCAATGCAGCGGAATCGGCTGTAGCACCCTATGAATCGGCTTTTCAGTCCTGGAAATCCGGCCTGCCCTGGGCGCAAAGCGGCAGGCCAGAGCGGTCTCAGGCGCGCTTTTTGTGCTGTGCACGAGGTTGTTGGGCCAGGCGCGCGAACAGGTCTTTCGGGTCGGCCAGGTCGGGTACCAGTTCCAGCTCGCTGCCGACATCCAGCGCCTTGGCGACGTCGAGCACGTAGCGCAGGGCGGAGTAGTCTTCGATGGCAAACCCCACCGAGTCGAACAGGGTGACCTGGCGCGCATTTTCACGGCCGGGCTGCTGGCCGTTGATCACCTGCCACAACTCGGTCACCGGCGAGTCTTCCGGCATGTGCTGGATTTCACCTTCGATGCGGCTTTGCGGTTCGTATTCGACGATCACCCGGGCGCGCTCGACGATGCGTCGGTCCAGCTCAGTCTTGCCTGGGCAGTCGCCGCCCACGGCATTAAGGTGCATGCCGGGTTCGATCATCTCGTCGGTGAGGATGGTGGCGTAGGCTTTGTCGGCGGTGACGGTGGTGACGATATCCGCACCTTTGACGGCCTCGGCCACGCTGCCGGCCAGGATCACCTTGATTGCCGGGAATGCCTTGAGGTTGGTGGCCAGCTTGGCGGTGGCCCTGGCGTCGATGTCGAACAGGCGGATCTCGTTGATGCCGAGCATCGCGTGGAAGGCCAGTGCCTGGAATTCGCTCTGGGAGCCGTTGCCGATCAACGCCATGCTGCGGCTGTTGTCGCGGGCCAGGTAGCGGGCCACCAGGGCTGAGGTGGCGGCGGTACGAATCGCGGTGGTCAGGGTCATCTCCGCCAGCAGCACCGGTTTACCGGTGTCCACGTCGCCCAGGGCTCCAAAGGCCATCACGGTAAGCATGCCGGCCAGGGTGTTTTTCGGGTGGCCGTTGACGTATTTGAAGGCGTACAGCGAGGCGTCGGACACCGGCATCAACTCGATCACGCCATCCGGCGAGTGGTTGGCCAGGCGTGCGCATTTCTCGAAGTCCTGCCAGCGCAGGTAGTCGGCGCGGATGTACTCGGCCATCTCGGTGATGCAGGTTTGCAGGCCTTTTTGCGAAACCAGGTAGCTGAGGTCGTTGACGTCGATATAACGGGTCATGGCAAGACTCCTTATTGAAATGAGGGACGGGCGGGCAGATGCACTTCTGCCAGCATGCAGCGGGCACTGCCGCCGCCGATGCGTTCGATGTTGTCGATGTTCACCACCACCGGCCGTGTGTGGCGCTCCACATGCTGGCGCTGGGCCGGTTGCAGCGCGCTCCAGGCACTGGCAGACATCACCAGCAGCGGCTGGCCGTCGCGGTCGTGGACTTCGAGCATGTTGCCGGCGAAGGCTTCGAGCTGGTCGAAGTCGAGGCCGAGGATGTCTTTGCCGGTGTCGCGCAGCGAGCGCTCCAGGGCCTGGCGTTCGTTGGCATCGGGCAGCGCTTGCAGGCACACCACCGCGAGGTCGCGGCCGACACTCATCATCACGTTGCTGTGGTAGATCGGCGCATGGTGCCGGTCGACGGCGTGGAACACGCAGAGTTGGTAGTCGAGACGTTCGGCGAACTGGCGCAGGGCGGCGTGGTGGGTGCGCCCGGAATGGCAGGCGTAGCTGATACGGTGCTGACGGTCGAGCACCATGCTGCCGGTGCCTTCGAGGAAGATGTTTTGTTGTTCGAGGTGGCTGAGGTCGATGGTGTCCTTGATCGCAAAGCGCTGCTCCAGCACTTGCAGCACACCCTTGTTGCGCTCCAGTCGGCGGTTCTGGCCTTCCATCGGGTACAGCACCAGGCTGCCATCGGCGTGGCTGCTCCACCAGTTATTGGGAAAGATCGAGTCCGGGGTGTGAGGCGCCGGGGTGTCCTGCACCACCAGTACTTCCACGCCGTGCTGGCGCAGGGTGTCGACGTAGCCGTCGAACTCTTCCAGCGCTTTCTGCTGTGCACCGAGCGGGTCGAGGGGCGCACGTTGGAAGCGGTTGTTGATCGCGGTGTCCGGGTTGAAGGCAAAGCGCGCCGGGCGAATCATCAGGACGGTGTTGGTGGTTTGCATGGGTGCACGAATCCATGGGGTGAGCTGTGGGGCTATTTTGTGGCTTGTGCGGTATGAATCCCGGCTGAAACAACGGGGCGGCTCAGCCGGGAAAGCTGAAAAGGGGGGTAGGGCAGCCGAATCGGCTGCCGGGGGTGGAATGCGGTCAAAATGTGGGAGTGGGCGGTGCGACGATTCGACTGGCCCCCGATAGCAATCTTTCGGTTACAGGTTATCTGACTGGCACACCGCTATCAGGGGCAAGGCCCCTCCCACATTGGTACAGTGGCGACTGTTATAGCGCCGTCAGCCAGGAGGAACCATGTCTACCGTCGTTCGTCTCGCCCAATCCGCCGATGCCGAAGGGATCAGCCAGGTCATCCTCGCGGCTTTGCACAGCAGCAATGCGCGGGATTATCCGGCGGAGGTGATTGCGCGGGTGGCCAGCAACTTCACGCCGGACGCGGTGCTGGACCTGCTCAAGCGCCGTGTGGTGCTGGTGGCGGTGCAGGACTCGGTGATCGTCGCCACGGCGGCCTTGGATGGAAATGTGGTGCGCTCGGTGTTCGTCAACCCGGCGCTGCACGGGCAGGGCATTGGTCGGCTGCTGATGATTGAAATCGAACTGCGCGCGCGGGACGCGGGGGTGACGACGCTGAGTGTGCCGTCCTCGCTGACCGCCGAGCCGTTCTACACCAAGCTGGGCTTTCACACGGTACGCGATGTCTACCACGGCAATGAGCGCACGTTGGTGATGGAAAAGGCGCTGTTGTCGCGCCATCCCATCGGGCCGTATCGCGACCGCCAGCATCGGGCGCAGGTGGTGGCGTTATGGCAGGAGGCGTTTGGTTATGACACGGCGCATAACCTGCCGACCTTGGCGATCGATAAGAAACTGGCGGTCAATGACGGGCTGTTTTTCGTGGCGACGGACAAAAAAACCGTGATCGGGACGATTCTTGCCGGCTACGACGGCCATCGCGGCTGGCTGTACTCGGTGGCCGTGCACGCCGACTATCGGCGTCATGGCCTGGGTTCCTCGCTGGTGCGGCATGCGGAACAGGCACTGACGGCCCTGGGCTGCATGAAGATCAACCTGCAGATCACCAGTGGCAATGATGCGGTGGCGGGGTTTTACGAGGCGCTGGGGTATGGGGTGGAGCCGAGGATCAGCATGGGCAAGAAGATTGTCGAGAATATCCCGACTCAATCTTGAGAACACTGCAAATCAAATGTGGGAGGGGGCTTGCCCCCGATGGCGGAGTATCAGTCAACAGATTCATTGACTGACCCACTGCCATCGGGGGCAAGTCGAATCGTCGCACCGCCCCTCCCACAAGGTTTTGCAGTGTTGCTGGCTTAGACTTTTACGATCCAACCCTCTGGCGCTTCGACGTCACCGGTCTGCACACCGGTCAGCTCTTTGTAGAGCTTCTGGGTGATCGGGCCGACTTCGGTCTCGCTGTAGAACACGTGCAGCTTGCCGTTGTACTGGATACCGCCGATCGGCGAGATCACGGCGGCAGTCCCGCAGGCGCCGGCTTCCTTGAAGTCCGACAGTTTGTCGATGAACACTTCGCCCTCGATCACTTCCAGGCCCAGGCGGGTCTTGGCCAGTTCGATCAGCGACAGGCGGGTGATGCCTGGCAGCACCGAAGGTGACTTCGGTGTGATGAACTTGTTGTCGTGGGTGATCCCGAAGAAGTTGGCCGAGCCGACTTCCTCGATTTTCGAGTGGGTCATCGGGTCCAGGTAGATCGCGTCGGCAAAACCGGATTTCTTCGCTTCCGAGCCCGGCATCAGGCTGGCGGCGTAGTTGCCACCGACCTTGGCGGCACCGGTGCCCTGTGGCGCGGCGCGGTCGAAGGTGGAGATCTGGAAGTTGTGCGGCACCAGGCCGCCCTTGAAGTAGGCGCCGACCGGGATGCAGAACACCGAGAAGATGAACTCCGGCGCGGTACGCACGCCGATGTTGTCACCGGTACCGATCACGAACGGGCGCAGGTACAGCGCGCCGCCGCTGCCGTACGGCGGGATGAACCGCTCGTTGGCCTTGACCACTTGTTTGCACGCGTCGATGAATGCGTCGGTCGGGACGTGCGGCATCAGCAGGCGCGCGCAACTGCGCTGCATGCGCGCGGCGTTCTGGTCCGGACGGAACAGGTTGATCGAGCCGTCCTTGCAGCGGTAGGCCTTGAGGCCTTCGAAGCACTGCTGACCGTAGTGCAGGGCCGTGGAGCCCTCGCTGATGTGCAGCACGTTGTCGTCGGTCAGGGTGCCGGCTTGCCATTCGCCGTTTTTCCAGACCTGGAGAAACCGCTTGTCGGTCTTGATGTAGTCAAAACCCAGCTTGTCCCAATTGATGCTTTCGTTACCCATGACACCCTCTATCTTTGGTCAAGTCGGTTTTTTTCTGAATGGGCGCAACAATACTGCATTCGCAGGTCCGTTCGCATCCCCCGCGTCCCTTGTAGGAGCGAGCTTGCTCGCGAAAAACTCAAGGGCGCCGCGTTCATTCTGGTTTCACGCGTTATCGTTGACGATTTTCGCGAGCAAGCTCGCTCCTACAGACGGCGTTGTGAGCCCGGTTAAAGGTGCAAGGCATGCCCGAGCGCACGCAGTGCCGCTTCCTGCACCGCCTCACCGAGCGTCGGATGGGCATGGATAGTGCCCGCCACGTCTTCCAGGCGCGCGCCCATTTCCAGGCTCACGCCGAACGCGGTGGACAGCTCGGACACGCCGGCACCGACCGCTTGCCAGCCGACAATCAGATGATTGTCCCGCCGCGCTACCACCCGTACGAAACCGGTTTTCGACTCCAGGGTCATCGCGCGGCCGTTGGCGGCAAACGGGAAACTCGACACGATGCAGTCCAGGCCGGCGGCCTTGGCTTCATCGGGCGTCTTGCCGACCACCACCAGTTCCGGGTCGGTAAAGCACACCGCCGGGATCGCCGCCGGGTTGAATTCGCGGTGTTGACCGCTGATCAGTTCCGCGACCATCTCGCCCTGGGCCATGGCCCGGTGCGCCAGCATCGGCTCGCCGCTGAGGTCGCCGATCGCCCACACATTGTGCATGCTGGTCTGGCAACGGTTGTTGATCCTGATCGCCGCGCCATTCATCTCCAGGTCCAGCGCCTCGAGGTTCCAACCCTGGGTATTGGGTTTGCGACCGACGGCCACCAATACCTGGTCGGTCGCCAGTGACAAGGTGTCGCCATTCGGGTCGCGCACTTGCAGGTGGTTGTGTTCGAAGCCGGTGACGCTGTGCTTGAGGTAGAGCTTCACTCCCAGCTGCTTGAGGGACTCAACCACCGGCTGGGTCAGTTCGGCGTCATAGGCGGGGAGTATGCGCTCCTGCGCCTCCACCACGCTGACTTCGGCGCCGAGCTTGCGGTAGGCAATGCCCAGCTCCAGGCCGATATAGCCACCGCCCACCACAATCAGGCGCTTGGGCACGCGGGTCGGCGCCAGGGCTTCGGTGGAGGAGATGATCGGCCCGCCAATCGGCAGCATCGGCAGGTTGACGCTTTTCGAGCCGGTGGCCAGCAACAGGTGTTCGCACTGGATGCGCTGGTCGCCGACGTCGACGGTCTTGCCGTCCACCACGTTGGCCCAGCCGTGGATCACCTGCACCTTGTGTTTCTTCAGCAGCGCGGCAACGCCAGTGGTCAGGCGATCGACAATGCCGTCTTTCCATTCCACGCTTTTGCGGATGTCCAGGGTCGGCACATCCACTTCGATGCCCAGCTGGGAACCCTGGCTGTGGTGGATGGTTTGCTGGAACTGTTCGGCCACATGGATCAGGGCCTTGGACGGAATGCAGCCGATATTCAGGCAGGTACCGCCCAATGCCTGGCCTTCGACCAGAATGGTCGGGATGCCCAACTGGCCGGCGCGAATGGCGGCCACATAACCGCCGGGGCCGCCGCCGATAATCAGTAGGGTGGTATGCAGTGTTTGAGTCATGCCCTTACTCCAGGAACAGGCTGGCGGGTTGTTCGAGCAAGCCGCGAATGGCCTGGATGAATTGTGCCGCGTCCATGCCATCGACCACTCGGTGATCGAAGGAACTGGAGAGGTTCATCATCTTGCGGATCACGATCTGGCCCTTGATCACCATCGGCCGTTCGACGATGCGGTTGACGCCGACGATGGCCACTTCCGGCAGGTTCAGCACCGGGGTGCTGACGATACCGCCCAAGGCACCCAGGCTGGTCAGGGTAATGGTCGACCCCGACAGTTCGTCGCGGCTGGCCTTGCCATTGCGCGCGGCGGTGGCCAGGCGCGCGATTTCCTCGGCATTGCCCCACAGGCTGCGCGCCTCGGCGTGACGCACCACCGGCACCATCAGGCCCACATCGCTCTGCGTCGCGACGCCCACGTGGACGGCGCCAAGGCGGGTGATGACCTGGGCTTCGTCGTCGTACCGCGCATTGATCTGCGGGAACTCCCGCAACGCCACGACCATGGCGCGCACGATGAATGGCAGCAGGGTCAGCTTGCCGCGTGTCGCACCGTGCTTCTCATTGAGGTGCACACGCAATTCGTCCAGGGCGGTGACGTCGATCTCCTCCACATAGCTGAAATGCGCGGCGCGGCGGGTGGCGTCCTGCATGCGCTGGGCGATCTTGCGGCGCATGCCGATCACCGGGATCTGTTCTTCGTCGTTGCGTTCGGCGTAGGGGTTGGCGGCAGCGGACGTTTTCAGCGAACCCCGCAGCAAGTAGGCGTCCAGGTCTTCGTGCAGGATCCGGCCGGCAGGGCCCGTGCCCTGGACCAGGCGCAGTTGGATACCCGCATCCAACGCATGCTTGCGCACGGCGGGGGAGGCCAGTGGGCCTTCATTGGCATCGCGAGCCACGGGGGCGTGTGGCGCCACGGCCGGCTTGCTTTCCACCACCGGGGCCGCCTTGGCTTCAACCACCGGCGCGGCTTTCACCGGTGCCGCGGTGACCGGCGCATCCTTGGTATTGCCTGCGCCTTCCACTTCAATGCTGATCAAGACACTGCCCACGGCCATGACTTCACCCGGCTCGCCGCCGAGGGCAATCACCCTGCCATGGACCGGCGAGGGAATATCCACCATCGCCTTGTCGGTCATCACATCCGCCAGCACCTGGTCTTCGACCACCATATCGCCGACCTTCACATGCCAGGCCGACAGTTCAACTTCCGCAATGCCTTCGCCAATGTCCGGCATCTTGATTACGTGCGTGCCCATTCAGACCTCCATGACCCGTTTCAACGCCGCGCCCACTCGGGACGGACCTGGGAAATACGCCCATTCCTGCGCGTGTGGGTAGGGGGTGTCCCAACCGGTGACGCGTTCGATTGGCGCTTCCAGGTGGTGGAAGCAATGTTCCTGCACCAGCGCCACCAGTTCGGCGCCGAAGCCGCAGGTACGGGTGGCTTCATGCACCACCACGCAACGGCCGGTCTTTTTCACCGACTTGACGATGGTTTCCAGGTCCAGCGGCCACAGGCTGCGCAGGTCGATGACCTCGGCGTCGATGCCGGTCTCCTCGGCGGCGACTTGCGACACATACACGGTGGTGCCGTAGGTCAGCACGGTCACGGCCGAGCCTGGGCGCACGATGGCGGCCACATCCAGTGGCACGGTGTAGTAACCGTCCGGCACTTGTGCCTGCGGGTGTTTCGACCACGGCGTGACCGGGCGGTCGTGGTGGCCATCGAACGGGCCGTTGTACAGGCGCTTGGGCTCCAGGAAGATCACCGGGTCATCGTTTTCGATCGAGGCTATCAGCAGGCCCTTGGCGTCATACGGGTTGGACGGCATCACCGTGCGCAGGCCGCAGACCTGGGTGAACACCGCTTCGATGCTCTGGCTGTGGGTCTGGCCGCCGTAGATGCCGCCGCCGCAGGGCATGCGCATGGTCAGCGGTGCGGTGAACTGGCCGGCCGAGCGATAACGCAGGCGCGCGGCTTCCGAGATGATCTGGTCGGTGGCGGGGTAGACGTAGTCGGCGAACTGGATTTCTGCCACCGGGCGCAGGCCGTAGGCACCCATGCCCACCGCCACGCCGATAATGCCGCTTTCCGAGATCGGTGCGTCGAACACCCGCGAACTGCCGTATTTGCTCTGCAGGCCTTCGGTGCAACGGAACACGCCGCCGAAATAACCGACGTCCTGGCCGAATACCACCACGTTATCGTCACGCTCAAGCATCACATCCATGGCCGAGCGCAGGGCCTGGATCATGGTCATGGTGGTGGTGGTCATGGCGGTTTCCAATTCGATGCTGTTGTTGTGATCGTTCATGTCAGACCCCCAACTCTTGACGCTGGCGCTTCAAGTGCTCCGGCATCTCTTTATAGACGTCTTCGAACATGGTCGCGGCGCTCGGAATCTGGCCACCGGCCAGGGTGCCGTACTGTTCGGCTTCTTTCTGCGCGGCGATCACCTCGGCTTCAAGTTCGGCACTGACCGCCGCGTGTTCCTCTTCGGACCACTGGCCAATCTTGATCAGGTGCTGCTTGAGGCGGGCAATCGGGTCACCCAGGGGGAAGTGGCTCCAGTCGTCGGCAGGGCGGTACTTGGACGGATCATCCGACGTGGAATGCGGGCCGGCGCGATAAGTGACCCATTCGATCAGGGTTGGCCCGAGGTTGCGGCGCGCACGCTCGGCAGCCCAGGCGGAGGCGGCATACACCGCGATAAAGTCGTTGCCATCCACGCGCAGGGAGGCGATGCCGCAACCGACGCCGCGTCCGGCGAAGGTGGTGGCTTCACCGCCGGCAATCGCCTGGAACGTGGAGATGGCCCACTGGTTGTTGACCACGTTGAGAATCACCGGCGCGCGGTACACGTGGGCGAAGGTGAGCGCGGTGTGGAAGTCCGATTCGGCGGTGGCGCCGTCGCCGATCCAGGCGGAGGCGATCTTGGTATCGCCCTTGATTGCCGAGGCCATGCCCCAGCCCACGCCTTGTACGAATTGGGTGGCGAGGTTACCGGAAATAGTGAAGAAACCTGCGTCCTTGACCGAGTACATGATCGGCAGTTGGCGGCCCTTGAGCGGATCGCGCTCGTTGGACAGCAGTTGGCAGATCAGGTCCACCAGCGGTACGTCGCGGGCCATCAGGATGCTTTGCTGGCGGTAGGTGGGGAAGCACATGTCGTCGATGTTCAAGGCCAGGGCCTGGGCGCTGCCGATGGCTTCTTCGCCGAGGCTCTGCATGTAGAACGACATTTTCTTCTGACGCTGGGCGACCACCATGCGGTTGTCGAAGATCCGCGTCTTGAGCATGGCGCGCATGCCGCGCCGAAGGACCTCGACAGGCACCCCTTCGGCCCATGGGCCCAGGGCCTGGCCCTGGTCGTCGAGCACGCGGATCAGGCCCTTGGCCAGGTCGGCGGTGTCGGCGGGTTCTACGTCGATGGCGGGTTTGCGCACCAGGCCGGCGTCGGTCAGGCGCAGGTAGGCAAAGTCGGTCTTGCAGCCTGGGCGGCCCGAGGGTTCGGGAACGTGCAGGCGCAGTGGTGCATACGGCTGGTTCATGGCTTTCTACGCTCGATCTTGTGAATTTCTTGTAGTGGGCGCGCTAGCTGACAGTCAGTCTTCGGGTAGAAGAAATCTTGTCCTACAACAATCATAGGCTCGGCGTAGAAGAATATTTATCTCTGTTTCGTTGCGCTCCGGCTCATTTGCGGATAAAAAAACTGCATAAACATAATAAACAGGTGATTTTGTCTCATGCGCAAACTGGACCGTACCGATATCGGCATTCTCAACGCCTTGCAGGAGAATGCGCGCATCACCAACGCCGACCTCGCCCGTTCGGTCAACCTCTCCCCCACGCCGTGCTTCAACCGGGTCAAGGCGATGGAGGAACTGGGCCTGATCCGTGACCAGGTCACCCTGCTGGATGCCGATTTGCTGGGGCTGCACGTGAACGTGTTTATCCACGTCAGCCTGGAGAAACAGAACGAACTGGCCTTGCAGCAATTCGAAGGCGCGATTTCCGACCGGCCCGAGGTGATGGAGTGCTATTTGATGGCCGGCGACCCCGACTATTTGATCCGCGTACTGGTGCCAACGATCCAGTCACTGGAGCGCTTCATGATGGACTTCCTGACCAAAGTGCCGGGGGTGGCGAATATTCGCTCAAGCTTTGCGCTCAAACAGGTGCGTTACAAGACCGCGTTGCCACTGCCACCGGATGGCTTGATGGTCTGATACCAACAGGTGATAAGACTCACCACTTTGATAGTTAGCTAGATAACTAAAGTAGTTGTTTTATTATTTCCACCTATAAATAAAAAATTGCTTAATCAGTCACGTATTTTTCACATCCGTTTCAACACATTAACACCCATAAGGCCGTGAAGTTCGCGGCCCAGGAAAGGGGTGAGCCGCGATGTCCATGAGAGCCTTGAAGTTGAACTTTCGTACCACGCTATGTTTTGGTGTGGTGTGCCTTCTACTGTTGATACAAGGGGCCATGACGCTGATAAAAGTCGACAAAGTTTATTCGTCGACTGTCGATATAGAAACTAACTGGCTGCCCAGTATTCGTCTGGGCGGTGAGATAGATGCGGCGTTTTACAAGCTGCGTCTTGATCTGCGTCGTTTTGCCATGGAAAGCGACCACCAGGACCCCGCGTCCCTTGAGAAACTCAAAAGCATTCGTGCCGCCGCGCTTGAAGTTGCCGAGCGCTATGCACCGTTAGTGTCGGGCCCCGAGGAAGAAGCCAAGTACAAGCAGGCAATGAGCGGGATCAAGAACTACGTCCAGAAAACCGATGAGTTTCTTGCGCAAGTCTCCACCCTGTCCCCTGAGCAGATGTCGACTTACTTGCGTGATGTCAACGGGCCTATTGCGCTTGAAGTGCAACGCTCCATCAGCGAACTGATCGAGTTGAATGCCCGCGGCTCCAGCCAGGCGGTGCAAGTTGCCTCCGGTGAGTATCAAGCCGCGCGTCTGTTTACCTGGCTACTGATGATCGGCTCAGTGCTGCTCACCCTCGTGGTTGCGCGTTTGTTTACCCGCAGCATTATCATGCCGGTACGTGAATTGTTGGTGTCGACCGGCAAAATTGCCGACGGCGATTTGCGTGTCGCGATCGCCGTCAACGGCAATGACGAGTTGACCGAGTTACAACGGTCGACCGCGTCCATGCAAATGAACCTGAAAAGTACCTTGCAGCATATTTCTGAGGCGTCCGGGCAGTTGGCCTCGGCTGCGGAAGAGATGAGCGCCATTACCCGCGAGTCCAGTGCAGGGATTGAACGCCAAAGCATGGAAACGGATCAGGCGGCCACGGCGGTTAACGAGATGACGGCGGCGGTGGAAGAAGTGGCGCGCAATGCGGTTTCGGCTTCCCAGTCGACGCAAGACTCCCAGCGCTCGGCCAAAGTTGGCCATGAGCGGGTGACGCAAACCATCGCCTCGATCGAGAAACTCAGCGCCACGGTGCAGCAGACCGGTATCGAAGTCGAAGGGTTGGCCAAGCAGGCACAGGACATCGCCCGGGTGGTTGAAGTCATTCGCTCGATTGCCGAGCAAACCAACCTGCTGGCCTTGAACGCGGCCATTGAAGCCGCCAGGGCAGGGGAGCAGGGGCGGGGCTTTGCGGTGGTGGCCGACGAAGTGCGGGCACTGGCCCATAGAACGCAAACCTCGACCCAGGAAATCGAGCAGATGATTGCGAAAATCCAGACGTGCTCCAGTGACGCGGTGTCTTCCATGGCCCTCAACCGCAACGAAGCGCTGGACTCGTTGAAGATCGCCCATGAAGCGGGCCTGGCCATTACTCAGATCACCGAGGCCATCACGGATATCAATGACCGTAACCTGTTGATTGCGACCGCCTCCGAGGAGCAGGCCCACGTGGCCCGGTCCGTGGACCAGAACCTGATCAGTATTCGCGATCTTTCCATCCAGAGTTCGTCGGCGGCCGGTCAGACCTCGATCGCCAGCCAAGAGCTGTCGAGGCTGGCGGTGGACCTCAAGCAGATCGTGTCGAAATTTGCCGTAGCCTGATCACACCTGCGAAATACCCCCGGAGCATGCAACGGCATGGACGCCACGCAGGATGGCTTTAGAGCTGATTCAACGGAATCTTCAGGTACACCACCCCATTCCCCTCCGCTGGCGGCATATTGCCCGCTCGCACATTCACCTGGATCGCCGGCAATAACAGCGTGGGCATCCCAAGGCCCGCATCGCGCTGGGTGCGCATTGCCACAAACGCCGCTTCGTCCACCCCGTCATGCACATGAATATTCCCCGCGCGCTGCTCGGCCACGGTGGTCAGGCATTGGGCCGCGCGGCCCTCGGGTGGGTAGTCATGGCACACGTACAGCCGGGTCTGGGGTGGGAAGGCCAGGAGTTTGCGCATCGACGCATACAACTGGCGCGCATCGCCGCCGGGGAAGTCACAGCGGGCGGTGCCGACATCCGGCATGAACAGGGTGTCGCCCACCAGGATCAACTGGTCGTCGATCAGGTAGGCCATGTCCGCTGGCGTATGCCCGGGGACGTGCAGGGCCTTGGCCTTCAGAGAGCCGATATGGAACACCTCATCCGGCGCAAACAGGTGATCGAACTGCGAACCGTCGACGCGAAATTCCGGCTCCAGATTGAACAGGTTCTTGAACACGTCCTGCACCTTGCTGATGCACTGGCCAATGGCGATCTTGCCGCCCAGTATCCGCCGCAAGTACGGCGCGGCAGACAGATGGTCCGCATGGGCGTGGGTCTCCAGCAGCCACTGCACCTGCAGGTGATGCTCGCGCACAAAAGCAATCACCTTATCGGCCTGGGCGGTGTCGGTGCGTCCGGACGCCGGGTCGTAGTTGAGCACCGAGTCGACGATGGCGCAGGCGCTGCCATCGGTTTCATAGACGACGTAGGTGTAGGTCGACGATGCCTCGTCCAGAAAGGCTTGAATCAACGCTGGCATGGCGGCTGTCCCCGGTGAGGAAAAAAGTGATTACAATCAGTTTACATTTACACATAATGTTTTGAGCTTAAGTGAGAGAAAGGACCCGCGGCAAATGGAATCTACTCTGAGTGAAGGCGAAGTCGCCCAGTTGCGCGCGTCGGCGTCCAAGGCGTGTTCCTTGCTCAAGGCCCTGGCCAACGAGGATCGCTTGTTGATCCTGTGCCAGTTGACCCAGGGGGAGCGCAATGTCGGCGAGCTGGAAACCATGACCGGTGTGCGCCAGCCCACGCTGTCACAACAGTTGGGCATCCTGCGCGACGAAGGGCTGGTGTCGACCCGCCGCGAAGGTAAATACATCTTCTACGGCCTGGCCAGCCACGAAGTGATCCAAGTGATGAAGACCTTGTCCGGTCTTTACTGCGGCGCGGTCATGAAAAGCTGGGCGTGAGGCCATACGGCAGCGACCCTTGTGTGCATGACGATAAGAAAGGCGATCGACCATGAATGACCAACACTGGGGACCGACCATCAGTGGCGATATCGTTGTCACCGGCGGTTCGGCAGGCATTGGCCTGCTCAAGGGCCGTGAGTGGCAGACCCGTCTGACCAAGGTGGATTGAATGCTGCTGGCCAGTCTTTTGGGGATGTTGATGGGCCTGGTCATGGGCTTGACCGGTGCCGGTGGTGGCATCCTCGGGGTGCCGGCGTTGGTACTGGGCCTGGGGTTGAGCATGACCCAGGCCGCGCCGGTGTCGTTGCTTGCCGTGGGCGCGGCGGCGGCGGTCGGGGCGATCGATGGGTTGCGCCACGGCCTGGTCCGTTATCGTGCCGCGTTGTTGATCGCCTTGCTCGGTGCGCTGTTTTCACCCTTGGGCGTATTTCTCGCCCACCAAATGCCCGAGCCACTGCTGATGGGCCTGTTCAGTGCGCTGATGGTGCTGGTGGCCTGGCGCATGCTGCAGCGCGAAAAGGTCGAGACCGGCCCGAGTGACCATGGCGCCGCGTCCTGGGGCCAGAAAAACTGCATGCTCGACCAGCAGACCGGGCGCCTGGCCTGGACCGTCAAATGCAGCGCGACCTTGGCCGCGTTGGGCGCGGTGACCGGTGCCGTGTCGGGCCTGCTTGGGGTCGGCGGTGGCTTTCTGATCGTGCCGGCGTTCAAGCAACTGACCGATGTGCAGATGCGTGGCATCGTCGCCACCTCGTTGATGGTGATCAGCCTGATCTCGTTGATCGGTGTGGCGGGCGCCATGCAGGCCGGGGTGAGCATCGAAGCGGTGGGCTGGGTGTTTATCGGCGCGAGCATCGTCGGCATGCTCATCGGCCGGCGCCTGTGTGCGCATATCCCTGCGCGCACCTTGCAAGTGGGGTTCGCCAGCCTGTGTGTCCTGGTGGCCCTCGGCATGTTGGTCAAGGCCGGTCTTACGTCCTAAGTGCCGGGCCTGTCTCCGGGCCCGTCTTACGCCCCATTTGCCGGGCTCCCCCGGCCCGCCCAAAGCACCCTCAAATCACGGCCAAGGCAGCGTAGGCCGGGGCCTGGCATCTTTCGATAATCGCCTCCGACATCACGTCCCTGTTGCGGAGCGCACCATGCATAACAATAAGAACCTCCCCCTGCGTCTGTTACCTGCTTTTATTCTCAGCCTCGGGCTCAGCCCGTTCGCCGATGCGGAAATCATGCTGTATGACAAAGACGACACGACCTTTTCCACCGATGGCTACATCAACGCCTTCTACGTCAACAGCAAGGTGGACCGCGCCGGTGACCAATACGATCGGCGCCAGGCGCGGGTGAAGATGGGCTTCTTGCCCAACTACCTGGGCTTCAACATGAGCAAGCAGGCTGACGACCTCAAGCTCGGCGCCCGCGCATCGTTCTGGGTGACCATCAACGACAGCGAAACCAATGGCACCGACACCGCCATCGACGTGCGCCAGTTCTACGGCACCGTGGCCAACCCCGAGTGGGGCGAGGTGCTGATCGGCAAGGATTTCGGCCTGTTCGCGCGCTCCAATATCCTGCTCGATGAGCTGCTCGCGGGCTACGGCCAGGTCAGCGACAGCCTCGGCCTGGTGGATGGCGGCGGGGTGTCGTTCGGCAATATCGGCAGCGGTTACCCGTACCCGTTCCCCACCTCGCAGATCACCTACCGCACCCCGGTGATGGATGGCCTGCGCATTGCCGTGGGCATCCTCGACCCGGTGGATACCAACGACAGCAGCCCCCAAGGCAAGGCCTACCAGAAGAACCCGCGCACCGAGAGCGAGGTCACCTACCAGTTCGACCTCGGCGGGGCGAAAATCTATAGCTGGCTCAACGGCAGCTACCAGACCTCCGACAACACCGACTCGACCGTGGCGTCCGTCACCTCCAAGGGCCTGGGCTATGGCGTGCAGGCGAAAGTGGGCGGCCTGTCCCTGACCGGCTCGGGCTTCCAGGCCAAGGGCATCAACCCGTTCTTCACCAACAATGCCGGCGAGGCGACCCTGCGTAATGTCGACAGCAACGGCTACCTGCTCCAGGGCTCGTACAAGCTGGGCAAGAACCGCCTGGCGTTGTCCTATGGCAAGACCCAGGACGACGGCAACGGCGTGGTGGGCAGCGGCGCGGATTATGAGACCCGGGGTATTGCACTGTTCCACGACGTGAATGCCAACCTGAAGCTGGTGGCCGAGTACAACCAGTTCCAGATCAAGGGGCATGACACCCGCGCGCAGAATGAAGACACCGATACCTTCGCCGTCGGAGCCGTGCTCACCTGGTAACCCCTGCACTGCAATCCAACTGGAGGGGCGGTGCGATACCGTGAAACTTCATCCCATCGCATCCCCCCACCCAGTACCCAAGTAGCATAGGTCCCGCCCCCCGCCCTTCGTACACTCATGCCTCAGAGGGGGAACCAACGATGCACAACAGTGAAGGCGTAGTCAGTGCCATGTCCCAGGCGATCGATGCCAGGCAGGCCGCCGAGGAATTGGCCGAGCAACTGCTGCATCCATACCTGGGCTTCGTGCTGTTTTTCTGCTCAGCCTCCTACGATCTACAGGCCCTGGGCCAGGCCCTGCAACAGTGCTTCGGCAGCGTACGGGTGGTGGGCTGCACCAGTGCCGGCGAGATCACGCCTGAAGGCTATGGCCGTAATTGCGTCACGGCAATGGGCTTTAACCACGCGCACTTTTCCATCGCCACCGAATTGATCGACCAGGTGGAACACTTCAGCCTGATCGACGCCCAGCAGATGGTCGAACGTCTCGTCGGCGGCTGTCGCAGCAACACCCTGGCGCCGATCAAGGGCAATACCTTCGCCCTGACCTTGCTCGATGGTTTGTCCAGTCGTGAAGAAATGGTGCTCGCCGCCCTCAGTGCCGCGCTTGGCGACATTCCGCACTTCGGCGGTTCGGCCGGTGACGACAACTTCCTCACCCACACTCACGTGTACTTCAACGGCGCCTTCCACAGTGGTGCGGCGGTGGTGGTGCTGGTCAATACCTGGCTGGATTTCGAGGTCTTCACCACTCACCACATTCTGCCGCGCAGCGAAAAGCTGGTGGTGACCGGCGCCGACAGCCCGTCGCGCCGCGTCTTCGAACTCAACGCCGAACCCGCCGCCGAAGAATACGCGCGACATATCGGCGTGGCCGTGGCCGACCTTGACCACCGTATCTTCGCTGCCCACCCGCTGGCGGTGCGTATCCATGACCAGTACTACGTGCGGGCGATCCAGCAGGTGCATGACGACCTGAGCCTGAGTTTCTACTGTGCGGTGGAAAACGGCATCGTGCTCACCGTGATGAAGCCGGGGCCGATCCTGCCGAACCTGGAAAACCTGTTCGACGGCCTGCAATCGCGTCTTGGCGACTTGCTGCTGACCATTGGTTGCGACTGCTTCCTGCGGCGCCTGGAGCTGGAAGACAGCGACAACCTCGAACAAATCGGCTGCTTTCTGCGTGACCATCGGGTGATGGGGTTCAACACCTACGGAGAACAGTTCAATGGCATGCATATCAACCAAACCTTCACCGGCGTCGCCATTGCCCGAGGTCGAGCTCCTGGATCGCACTGAACTGTTGGCCGAGGTGGCGCGACTGCGCCAGGACAACCACAAGCTGGCGCGGATCAATGCGGCGTTGATCGAGCGTATCGAGTCCGGCGTGACCCAGGGCAATGACCCGTACACCACCTTCCAGCATTCGGTGGTACTGGCCGAACAAGTGCGCGAGCGCACCGACGCACTCAACCAGGCGATGGCCGAACTGCGCGCCAGCAACCATTTGTTGATCAACGCCCGGCTGCGCGCCGAAACGCTGCGGCGGGAACAGGCCGCCGCGCAAAAAGCCCAGGAAAGCGAGCGCTGGATTCGCCTGATCACCGACCATGTGCCGGCCCTGATCGGCTACCTGAATGCCGACCTGGTGTATGAGTTCACCAACAAAGTCTACGAAGAATGGTACTGCTGGCCACGGGGCATGATGCTCGGGCAGAGCCTGCGCGAAGTGCACAGCG
Organism: Pseudomonas sp. MPR-R2A5; assembly: GCF_058793055.1. Taxonomy (NCBI): domain Bacteria; kingdom Pseudomonadati; phylum Pseudomonadota; class Gammaproteobacteria; order Pseudomonadales; family Pseudomonadaceae; genus Pseudomonas; species Pseudomonas sp. MPR-R2A5. The sequence continues at coordinate 214,696 of NZ_JBXAFK010000002.1, forward strand.
AACAGCACTGCCAGCGCCTGGATGCGTATGTCGCCCGCGCGCTGGCGGGGGAGAGCGTGACCTTCGAATTCGCCGAAACCAATATCAAGAACCAGGAGCGCTACATGCTGCGCTCCTACGTGCCCAACCGCCTGGCCAATGGCGAAGTGGTGGGGATTTTCGTGCTGATCCGCGACATCACCGAACGCCGCCGCACCGCCGAAGCCTTGCATCAGGCTTACCTGCATCTGGAGCAGCGCGTCGCCCAGCGTACCTCGGAGCTGACCTCGCTCAACGACCAACTGCTGCGCGAGATCGACGAGCGTCGCCGGGTGGAGTCACGCCTGCGTGAAGCCAAGCTGGAGGCGGAACAGGCCAACCTGTCGAAAACCAAATTCCTCGCCGCCGTCAGCCACGACCTGCTGCAACCGCTGAACGCCGCGCGGCTGTTCACCGGTGCCTTGCTCGAACGCCGCGAGCCCCAGGCCAATGAAACCCTGGTGCGCAACGTGAGCAATTCCCTGGAAGACGTGGAAAACCTGCTGGGTACCCTGGTGGATATCTCCAAGCTGGACGCCGGGGTGATCAAGGCCGATATCGCCCCGTTTGCCTTGAGCGAGTTGCTCGACAACCTGGCTGTGGAATACACCGAACTGGCTCGCAGCGAAGGTTTGGCGTTGCACTTTATCGGCTGTTCGGCGCTGGTGCGCAGCGATATCCAGCTGCTTGCGCGTATCCTGCGCAACCTGCTGAGCAATGCGATTCGCTACACCTATCAGGGGCGCATCGTGCTCGGTTGCCGGCGCCAGCACCAGCGTTTGTCGATCCAGGTGTGGGACAGCGGCATGGGCATTGCTGAGGAGCGCCTGGAGGAGATCTTCCAGGAGTTCAAGCGCGGTGATGTGCAGCGGCGCGATCAGGACCGCGGGTTGGGCCTGGGGCTGGCGATCGTGGAGAAGATCGCCGGGATACTCGGCCATCGCATCACCGTCAAATCATGGCCGGGCAAGGGCTCGATGTTCTCGGTGGAGGTGCCGTTAAGCGCCACTGCTCCGCGTTCATTGCCCATGCCGGCGATGACCGAGCCGATGCTCGAACGCCTGCAAGGCGCGCGGGTGTGGGTGCTGGATAACGACGCAGCCATTTGCGCGGGCATGCGCACCTTGCTCGAAGGCTGGGGGTGCAGCGTGATCACCGCACTGTCGGAGCAGGACCTGGCGCGCCAGGTGGACAACTACCATGCCGAGGCGGACCTGTTGATCGCCGACTACCACCTGGACGATGAGCAGAACGGTGTCGACGCCGTGGCACGCATCAACGCCCGGCGCGCCAGCCCGATCCCGGCGATGATGATCACCGCCAACTACAACAACGAGCTGAAGCTACAGATCCGCGAACTGGGGCACACCTTGATGCATAAGCCAGTGCGGCCGATGAAGCTCAAGACTGCCATGAGCCACCTGCTCGGCAAGTGAACCCCGAAACCCCATCAAATGCAGATCAACCTGTGGGAGGGGGCTTGCCCCCGATAGCGGTGTGTCAGTCAACTTTTATGTCACTGACCCACTGCCATCGGGGGCAAGCCCCCTCCCACCTTTGATTGGTGTTGTGTCAGGAAACTCAGCGGCGCAGGTACGAGCCGAAATCTATATCTCCGGCACTGAGTATCGCCTGCACCCGGTTGTGCACATTCAATTTACGCAGGATCGCCGACACGTGGGCCTTCACGGTGGTCTCGGCAATTTCCAGGGTGTAGGCAATCTGTTTGTTCGACTCACCCTTGGTCATGCGTTCCAGGACCAGCAACTGCTTGCGGGTCAATGCCTGCAGCAGTTCGGGGGCGAAGCCGGGGTTTTCGTTGAGGCGGCGGTGGGTACCTGTTTTCTGGGTGCGGATGATGTCCGGCGGCAGGTACACGTTGCCGTTGAGAATCTGCTGGATCGCCTCGGTCATCTGCTGGCGCGGCGAGGACTTGGTGATAAAACCAACGGCACCGTAGGTGATGGCTTGCAGCACGATCTGCTTGTCCTGCTCGGCCGACACGATCACCACCGGAATGGTCGGCGACTCGTTGCGCAGGTTGATCAGGCCATTGAGGCCGTGCATGCCGGGCATGTTCAGGTCGAGCAGGATCAGGTCCAGGTCGTCGTGTTCCTGGGTCAGCGCCAGGGCACTGTCCAGGTCGGCGGTCTCCATCACTTCGCTGCCGGGGAAACCGTCGCTGATGACGTTATGGATCGCTTCGCGAAACAGTGGGTGATCATCGGCAATCAGGATTTTGTACATGGCCGTTCACCTTTCTTATTGTGGTTATTCAAATGGCTCGGGTTGCGCAACCGACACCGGCAGCTTCGCCGCTTCCCAGGCATCCAGGCCATCGCGATACCAGTACACAGAGGTATAGCCCAGGTTGGCGGCACGTTTTACCGCGTTCCAACTCAACCAGCAATCGGAGCGGCAATAGAAGACCAGCGGTCGTGTCGGGTCGCCGCCGCTGTAGGTGTACAGGTGGCGCACGAAGTAGCTTTGCCATTCCGGCGTGAGGTCGCCATCGCCGGTATTGGCCAGCCAGTGGCTGCCGGGCAGGTTGGCGTGAGGCTGGTCTTCGATGAAGCGACCTTGCAGCCATTGGCGCCGATACACGTCGATCAGCACCGGTGCCGGGGTCTGCGCCAGCAGGGCTTGCAGGGCCGGGGTGTCGATGATCGTGGCGCCCGGCAAGTGATCGGGCGTGGGGCTGCGGTACAGGCTGATGCGGTAGCCGTCGGCGGAAAACAGTGGGGTGTCGGCATGCGCGTAAGCGATGAACAGACACAGCAGTGCCAACAGAGGCAGTCGGGCAGGCAGCATGGCGGGGCAATCCTTATCGTTATGCGGCCATTACACGTGAGTCCCGAGCCCTTGGGAATGCGACGATAGACAGGAAAACCAGTACTAAAGTAGTAGTTTTTGCCAGCCTCAGCCCTTTTTGCGCAACGCCGCATGCTGAGGGTTGAAGGTCAGTACCGCCAACACCGCGAACAGCACGGTCAAGCCCAGGCACACCGCCAGGGCCAGGCCGGCGAAGCGTTCATACAGGGCAAAGCGCACCAGCTCCACGGCGTGGGTAAACGGGTTGATCGCGCACAACCAGTACAGCCATTCACTGGAGTCGCGCATCTTCCACAGCGGGTACAGCGCCGATGACAGGAAAAACAGCGGGAAGATCACGAAATTCATCACCCCGGCAAAGTTTTCCAACTGACGAATGGCATTCGACAGCAGCAGGCCCAGGGCACTCAGCATCAAGGCCACCAGCAGCAAGGCGGGCAGGGCGATCAGCAGCCCCATGGCCGGCGGTTGCACGCCATACACCCAGGCAATCGCCAGGAACCCGTACACCTGCAACAGCGAAATCAACGCGGTGGCGAGCAGCTTGCTGCACAGCAAAAATGTGCGCGGCAGCGGGCTGGTCAGCAGCACGCGCATGCTGCCCATCTCGCGGTCGTAAACCATCGACAACGAACCCTGCATGCCGTTGAACAGCAGGATCATGCAGGCCAGCCCCGGGATGATGTAGACCTCGTAGGGGATGTAAGTGTCGTAGGGTTCGATCACCGAAATGCCCAGCGCAGCGCGGAACCCGGCGGCAAACACCAGCAACCACAACAGCGGGCGCACCAGGGCGCTGAGAAACCGGGTGCGCTGCAACACAAAGCGCAGCCACTCGCGCAGCACGATGCCGCGCAAGCATTGCCAGTAAGCGTTCATGCCACGGCTCCTGTGGGGGCGGGGCGGGTCAGGCGCGCGAACACGCTGCCCAGGTCGCCGCCCTGGGCCTGGATCAACGCGTCGACTTGCCCGCTGGCCACCAAGCGGCCCTGGTGCAGAATCATCAGCGCATCGTCGGGCTGCACTTCATCGAGCAGGTGGGTGGTCCACAGCACGCTGATGCCTTGCTCCAGGCACAGCCTGCGCACGTGCTGGTTCAGGGCCAGGCGGCTGGCGGGGTCGAGGCCGACACTGGCTTCATCCAACAGCAGCAAGCGGGGTTCGTGCAGCAACGCCCGGGCGATTTCGACGCGGCGCCGGTGACCGCCGTTGAGTTCGCGGACTTTTTCGCGGCGCCGTTCCGTCAGGGCCTGGCGCGCCAGCTCGGCGGCAACGCGCAGGTCGGTCTGGCGCCGCGATAAGCCGTGCAGCGCGGCGTGGTAGCGCAGGTTCTGCTCCACGCTCAAATCCAGGTCCAAGGTGCTTTGCTGGAACACCACCCCCAGTTGCGTGAGTGCTGCGCGTGGCGCATCGCGCAGGGAGTGGCCGCCCACGCGGATATCGCCGCTTTGCAAGTCGTACAACCGCGTGAGCAGCGCGATCAAGGTGGATTTGCCCGCGCCGTTGGGCCCCAGCAACGCGGCAAACCCTCCGGGCGCCAGGCTGAAACTCACCTCGTGCAGGGCCTGGCGTGCGCCATAGGCGAAGCTCAGGTCGCGCACCTCCAGGGCGTTCATGGCGTCACCACCACGCCCCACGGATAACGTCCGACCTTGACCGACTTGATCACCTTGAGGCTGTCCACATCGATCACCGATACATCGCCGCTCACGCCATTGGTGGCCAGCAACTGTTTTTCGTCCGGGGTGAATGCCATCTGCCAGACGCGGCGGCCCACCAGCAGGTAGTCGAGGATTTCGAAGGTCTTGGCATCGATCACCGCCACATGGTTGGCCGGGCCGAGGGCGACAAAGCCGTACTTGCCGTCGGCGCTGAGCTTGATCCCGACCGGCTGCACCTTGTCCGGGTGCACGCCCTTGATCTTGAAGGTCAGGGTCTTGAGGATCGTGCGGCTGGCCACGTCGAGGATGGTCACGGTGCCGCCGATTTCCGCCGAAGCCCACAGCTGCGAGCCATCGTGGTTGAACTCGACGAAGCGCGGGCGCTGGTCCACCAGGGTGCTGTCGGCCAGGGTCTGGGTGCTGGTGTCGATCCAATGCAGCATGTTCGTGGTTTCGCTGGTGTTCACCGCCCACTTGCCGTCCGGGCTCACGGCCATGCCTTCAGGCTCCACGCCGACGTTGATCTGGCCGAGCACCTTGGAGGTCTCGGTGTCGATCACTGTCACCAGCGCATCGTCTTCGTTGGACACGTACAACCAGCGGTTATTGGGGTGCAAGGCGAACTGCTCGGGGTCCTTGCCGGAGGGCAGTTCCTTGATGATCTTGCGCGTCGCCACGTCCATCACCTGTACCCGGTCCGAGTCGCTGGCGCAGATGTACAGCAACGTGTTGTCGTGGGACAGCAACAAGCCCCTTGGGCGCTGGCCGACCTTGAGGGTGTCGGTGACTTGCAGGGTCTGCATGTCGATCAGGCTCAGGCTGTTGTCTTTCTCGTTGGAGACCCAGGCGGTGCTGGCCATGGCGTGCCCGGCGGCAAGCAGCAGGGCGCATGAGAGCAGGGTGCGGCGCATGGCGGATTCCTTATTATTGTGAGTAGGGGAGCGATCAGGGGAAGCGGCAGGTCACCTCGGGCTTGTCGTAGCCCAGGCTGTCCATTTCGTTGAAGGGGTGCAGGAAACCGTCCTGGGGCGAGGTGCTGACCAGGGCGCGGGGCTGCACGATCGGGATCGGTTGGCGCAACTCGCCGTTCCACGGGCGGTAGCTGAGCTTGCGGCCCTTGAAACCGTCCAGTGGCAATTGTTCGCTGATCTCCAGTTGGCGGATGGCCATGGGCTCGACCTGGCGCAACTTGTTGACCGCACTGGCGACGCTGCGCACGGCCATCCAGGCGGCGAAGTCGCGGTCGTTCATCCAGCGCCCGGCCAGGGCCTCGAAGCGTTTTTGCAATTGCGCGGCGCCGTAGGTCTCGACGGTTTTGTGCCAGCCGGTGGGCGTCAGGCCCTGAGTGCCGGCGACGGGGCGCGGGTACCAGGTCTGGTAGGGCACGTACTCGCCGAAGTCGCCGCGCTCATCGGCCACCAGTACCACGTCGTATTCGGCGGTCTGGGTGAACAGCGGCATATCCGCCTGGGCACTGCGGCGTTGGTCGTTATCGAAACGCCAGGCTTTTTCCGCCACCAGTTGCACGCCGAAACGCTTGGCGGCGCGGCGCAGGGCGGCGGCGTAGGCTTGGTCATCCTCGGTGGGGCCGACGATCAGCAGCGCCTTTTGCCATTTGCGCACCACCATGAACTGCGCCAGGGCATCGGCGAGCATGGCCCGGCTCGGCAGGCTGTGCAGCACGTTACCCAGGCAGTCGGTGCTGCGCAGGCTGTCATCCGGGCTGCCTGCGTTGAATAGCAGGCTGTCGGGCAGTGCCGCGCTGAGTTGGCGCAGGCTGGCGGCGGGGGCGTTGACCACGAACACGCGCAGGCCCTGGGCGTGCTGGGCCTGGGCGGCGGCGAGCAGGGCCTCGGGGGTGTCCACCGTAGCGCTGGTCAGGCTGTAGCGCTGGTTGAGAAAGGCGCCGGTGCTGTTGCTGTCGATGATCGCCAGCTCGGCGCCGCGTTGCCCGGCATCGCTCGGCTCGGGGATCACATTCGACAGCAGCGGCCCCGGATCCGGCCGGTAGCCCAGGTAGCCAATCTGTACCGCCAGCGGCGCCTCGGCGGCCTGGCTGGCGCTGGCCACCCCGGCGGCGCAAGCGATCGCCAGCAGGTACAGCACGGCGTAGGGGGCGAGCAGGCGCATAAGGCACTCCATGACAGGTAGCGCCAGCATAGGAACCCTTGGGGGCGCTGCAAATATGCAGAAAGTACCGCTGGGGCAGTACCAAGGTAGTAGCCCCGCGCGCGTGGCGCGGTCTTAGCATGGGGCATCCGCGTCGCGCTCACTCGGGAGATGAACGCTCATGCACATCCTCAAGGTCCTGCTCCTACCGTTCCTGCTGATCGTCAGCCTGATCGGCGTCGACAAGCTGCACGCACCACGCCCGGCGTCGAGCGTGCCCGCCAGCGTGGCGCGCTAGGCATGTCGGCGCTGTGGCGCATCAACCTGTGGGTGTGCGGCTTTTTCGCCCTGGTCACCTGCGCCTGCACTGGCCTGTTGATGCACCAGGCCTTGGCGGATGTGGAGCGCGAGCTGCAATCGGCCGAAGCGGTGGTGCACTACCTCAGCGAAACCGCCGAGCGCGACCCCGCCAGCCTGCAGCCACACCTCACCGCCAGCCTGCGTCATGTGCGCGTGCATTGGCTGGGGCCTGGCGAAACCTTGCAGGCACCGGCGGCAGATGGCCTGGATGCCTGGCTCGGCCGCCTGCTGTTTGCCCAGGCGCGGCGCAGTCCCCAGGTACTGGACTTGCCGGACGGCCGGCGCGTGTCGATCGCGGTCGACCCACGGGATGAAATCGACGAAGTCTGGGACTCCCTGCAACAACTGTTGGGCCTGTGCGCGTTGGCGCTGGCCTTGAGCCTGTTGACCATCCGTTGGGCGGTGCGCCGTGGCATGGGCGTGCTCGATGAGTTGCTGCGGGCCCTGCAGCAGGTGTGCGCCGGCCAGCTCAATGTCCGTCTGCACAGCGCGGGGTCGCCGGAAGCGCGGCAACTGGCGCTGCATTTCAACCGCATGACCCACGCCCTGGAGCAGGCGCGCACCGACAACACCCAACTGACCCAGACCCTGATGGCGGTGCAGGAGCAGGAGCGCAATCACCTGGCCCAGACCCTGCACGATGACCTGGGCCAATACCTGGCCGGCATTCGCGCCCAGGCCTGCCTGTTACGCCTGGTCACCGACCAGCCGCCATTGCTGGCGCGCACGGTGGCGCAACTGGAAGATCACTGCGACCACTTGCAGCAAGGTTTCCGCGCGCTGGTCCACGACCTGTACCCGGTGGCCCTGCAACACCTGCCGATGGCCGAGGCTTTTTCGATGCTGGTCACGCAGTGGCAGGCCAGCCATGGCATCGATTGCCGGCTACGGGTCAGCACCGATTTGCCGGCATTGTCCGGAGCGAGCAAGACCCACCTCTACCGCCTGCTCCAGGAGGCCCTGACCAATGTCGTGCGGCATGCCGACGCCAGCCATGTCTGCGTGCGCCTGCACCGTCGCGGTTCGCGCCTGCGCCTGTGGGTGCGCGACAACGGGCGCGGTGCACACACGCCGCAGCGCCCGGGTGTCGGCCTGTATTCGATGGCCGAACGCGCGCGCTGCCTGGGCGGCGAACTGAAAATCCTCAGCCATCCCGGCGCCGGTTGGGCGCTGGCGTTGAACATGCCATTGGAGGCTTCATGAATATTCTGTTGGTGGATGACCACGCGGTGGTGCGCCAGGGCTATGCCAGCCTGTTGCGGGCGCTGCTGCCGGCCATTGAGGTGCGCGAGGCGGCCAGTGGTGAAGAAGCCCTCAGCCGCGTGCAGGAAGCGGTGCCGAACCTGGTGATCATGGATTTCGGCCTGCCCGGTATCAGCGGCCTGGAAACCACGCGCCGCCTGCGCCAGCGCCTGCCGCAGTTGCGCGTGCTGTTCTTCAGCATGCACGACGAATTACCACTGGTGCGCCAGGCCCTGGAGGCGGGGGCCTCAGGCTACCTGACCAAAAGCTCGGCGCCCGAGGTGTTGATCGAAGCGGTGCGGCGCATCCTCGACGGCCACGCCTATATCGAACAGGCCCTGGCCACCGAGCTGGCCTACACCCCCAGCGATCAACGCCTGCAGGGCATGACCCCGCGCGAGCTGGAGATTTTCCTGATGCTGGCCAAGGGCACGCCTACCCGGGCGATTGCCGACCAGCTGAATATCAGCAGCAAGACCGTGTCCAACCACTTGACCTTGCTCAAGAGCAAGTTGCAGGTCAGTTCCCATGCCGAACTGGTGCATCTGGGGATCGACATGGGCGTGGTGCGCGTAGCGGGCTGACAGTTTTCTCTCTGTTTTACACCCTTCAAATGTGGGAGGGGGCTTGCCCCCGATAGCGGTGCTTCAGTCACTCAGGCATTGACTGATCCACCGCCATCGGGGGCAAGCCCCCTCCCACATTTTGAATCGTGGTGGTCTAGCGATTCCAGGTGGTAGGACAGTCTTTGCAGCCTTCCATATTGGCATCCTGAAAGTTCGCATAGTGCTGGCGACTGCCGGTGAGCGTGGCCTGTTCCAGGTTGCTTTCGCCGAACTTGGCTTCCTGTAGATTCGCATCGCTCAGGTCCGCTCCTTGCAGGTCGGCCTTGCTCAGCCAGGTCATTTCCAGGTCGGCGGCACGCAGGTTGGCCTTGTGCATTTTTGCCCCCGACAGCCGTGCGAATTGCAGGTAGGCCGCGCTGAGGTTGGCGTTTTCGAACTGTGCGCCCTGGGCAAACAGACCCCAACCCTGGATCGCCATCAGCGTCGCGCCGGTGAAGTCGGCCAGGCGCAGGTTGCTTTGCTGCAAGCTGGCGCGGGTCAGGTTGGCGCCCTGCAACCGGGCTTTTTCCAGGTTGGCCAGGTCGAGGTTGGCATGGCGCAAATCGGCGTCGCGCAGGTCGGCACCGGCCAGGTTCATTCTGCTCAGGTCCTGGTTGCTGAGGTTGGCGCCCTTGAGGTTGGCGCCGGGGCATTGGCTGTGTTCGGCGATCGTACAGCCGTTGACGACCAGTGGGGCGTCGTCGCCGTCGTCGGCGTGCGCCAGGGGCAGGGAGAGCAGGAGTAACAAGGGCAGGTAGTTCATCGTGCAACCTCTAGGGATCCTGTGGGGAGCGGGTTTACTGTGGCAAGCGGGCTTACTGTGGCGAGCGGGCTTGCCCCGCGTTCGGCTGCGCAGCAGTCGTAGAGCCTGAGCGCACGGTGCTGCTGGAGAAATGCCGGGGCCGCTTCGCAGCCCAGCGCGGGGCAAGCCCGCTCGCCACAGGAGCCTGCTTACTGCAAAAGGCGGCCCGGCATTCTCGCAGGGGTTATTTTTGCGCGGTTTTCTGATCCCAGCTCGGGATCTTGAACACCCAGAACGACCCGCCTTGCGCCACCGGCTTGGTCAGCTCGGCCATGTCGCCGCCCCACAACGGCACCGCGCCGCCATAACCGACGGTGACGCCAATGTACTGCTCGCCATCCTGTTCCCAGGTGATCGGCGGCGAGACGATGCCGCTGCCGGTCTGGAACTTCCACAGCTCCTTGCCGGTTTTCGCGTCGAAGGCCTTGAAGAAACCATCGCCGGTCCCGGTGAACACCAGGTTGCCCTTGGTCGCCAGCACGCCGGCCCACAACGGCAGGTGTTCCTTGTGTTCCCACACCACCTTGCCGGTAGTGGGGTTCATCGCGCGCAGGGTGCCGACGTGGTCCTCATACATGCGCTTGATACGAAAGCCCATGCCCAGGTAGGCCGAGCCCTTCTTGTAGTTGACCTCTTCGGTCCAGTATTCCTCTTTCCACTGGTTGCCCGGGATGTAGAACAGGCCGGTGTCCTGGCTGTAGGCCATGGGGTTCCAGTTCTTGCCGCCCAGGAACGGCGGAGAGACCTCCACGGGTTTGCCCTTGGTTTCACCCGGCAATGGCTTGGCCGGGCGTTGGCCTGGGTTTTCCACGGGGCGGCCGGTCTTCAGGTCGATATGGCTGGCCCAGGTAATGTTGTCGACAAACGGGAAGGCGTTCTGCAGCTTGCCGTTGTTGCGGTCGACCACGTAGAAGAAGCCGTTGCGGTCGGCGTGGCCGGTAGCCTTGACCACTTTGCCGTCCTTGTCCTTGTAGTCGAACAGCACCAGTTCGTTGTTGCCGGAGAAGTCCCAGGCATCGTTCGGCGTGTGCTGGTAGAACCATTTCACTTCACCGGTGCTCGGGTCGACGCCGACCTGGCCGGAGGTGTAGAGGCTGTCGAAATCGTGGGGGTTGCCGTCCTTGGAGGTGCGCGCCCAGGTGTTCCACGGGCCGGGGTTGCCGGCGCCGACGATGATGGTGTTGGTCTCGGCATCGAAGCTCGCGCTCTGCCAAGGTGCGCCGCCGCCGTGGCTCCAGGCCTCGACCTTGCCGGTTTCGGTGGTCGGGTCATCCGGCCACGACGGGGCTTTCACGTCGCCGGTCGGCGTGCTGTCCTTGCCGTTGAGGCGGCCCATATGGCCCTCCACGAACGGACGCATCCAGACCTCTTCGCCGGTGTCCGGGTCACGCGCAAACAGCTGGCCGACCACGCCGAACTCATCGCCGGAGCTGCCGTGGATCAGCAGCACCTTGCCGCTGACCTTATCCTTGATCAGCACCGGGGCGCCGGTCATGGTGTAGCCAGCGGCGTGGTCGCCGAACTTCTTGTTCCACACCACTTTGCCGGTGTTCTTGTCGAGGGCGATCAGGCGCGCGTCGAGGGTACCGAAGTAGATCTTGTCGCCGAAGATCGCCGCTCCCCGGTTGACCACGTCACAGCAGGGGCGAATGTTGTCGGGCAGGCGGTGATTGTAGGTCCACAGGCGCTTGCCGGTCTTGGCGTCGAGGGCGAACACGCGGGAGTAGGAACCGGTCACGTAGACCACGCCGTCGCTGACGATGGCCTGGGATTCCTGGCCGCGTTGTTTCTCATCGCCGAACGAGTAGGACCAGGCCGGGGTGAGCTTGAACACGTTCTTGTCGTTGACCTGGGCCAGCGGGCTCCAGCGCTGGGCGTTGGTGCCCATGCCGTATTGCAGCACGTCCTGGGTGGTCAGGTGGTCGTTGGCGATGTCTTCCCAGGTGACGTTGCGGGTTTGCTTGGCCGCAGGCTCGGCGGCGGCATAGCCCGCGGCACTGAGGGACAGGCTGCCCACCAGCACGAAGGCTTGCACGGCAAGGCTTAAAGGTGAGAGGGCGGGTAGCGATCTTATTGTCATGGTTGCAGTTCCCAGTGGAGGTTTTGGCCTGCACAGGGTGGAGCGTCAGGGGGCCGGACGGATACGGAAAAATGCCCGCTGTGGCCGGGAAGACTTCCCGTGGCGCCGCTGTTTTAGGCGTGCCCCACAAGCCCTACTACCAAGGGAGGATAAGCCGGCCACCAAAGCAGCATACGGCCCATGCCCCGGGGTTTCTAAGATGGTTGCCATAGCCTCTGCAAGGAGGTTTTGCGTGCAATCCTGAGGGCAAAAATAATGACAACAAAACACAACGCCTTGCTTGTCGCCGGGCTGTTGGCCGGTGTGATCGCTGCGGGCTCCGCCTGGGCCCATGGCAACGTGGTCCCGCAAGCCGTGGAAACCAAGGGCCTGACCTCGATCAAGGACGCCGGCGTGCCGGTCAACGAAGACGGCTGGGCGGCGGTCAATCCGTACCGCACCTCCCCTGAACACGACCGGGCCGTGGAAATCGGCTCGTCCGCCTATAACCAGAACTGCGCCGCCTGCCACGGCCTGGAAGCCAAGTCCGGCGGCATCGCCCCCGACCTGCGCATGCTCGACGTGGGCGAAGCCGGTGATGAGTGGTTCGTCGAGCGCGTGCGTCATGGCGCGGTACGCGACGGCCGGGTGTATATGCCGAAGATGGCCGACTACCTGAGCCAGGAAGCCTTGTGGGCCGTGCGCACCTACCTGGACACCGTGCACGTCGAGGAGTAAGCCATGCGCCTGTTCGCTTATGTGCTTGGCCTGGCCCTGCTGTGTTGCCAGACGGCACAGGCACAGGTGCGCAGCTATGACCAGATGATCGCCGACGGCGAACTGAAAGTGGCGGTGTACAAGGACTTTGCCCCCTACAGCTTTGAAGACGGCGCCACCCCGCGTGGGGTCGACGTGGAGCTGGCCCAGGCCCTGGCCAAGGCGCTGGGGGTGCAACTCACGTTGATCTGGGCGCCGGCCGGCGAGAAGCTTGACGACGACCTGCGCGACTACATCTGGCGCGGCAGCCCGTTGCACAACCAGCAATTGGCCGACCTGATGATGCGCGCGCCCTACGACCGCGATTACGCGCAAAAGCGCAATGACCAGGGCGAGCTGGAAAACGGCCATGTGGTGATGTTCGGGCCTTACCAGAACGAACAATGGCAGGTGGCCTACGATCGCCGGCGCCTGGACAAGGTCGCCAGCGTGGCGGTGTTCGAGCAGCACCCGGTCGGCGTCGAAGTCGACAGCGTGCCGTCGTTCTACCTGACCTCGGTGTTCAACGGCATGCTTGCCGGCAAGACCCATCACTACCCCGGCGTGCCCCAGGCCTTTGCGGCGATGAAGGCCGGCGAGGTCGATGCGGTGATGGCCATGCGTGGCGAAATCGACTGGCAGGTGCATGAGGCCCACGACCCGCAACTGGCCCTGGCCGAGAACGCCTACCCGAACATGGGCAGGCAACGCTGGGAAATCGGCATGGCGGTGCATGAAAGCAATCGCCAGTTGGCCTACGCGGTGGAAGAGGCCCTTGAAGGCTTGATCCGCGACGGTTCGCTGCAAGCCATCTACAGCCATTACGGCCTGCAATACGAAGTGCCCGAGATGTACCAATAGGAGCAGGCGATGATCTGGCGACTGAACGTGCGACTGAGCTGCCTGCTGGCCTGCTGGTTACCGCTGGCGGCCCACGCCGTGGACGTCGAGCCAGGCAAGGACCCGGTGCCGTCGGTGATGTGGGCGTTCTACCACAAGCAGTTTCTGGCCGAAGCGCCGTTTGTGTTCGACGAACGGGTCAAGCTGCTGACGCCGCCGTTTGCCGAAGATGCGCGCCAGGTGCCGCTGGAGATCGACGCCCGGGCGTTCAAGGGCCATGTGCTGAAAATCCTCGCCTGGGCCGAGCTCAACCCATTGCCGAAGATCGTCGACTTCCAGCCCAAGGCCGGGGTGCTGCCGTGGCTATCGCTGCGGATTCGTATCGAACAGGCCACGCCGTTGCGCGCGGCAGTGCTCACCGACGACGGGCTGTGGCACGTCGGCTCGACCCTGATCGATGCGGCCGGCGGCGGCTGCACCGCGCCCAGCGTGGTACGCACCCAGCCCGGCTGGGAAGAACACATCGGTGAAGTGCTCGGCGGGCGTTACCCGCGTGGCGAGTTCAGCCGGGTGCGCGTGCAGGTGGCGCATCCGATGGACAACGGCATGGTCAGCGGCATCCCCGAGTTCTACCTCAACCATGCGCAACTGCGGGGCCAGGACGGCCAGGTGCTGGCCGAGCTGGAGCTGTTCCCGGCGGTCAGCGAAAACCCCAACCTGGCCTTTGATATCGACGCCCCAGGGCCGACCCGCCTGGTGTTGCGCGACAACAGTGGCAATGAATTCGACGCCGCCATTCCCTGACCAGAAGGAGCGCGGCATGCGCTGGATTCTATTGCTGTGCCTGAGTTTGAGCCTGCCCGCGCTGGCGGACCTGGACTACGCCCTCAAGCCACGGTTGATCGCCGATGACACCTGGCTGCTCGAAGGCAGTACCGACAACTTCGCCAAGGCCAATGGCGGCAATATCGTCAACACCGCTTTTATCGTCACCGAGGCGGGCGTGGTGGTGATCGACACCGGCCCGTCGCGGCGCTACGGCGAAGCCATGCGCGAGGCCATCGCCCGCGTCACCCCCAAGCCGGTGATCCAGGTGCTGATTACCCACCATCACCCCGACCATGCGCTGGGCAACCAGGCGTTCAAGGACGTGCCCATCGGCGCCCTGGCCGACACCACGCGCCTGCTGCATGAGCAAGGCGACGGCATGGCGGAAAACCTCTACCGCATGGTCGGCGACTGGATGCGCGGCACCGAGGTGGTGTTGCCCACCCAGGTGTTGGAACCCGGTGTGCTGAGCGTTGGCCGCCACGACTTGCGTCTGCTCGCATTGACCGGCCACACCGGCGCCGACCTGGCCATTCTCGACCAGAACACTGGCGTACTGTTTACCGGCGACCTGGTGTTCTACCAACGCGCGCTTACCACGCCCAACAGCCCTGGGTTGACGGCGTGGCTGGCCGACCTCGACACCCTGCAAGCTTTGCCCTGGACGTTGATCGTGCCCGGCCACGGCCCGGTCGCCAGTGACGCGCAGCCCTTCGCCCAGATGCGCGACTACCTCACCTGGCTCGACCAGCTGCTGCGCGACGGTGCCGCCCAGGGCAGCGACATGGCCGAGATGATCCGCAGCCCCATTCCCGAGCGTTTCGCCGCCATCAGCCTGAGCCGCTACGAACTGATCCGCAGCGTCAGCCACTTGTATCCGCGTTATGAGCGCGAGCAGATGCAACGCGTCGACTCGGCGCACTGAGCGGCCATACCCGCTACTAAGGAACTAGCAATCTCGATACTGCGGTCAATTGTGACAACTGCCCCTGCGCCCAAGAATCGCTACCAGACCGGGAAAATTTCCCGGGTATAACAAAAAACCGCAGAGGTAGCCGTCATGACCCAACCCGCACGCCGCCAACCCTTCGCCTTGAGTGTGTTGCTCGGTGCCATTCTGTTATCCGGCCAAGCCATGGCCGCCGTGACCGACCAGGACATCCTCCAGGACCCGAAAAACCCTGGGCAGATCGTCACCAACGGCCTGGGCGTGCAGGGCCAGCGCTACAGCCCGCTCGACACCCTCAATGTGGACAACGTCAAGGACCTGCGCCCGGTCTGGGCCTTCTCCTTTGGCGGCGAGAAACAGCGCGGCCAGCAGGCGCAGCCGATGATCAAGGACGGGGTGATGTACCTCACCGGTTCCTACTCCCGGGTGTTCGCGGTGGATGCGCGCACCGGCAAGAAGCTCTGGCAGTACGATGCGCGCCTGCCCGATGACATCCGCCCCTGCTGCGACGTGATCAACCGTGGTGTGGCGCTGTACGGCGACCTGGTGTTCTTCGGCACCCTCGATGCCAAGCTGGTAGCGCTGAATAAAGACACCGGCAAAGTGGTGTGGAGCAAGCAGGTTGCCGACCACAAGGAAGGTTACTCGATCAGCGCCGCGCCCCTGGTGGTCAACGGCAAGCTGATTACCGGCGTGGCCGGTGGCGAATTCGGCGTGGTGGGCAAGATCCAGGCCTACGATCCGAAAAACGGCGACCTGCTGTGGATGCGTCCAACCGTCGAAGGCCATATGGGCTATGTCTACAAGGACGGCAAGGCCGTGGAGAACGGCATTTCCGGCGGCGAGGCGGGCAAGACCTGGCCTGGCGACCTGTGGAAGACCGGCGGCGCGGCGCCATGGCTGGGCGGCTACTACGACCCGGAAACCAACCTGCTGCTGTTCGGCACCGGCAACCCGGCGCCGTGGAACTCGCACCTGCGCCCCGGCGACAACCTCTATTCATCCTCGCGCCTGGCGCTGAACCCGGATGACGGCACCATCAAGTGGCACTTCCAGAGCACGCCCCACGACGGTTGGGACTATGACGGCGTGAACGAGCTGGTCTCCTTCAACTACACCGAAGGCGGCAAGGAAATCAAAGCGGCGGCCACCGCCGACCGTAACGGCTTCTTCTACGTGCTCGATCGCACCAACGGCAAGTTCATCCGTGGCTTCCCGTTTGTCGACAAGATCACCTGGGCCAGCGGCCTGGATAAGGACGGCCGGCCGATCTACAACGAAGCCAGTCGCCCAGGCGCACCGGGCGGTGAAACCAAAGGCACCTCGGTGTTCGTCGCGCCGGCGTTCCTCGGCGCGAAAAACTGGATGCCGATGGCCTACAACCGTGACACCGGGCTGTTCTATGTGCCGTCCAACGAATGGGGCATGGACATCTGGAACGAAGACATCGCCTACAAAAAAGGCGCGGCGTTCCTCGGGGCGGGCTTCACCATCAAGCCGTTGAACGAAGACTACATCGGCGTGCTGCGCGCCATCGACCCGAAGAGCGGCAAGGAAGTCTGGCGCCACAAGAACTTCGCGCCGCTGTGGGGCGGGGTGCTGACCACCAAGGGCAACCTGGTGTTCACCGGCACGCCGGAAGGTTTCCTGCAGGCGTTCAACGCCAAGACCGGCGAGAAGGTCTGGGAATTCCAGACCGGTTCCGGCGTACTCGGTTCGCCTGTGACCTGGGAAATGGACGGCGAACAGTACGTCTCGGTGCTCTCCGGCTGGGGCGGCGCGGTGCCGTTGTGGGGCGGTGAAGTGGCCAAGCGCATCAAGGACTTCAACCAGGGCGGCATGCTCTGGACCTTCAAGCTGCCCAAAGAACTGGTCGCCAAACACTGAATCTACGACCAAATGACAAGAGCCCCCCTGCCAACGGCGCATTCGCCCGGCAACGGGGGCTCTTTACTATCGGGTCATCGCCTGTTGACCGACAGGCCCGGACCCAGACAGAGGCCTTAACATGATCTACGCACAACCTGGCACCCCTGGCGCCATCGTCAGCTTCAAGTCGCGCTACGGTAACTACATCGGCGGCGAATTCGTCGCGCCGCAGAGCGGCCAGTACTTCACCAACACCTCGCCGGTGACCGGTGAGCAGATCGCCGAATTCCCGCGCTCCAACGCCGCCGACATCGACAAGGCCCTCGACGCCGCCCACGCCGCCGCTGACGCCTGGGGCAAGACCTCGGCCCAGGATCGCGCCTTGGTGCTGCTGAAAATCGCCGACCGCATCGAACAGAACCTCGAAGTGCTGGCCGTGACCGAAAGCTGGGACAACGGCAAGGCCGTGCGCGAGACGCTCAACGCCGACGTGCCCCTGGCCGCTGACCACTTCCGCTATTTCGCCGGGTGCATCCGTGCCCAGGAAGGCGGCGCCGCCGAGATCAACGAACACACCGCTGCCTATCACTTCCACGAGCCATTGGGTGTGGTCGGGCAGATCATTCCGTGGAACTTCCCGCTGCTGATGGCGGCCTGGAAACTCGCCCCGGCCCTGGCCGCCGGTAACTGCATCGTGCTCAAGCCGGCAGAGCAGACGCCGCTGTCGATCATGGTGTTTGCCGAGTTGATCAATGACCTGCTGCCACCGGGCGTGCTGAATATCGTCCAGGGCTTTGGCCGCGAAGCCGGCGAAGCGCTGGCCACCAGCAAGCGCATCGCCAAGATCGCCTTTACCGGCTCGACGCCCATCGGCGCGCACATCATGCATGCGGCCGCCGAGAACATCATCCCGTCGACCGTGGAACTGGGCGGCAAGTCGCCGAACATCTTCTTCGAAGACATCATGAACGCCGAGCCACAGTTCATCGAAAAGGCCGCCGAAGGCCTGGTGCTGGCGTTCTTCAACCAAGGTGAAGTGTGCACCTGCCCGTCGCGGGCGCTGGTGCAGGAGTCGATCTACGACGACTTCATGAAAGTGGTGATGAAGAAGATCGTCAAGATCAAGCGCGGCAACCCGCTGGACACCGAAACCATGGTCGGCGCCCAGGCGTCCGAGCAGCAATACGACAAGATCCTGTCCTACCTGAAAATCGCCCAGGAAGAGGGCGCCGAGTTGCTCACCGGCGGCGCGGCCGAGCGCCTGGAGGGGGACCTGTCCAGCGGTTACTACATCCAGCCGACCCTGCTCAAGGGCCACAACAAGATGCGCGTGTTCCAGGAAGAAATCTTCGGCCCGGTGGTGGGCATCACCACCTTCAAGGACGAAGCCGAAGCGCTGGCGATCGCCAACGACAGCGAATTCGGCCTGGGTGCCGGGCTGTGGACCCGTGATATCAACCGTGCCTACCGCATGGGCCGGGCGATCAAGGCCGGTCGCGTGTGGACCAACTGCTACCACCTGTACCCGGCGCATGCCGCGTTTGGCGGCTACAAGAAGTCCGGCGTGGGGCGTGAGAACCACAAGATGATGTTGGATCACTACCAGCAGACCAAGAACCTGCTGGTGAGCTACGACATCAATCCGTTGGGGTTCTTCTAACCCTCCGATGCAACGCGGTCCCCTGTGGGAGGGGGCTTGCCCCCGATAGCGGTGTGTCAGTCACAGCTGTTTCAGCTGACACGCCCTCATCGGGGGCAAGTCGAATCGTCGCACCGCCCCTCCCACATGTTGCTCCCTGTACGTTCGCGACTAATGCAGTGCCCTCACTCGTTCGAAAGTAGCATTCGCACCCCCATCCCTCCATGCATTAATGCCTTCACCGGAATCTTCCGGCACAACAAGAGGATCGCCCCATGTGGACTAAACCCGCGTTTACCGACCTGCGTATCGGCTTTGAAGTGACCATGTACTTCGCCAGCCGCTGATCCACCCCCGGCCAGCCACGCGCTGGCCGGGCTCGTTTTGGGAATGACCCTTTGGTCTGATTGCATTCGTCCGCGAATGGGTTAGTGTGAAGTGCATCTCCCAAAAATAATAACAACAGGCTTTCCAATGAGCCCAAATCTGAGCCTCCTGCGTAAATTCGTCTCGCCTGAAATCATCTTTGGTGCCGGCTGCCGGCACAACGTCGGTAATTACGCCAAGACCTTTGGTGCGCGCAAGGTCCTGGTGGTCAGCGACCCTGGTGTGATCGCCGCGGGTTGGGTGGCCGATGTGGAAGCCAGCCTGCAAGCCATCGGCATCGACTATTGCCTGTACAGCGACGTGTCACCCAACCCGCGCGTCGAAGAAGTGATGCTGGGCGCCGAGGTGTACCGCGACAACCATTGCGACGTGATCGTCGCCATCGGTGGCGGCAGCCCCATGGACTGCGGCAAGGCCATCGGCATTGTGGTCGCCCATGGGCGTAACATCCTCGAATTCGAAGGGGTGGACACCCTTCGCGTGCCCAGCCCGCCGTTGATCCTGATCCCCACCACCGCCGGCACGTCGGCGGATGTCTCGCAGTTCGTGATCATTTCCAACCAACAGGAACGCATGAAGTTCTCCATCGTCAGCAAGGCGGTGGTGCCGGATGTGTCGCTGATCGACCCGGAAACCACGGCCAGCATGGACCCGTTCCTGTCCGCCTGTACCGGTATCGACGCGCTGGTGCATGCCATCGAAGCGTTCGTGTCCACCGGTCACGGCCCGCTCACCGATCCCCATGCGCTGGAAGCCATGCGCTTGATCAACGGCAACCTGGTGCAGATGATCGCCAACCCTGGTGACATTGCCCTGCGCGAGAAGATCATGCTCGGCAGCATGCAGGCCGGCTTGGCGTTCTCCAATGCGATCCTCGGCGCGGTGCATGCCATGTCCCACAGCCTCGGCGGGTTTCTCGACCTGCCCCATGGCTTGTGCAACGCGGTGCTGGTGGAACACGTGGTGGCGTTCAACTACAACTCGGCGCCGGAGCGTTTCAAGGTGATTGCCGAGACGTTCGGCATCGACTGCCGGGGCCTCAACCATCGGCAGATTCGTGGGCGGCTGGTGGAGCATCTGATTGCCCTGAAACACGCGATCGGCTTTCACGAAACCCTCGGTTTGCACGGGGTGCGCGTGGCGGATATTCCGTTCCTGTCCCAGCATGCCATGCACGACCCGTGCATCCTCACCAACCCCCGTGAGTCGAGCCAGCGTGACGTCGAGGTCGTCTATGGCGAAGCTCTCTGACGACCAGCAGCGCGCCCTGGCCGGGTTGCTGGGGCTGGGCGACCAGTCGGCGCGCAAGAGCCATTACCCGGAACTGACCGCGCGGCTCGATGAGCTGGAGGCCGAACGCAAGCGCTACATCCGCCTTAACGATGAGCTGGAGCAACGGGTGGCGGCGCGCACCGATGAGTTGCTGGAAGCCAACCGCAACCTGCAACAGCAGATCGCCCAGCGCGAACAGGTCGAACAGGAACTGCGCGATGCCCGCGATGCCGCCGAGGCCGCCAACCGCAGCAAGGACAAATACCTCGCCGCCGCCAGCCATGACCTGTTGCAACCGCTCAACGCCGCGCGCCTGTTGATCGCCACCCTGCGCGAACGCAACTTGCCCAGCGTCGAGCAGGTGCTGGTCGAGCGCACCCACCAGGCCCTGGAAGGCGCCGAGGATTTGCTCACAGACCTGCTGGATATCTCGCGGCTCGACCAGGCCGCGGTCAAGCCGGATGTGGCGGTGTATCGCCTGGATGAACTGTTTGCGCCGCTGGTCTCGGAATTCCAGTCAGTGGCCTTGGCCGCCGGGCTCAATCTGCGCGCGCATACCGGCCACTACGCGATTTGCACCGACTTGCGCCTGGTCACGCGCATCCTGCGCAATTTCCTCAGCAACGCCTGCCGTTACACCGACGACGGCTGCATCCTGCTCGGCGCGCGCCGCCGTGGCGACCGCCTGCGCCTGGAAGTGTGGGACACCGGGCGCGGCATCCCGGCCGATCGGCTCGACGCGATCTTCCTCGAATTCAACCAGCTGGACGTCGGCCGTGCCTCGGACCGCAAGGGCGTGGGCCTGGGCTTGGCGATTGTCGAGCGCATCGCCGAGATCCTCGGCTACCCGGTGGCGGTGCGCTCGTGGCCGGGGCGCGGGTCGATGTTCAGCATCGAAGTGCCCATCAGCGAGGACATGCCGTTGGCCATCAGCCAGCTGCCGGTGCAAGCGACGACGGGCAACCCCTTGCCGGGGCGGCGTTTGCTGGTGCTGGATAACGAACTCAGCATCCTGGAAAGCATGAGCGCGCTGCTCGGCCAGTGGGGCTGCGAGGTGGTTACCGCCACCGACCAGGCCGGCGCCTTGCTGGCGTTGCAGGGCAGGGCGCCGGAGTTGATCCTGGCGGACTACCACCTCGACCACGGCGTGGTGGGTTGCGAGGTGGTCAAGTACCTGCGCGAGCACTTCGACCAGCCGATTCCCGCGGTGATCATCACGGCTGACCGCACCGACCAATGCCGGCGCATGCTGCGGCGGCTGGACGCGCCATTGTTGAACAAACCGGTCAAGCCCGGGAAGTTGCGGGCGGTATTGAGCCAGTTATTGGCCTAGGGTCTTGATACCTGTCAACACCGCCTGCGGCATTTTGCGCCATGCTCCCTGCCTGATTTGACGGCCGACGGAGAACCCCATGAGCGCCCCCGCAACAACCGCTGCATCCTTCAAGTTGCCCCTGGGCCTGGTCGTCGCCGTGCTGGTGATGGTCGGGGTGCTGCTGTTGCCGATGCCCGCCGACTTGCCGGTGGCGGGGCATCGCATGCTGGCGATCCTCGCGTTTGCCGTGGTGGTGTGGATCACCGAGGCGGTGTCGTATGAAGCCAGCGCGATCATGATCACTTCGCTGATGGCGTTCCTGCTCGGCACCGCGCCGTCGCTGCAGGACCCCACGCACCTGATCGGTTCCAGCCCGGCCATCAGCATGGCGCTCACCGGCTTTTCCAACCCCGCGCTCGCGCTGGTGGCGGGCGCGTTGTTCATCGCCGCCGCCATGACTCACACCGGCCTCGACCGGCGTATCGCCCTGGTCACCCTGACGCGGGTGGGCACCAGCACGCGCGGCATTCTGCTGGGGGCGATCGCGGTGACTATCCTGCTCAGCCTTGTTGTTCCCAGCGCTACCGCGCGCAGTGCCTGTGTGGTGCCGATCATGATGGGCGTGGTCGCTGCGTTTGGCGTCGACAAACGCTCCAACATCGCTGCGGGCTTGATGATCGTGGTGGCCCAGGGCACCAGCGTCTGGAACGTCGGCATCCAGACCGCCGCCGCACAAAACCTGCTGACCGTGGGCTTTATGGACAAGATGCTCGGCCAGCGCGTGTCGTGGATCGACTGGCTGATCGCGGGGGCGCCATGGGCGCTGATCATGTCGGCGGTGCTGTTGTTCCTGGTGATCAAGCTGCTGCCGCCGGAAAGCGACAGCATCCCTGGCGGCAAAGAGGCGGTGGCGCAGTCGCTGGTGGATATCGGCCCGATGACCGGGCCGCAGAAGCGCCTGCTGGCTGTGTCGGTGCTGCTTCTGCTGGCCTGGGCCACGGAAGGGCGCCTGCACAACTTCGACACCACCTCGACGACCTATGCCGGCCTGGTATTCCTGTTGTTGCCGGGCATCGGCGTGATGACCTGGAAGGACGTGCAATCGCGTATCCCGTGGGGCACGGTGATCGTGTTTGGCGTGGGCATCAGCCTGGGCACGGCGCTGCTGACCACCCAGGCCGGGCAGTGGCTGGGTTCCCAGGTGGTGGCGCACACCGGCTTGGACCACGTGGGGCCGCTGGGGGTGTTTGCGATTCTTGGGGCATTCTTGATCGTGATCCACTTGGGGTTTGCCAGCGCCACGGCATTGACCTCGGCGTTGCTGCCGATCCTGATTGCGGTGTTGCAGACCCTGCCGGGGGAATTCAACCGGTTGGGGGTGACGATGCTGTTGGGGTTTGTCGTCAGCTACGGGTTTATCCTGCCGATCAACGCGCCGCAGAACATGGTGTGTTTGGGGACTGGGACGTTTACGGCACGGCAGTTTGCCAAGGTGGGGATTTTGGTCACGTTGATCGGCTACCTGCTGATGCTGGTGTTTGCGGCGACTTACTGGAGCTGGCTCGGCTGGATCTGATAGGGCGTGTGGTCTCCAATACAAAGGAGATCCAATGTGGGAGGGGGCAAGCCCCTCCCACATTTTGATCTCCATGGACCAGATAGACCTTGCTCTGTACCCAACCCAGAAAGCTGGTCAGCCCAGACGCCGCCATCACCGCCAACCCCCATACTTGACCTTGCCCACGCCAGGCATCAATTGCCCCTTCAACATGGCAAGATGAACTCCTCTCAGGTTTACTACTCCCTGAGTAATGGAGTCACCGACCTTGCGTGTCGGCTCATCAAGGTCACCGAATGGACAAATACACCCCCCGCACCTGGCAGCCTCACGAGCGCCCGAGCCTGCCGGGCTCGCCGTCGACGCCGTTGCACCCCACCCACAAGCGCTGGCTGTATGCCTTGGTCGGCGTACTCGTAGCCATCACCGGCGGCCTGGGCAACTCGCTGGTGATCGCCAACCTGCAATACCTGCAAGGCGCCTTGGGCGCGACCACCGCGGAAATGGCCTGGTTGCCCGCCGCCTATGTGATGACCAACGTGTGCATGAACCTGCTGCTGGTGAAGTTTCGCCAGCAATTCGGCCTGCGTGCGTTTACCGAGGTGTTCCTGGTGCTCTATGCACTGGTGACCTTCGGCCACTTGTTCGTCAACGACCTCAACTCGGCCATCGCCGTGCGGGCAGCCCACGGGATGGTGGGGGCGGCGCTCAGTTCCCTGGGTTTGTACTACATGATCCAGGCGTTCCCCGCCAAATGGCGCTTGAAGGCGCTGGTGCTGGGGTTGGGGACCGCGCAGCTGGCCTTGCCCCTGGCGCGGTTGTTCTCCGAAGACCTGCTGCAAATCGCCGAATGGCGCGGCTTGTACCTGTTCGAACTGGGCATGGCACTGATCTGCCTGGGCTGCGTGTTCCTGCTCAAGTTGCCGCCCGGCGACCGTTTCAAGACCTTTGAAAAACTCGACTTCCTCACCTTCGCCATTCTCGCCAGCGGTGTGGCGCTGCTCTGCGCGGTGCTGTCGCTGGGGCGTATCGATTGGTGGCTGGAAGCGCCGTGGATCGGCGTGGCCTCGGCCTGTTCCCTGGTGTTGATCATGACTGGCCTGGCCATTGAGCATAATCGCGCCAACCCGCTGCTGATGACCCGTTGGCTGGGCAGCGGCACCATGATTCGCCTGGCGCTGGCGGTGATCCTGATTCGCATGGTGTTGTCCGAGCAGTCCACCGGCGCGGTGGGGTTCATGCAGATGTTGAACATGAGCTACGAGCAGATGCACACGCTGTACGTGGTGATGCTGGCTGGGGCGATCAGCGGGCTGGTGGTCAGTGCGCTGACGATCAACCCGGCGCACTTGCTGATGCCGCTGGTGATTGCCCTGGCGCTGATGGCCACCGGCTCGGTGATGGACAGTTTCTCCAGTAACCTGACCCGCCCGCAGAACCTGTATATCAGCCAGTTCCTGCTAGGCTTTGGCGGCACCTTCTTTTTGGGGCCGACCATGGTGCTGGGGACTAAAAACGTGCTGACCAACCCACGCAACCTGGTGAGTTTCTCGGTGATGTTCGGGATCTGCCAGAACCTCGGCGGCCTGATCGGCGCGGCGTTGCTCGGCACGTTCCAGGTGGTGCGCGAGAAGTTTCACTCCAGCATGATCGTCGAGCACCTGACCTTGCTCGACCCTCGCGTGGCCGCCCGCGTGCAGGGCGGCGGCTCGGCCTATGGCGGCATCGTCGCTGACCCGGAGTTGCGCAACCTCATGGGGATTCGCAGCCTGGCCACCGCGGCAACCCGTGAGGCCAATGTCATGGCCTACAACGATGTGTTCATGCTGATCGCGATCATCGCGATCCTGACCATGATCTGGATCTTTATCCGCAGTCTGTGGCTGATGAGCACCACTAAAGCAGCCACTCCCGTTCAACCCAGCGGCGCCTCTTCATGACCGAACCGACCACGACCACCACCAATGCCATCGCCGCCACCCCGGAAGGCACCACGCCACCGGGGGCCACCGTCACCGAACCGCGCTCCCTGTGGGTACGCATCCTTTCGTCCCTGGGCTTTGCCGCGATTGCCCTGGTGGGCGTGCTGGTCGTGCTGTACGCCTGGCAGCTGCCGCCGTTCAGCAGCGCGGTGGAAACCACCGAGAACGCCCTGGTGCGCGGCCAGGTGACCATTATCGGCCCGCAGCTCAGCGGCTATGTGTTCGAGGTGCCGGTGCAGGACTTCCAGTACGTCAAGGCCGGCGACTTGCTGGTGCGCCTGGATGACCGCATCTACCAGCAGCGCCTCGACCAGGCCCTGGCCCAACTGGCGGTGCAGAAGGCTTCACTGGCCAATGTGGTGCAGCAACGCAACAGTGCCGAAGCAACCATCAAACTGCGCCAGGCCGCATTGGTGGACAGCCAGGCGCAGGCGCGCAAAAGCACCGCCGACTTGCGGCGCAATGAAGCGTTGATCAGCGACGGTTCGGTGTCCAAGCGCGAGCTGGACGTGACCCGCGCCGCCCATGCACAGACTATTGCGGCGGTCGCGCAAGCCCAGGCCAGCCTGGAAATCGCGCGGCAGGATTTGCAGACGGTCATCGTCAATCGCGGTTCCCTGGAAGCGGCGGTGGCCAGTGCCGAGGCGGCGTTGGAATTGGCGCGTATCGACCTGTCCAACACCCGCATTACTGCACCCCGTGACGGTCAATTGGGGCAGATTGGCGTGAGGCTGGGTGCCTACGTCAACTCTGGCGCGCAGTTGATGGCGCTGGTGCCGAAGCACCTGTGGGTGATCGCGAATATGAAGGAAACCCAGATGAACAACGTGCAGGTGGGCCAACCGGTGACCTTCACCGTGGATGCGCTGAACCACCGCAAGTTTCGCGGCACAGTGCAGCATATATCCCCAGCCACCGGCTCGGAGTTCAGCCTGTTGCAGGCGGATAACGCCACGGGCAACTTTGTGAAGATTGCCCAGCGCGTGCCGGTAAGGATTACCGTGGACCCGGATCAGGCTGAGAGTGAACGGCTGCGGCCGGGGTTGTCGGTGGTCGTGAGTATCGATACCGCCGGCCGCCTCAAAAACTCCCCACCTTGAGCATGGCGCTGATCCCTGTAGGAGCGAGCTTGCTCGCGAAGATCGTCAACGATAACGCGGGGGGCCTGATGACCCGCGTTGCCCTGAGGTTTTTCGCGAGCAAGCTCGCTCCTACAGGGGGGTGTATTTCAGGTTGAAATTGAGTTGGACCGACTGGTTGTGTTCCAGCAGTGTCAGGCCCGGCCGCCCTGGCAGGTGATGAGCATTCACCGGATGGCTCACCGGCTCGATGCAAAAGAACCCCAACCCCGGCGGGCAGTACAGCAGGAAGTAATCGGCCCCGCTGGCCTGGCATTCCAGCGCATAGCCCAGTTCCGGCTGTTCGATCCGGCAGTCCCCGTCCCACTGGCAAAAGCCATTGTCCACCGCGCCTTCGGGCAGGTTTTTCAATGCCTGGAAATCCCACTCTCCCGGCACCGCCGCCAACCCGGTCGGCAGCTTGGACGCATCACTCATCCACACCTGTGCGGCCTTGGCCTGCAACCGGGTGCCCGGTCGGCGTGGAAAGTACGGATGCAAGCCCACGCCATGCCACGCCGCTGTTGCAGCCAGGTGCGTCACCCGCAGTTCGATACCTAGAACCCCGTCGCTCAAGCGAACACGCTGCTCGGCGCGGTAGGCAAACGGCGTGGCGCATTCGAGCGCCAGCACCACCTCATCCGCCGCCTGGCTGACCACTTGCCACTCGTGCTGCCAGGCAGAGCCATGAATCGGCAGCGGATCGGTCAGGCTGTTGGGCGTGAGTGCCAGCCAACCGTCGGGGTTGTCGAAACCGCCATGGGCAATGCGGTTGGACCAGGGCACCAACGGATAGCACCCCAGCTTGCCCGGCAAACCGGTATGGATCGCCTGCTCATCGTTGTGTCGCAGCAACGGCTGCCCGGTGGCACGCACTGTCCAGTTGACGATGCTGCCGCCCACGGCCGGGTTCAAGGTCAGGTGGGTGAGGTTATCTTCAAGTTCAATCATCATCACAGCACCACACTGGGCAGCCACAACGACAGCGCCGGAACGTAGGTCACCGCCATCAACACCAGGAACAGCACCGCATAGAACGGCAGCAACGCCTTCACGGTCCGCTCGATACTGACCTTGCCCACGGCCGCCCCCACAAACAGCACCGCGCCCACCGGCGGCGTAATCAAACCGATGCCCAGATTCACCAGCATGATCATGCCGAAGTGCACCGGGTCGACACCGATGCCGAGCACCACGGGCAGCAAAATCGGGGTAAGGATCAGGATCAGCGGCGCCATGTCCATCACCGTGCCGAGCAACAGCAGCATGGCGTTGATGCACATCAGGATCACGTAGCGGTTGTCCGACAGGGTCAGGAACAGCGTGGTGATCTTCGCCGGGATCTGCATCAGGGTCATGATGTAGCCGAAGCTGGCGGCGAAGGCGATGAGGATCATCACGATGGAAATGGTGCGTACCGTGCGGTGCATCAGCTTGGGCAGTTCGCTCCATTTGTAGTCGCGGTAGATGAACATGGTCACGAAGAACGCCCACAGCACCGCGATCGCGGCGGATTCGGTGGCGGTAAAGATGCCGGAGAGGATGCCGCCGAGGATGATCACCATGGCCATCAGGCCCCACAGCGCGTCGGCGCAGATTTTCAGCGCTTGCCTCAAGGGAATGACTTCGCCCTTGGGGTAATTGCGCTTTTTGGCGAAGATCAGGCACAGCACCATCAGGCACGCGCTCATCAACAGGCCGGGGACCACACCGGCCATGAACAACGAGGCGATCGACACCGTGCCGCCCGCTGCCAGGGAGTAGAGCACCGAGTTATGGCTGGGTGGCGTCAACAGTGCCTGCACCGAACCGCTGATGGTCACCGCGGTGGCGAATTCTCGGGGATAGCCACGGCGTTCCATCTCCGGGATCAGCACCGAGCCGACCGATGCCGTGTCGGCCACCGACGAACCGGAGATCGCGCCGAAAAACGTCGAGGCCATGATGTTGACCAAGGACAGGCCGCCGCGCACAAAGCCCACCAGCACGCCGGCAAACGCCACCAGGCGGCGCGACATGCCGCCCTCGGCCATGATCGCCCCGGCCAGCACGAAGAACGGAATCGCCATCAGCGAAAATTTATTTACCCCGCCGGCCACCTGGATCATCAGGGCCTGGAACGGGATGTCGATCCACCACGCGCCAATCAATGCCGACAAACCCAGGGCGTAGGCCACCGGCATGCCGATCAGGATCAAGGCAATAAAGCTGCCCAACAGAATCAATGCGTCCATATCAGGCGGCCCCTTCGCTTTCTTCCACTAGGTCGAGGCGCACCACGCGCCGGTTGCTCTGGTCACCGAGCAGGAGTTTTTCCACCACAAAGATCAGGGTCAGCAGCCCGCCAATCGGGATCGGCATATAGGTGATGCCCACGCGCAGGGTCGGGATGGCGCTCATGAACTGGTTCCAGGTGGACAGGCACAGCTTGGTGCCCCAAATGGCCATGAACAGGCAGATGGTGCCCATCAGCAGCTGCGAGACGATGCCGATGACCTGGCGTTGGCGGGGGGGCAGGCGGTCGGTGATCATCGCCACCGACATGTGTGCGCCAGCGCGATAGCTGGCGGCGGCGCCGATAAAGGTGAACACCAGCATCAGCAGGATGGCGGTAGGCTCCGGCCAGCTGGAGCCGGTGCCGAGGATGTAGCGGGCGAAGATGCCCCAGGGAATGATCAGTGCCACCCCGAGAACCGAGAGGCCGGCGACCCAGACGCAGGTCATGTAGAGGCGGTCGTTGATGCGCAGCAGTAGATTCTTCATGGCGTTCACCGTAACCGGGCGCGTCGATGCCGACCGCGCCGGGCCTTTTGCGAGAGGCAGGGAAGGTTATTGAACGGCGTCGATGCGCGCGATGATGTCGGCGTAGGGCGCGCCGTACTTGGCGCGAACCGCTGCGGTGGCGTCGTAGAAGGGTTTTTTGTCGACGCTGATGAACTCGACACCGGCGGCCTTGAGCTTGGTTTCGCTGCTGGCGGACTTGGCATCCCACAGCGCGCGCTCATCGGCCTGGGCGGCCTTGGCGGCGTTTTTCACCATGACTTGCTGCGCCGGGGTGAGCTTGTTCCAGGTGATCTTCGACATCACGATGGGCTCGGGCAGGATCAAGTGTTCGGTGAGGGTGTAGTACTTGGCGTTCTGGAAGTGGTTGTGTTCCAGCAGGGTGGGCGGGTTGTTTTCCGCGCCGTCGATCACTCCGGTCTGCAGGGCACTGAAGATCTCGCCGGTGTCCATGGCGATGCCGTTGGCGCCCATGGCATTAAAGGCGTCGATGAACAGCGGGTTGCCTTGCACGCGGATCTTCATGCCCTTGAGGTCTTCGATCTTGCGCACCGGTTTCTTGGTGTAGAGGTTGCGCGTGCCGCCGTCCATCCAGGCCAGGGCCACCAGGCCGAACTCGGAGTCGGTGATCTTGGCCAGGATCTCATCGCCGATCTCGCCGTCGATGACCTTGCGCATATGCGCCTGGTCACGAAACACGAACGGCAGGTTGAATACGTTCACGTCCGGCACCACGGGCCCGACGATGCCAAGGCTGACGCGGGTCATCTGCACCGCGCCGACCTGGGCCTGCTCGACCACTTCTTTCTCGGAGCCCAGGACCCCGCCGGGGAAGTACTTGAAGGTCAGTTCGCCGTTGCTTTGTTTGGTCAGGGCCTTGCCCATGTTCTCTTCGGCTACGACAGTGGGATAGCCGGCGGGGTGAACGTCGGCGAATTTTATTTCCAGCGCGTGGGCGGCGCCGGTGAACAGGACACTCAGGGGAAGTGCAGCGGCCAGCAAGGTGCGTTTGAAGTCCATGGGAGGTCACTCCTGTGTTGTTATTGTTGTATTCAAGGCACAGCGATGCAGCTAGAGGGTAAACGTTGGCTCAGGCAGTCCTTGGACGCCGGGGTTGAGGGCGAACACGCCGCCGGACAGTGACTGCTCGCTCTGGTCGTCTCGTATCGAGGTGACGAACAGCGTGTCCAGGCGACTGCCGCCAAAGGCGCACATCGTGGGTTTTTTCACCGGTACGCTCAGGGAGCGGTCCAGGCGGCCATCGGGGGTAAAACGGTGGATCAGGCCGGCGTCGTTGGCGCAGATCCAGTAGCCACCGTCGGCGTCCACGGCGGCGCCGTCGGGACGACCTGGGTGCTGGTGCATGTCGACGAACACGCGGCGGTTGGACGGCGTGCCGGTCTCGGTGTCGTAGTCGAAGGCCCAGATCTGCTGGACCAGCGGGTGTGAATCCGAGGCGTACATCGTGCGGCCATCGGGGCTGAAGGCCAGGCCGTTGAGGGTGATAAAACCGCCCAGCTGGGCATGGGGCGCTGAACCCGATGCATAGCGATAGAGGATGCCTTCGGCCGCATTCGCGCCCATGTTCAGCACCATGCTGCCGGACCAGAAACGGCCCTGGCGATCACAGCGGCCGTCGTTCAGACGCATGTCCGGGCGAGGGTGCTCGACGCTGGCCAATGGCGTGGTGTCGAGGCTGCCGTCGTTATGCGGCGTGAGTTGGAAGAAGCCGCTTTGCATCCCCGCAACCCAGTTGCCGGCGTCGGTGCGAGCGATGCAGGCCAGCATCTGCGGGGCTTTCCACGCAGCGAGATGGCCGGTGGCGGCGCTCCAGCGTTGCAGGCCACCGTTGGGTATGTCCACCCAGTACAGGGCGTTTTCCTCGGGCACCCATACCGGGCACTCGCCCACGGCATTGCGGGCGTCGACAATCAATTCTGCAGTCATGGCCACTCATTCCCTTGGGTTGGTCTGGCGTCAGTCACCGAACGGTCCAGCGGCGCAGAATGCCCCGCCTTGATACAGCTTGGCCGGGTCATCGGCCGCTACGGGGGGCTGGGTTTCGACCTGGGCGCGGAAGACTTCGGAGGTGTCTTTCGGGGCATAGCCCAGGTGCGCGGCGTAGCGGTTGTCCCACCAGGTGTCGAGGTTAGCCGACATGCCGTAGACCACGGTGTGGCCGACGTTCGGCGTATACAGCGCGCGTTCGAGCAGTTGGGTCAGGTCGTCGAAGCTCAGCCAGGTGTGCATCATCCGGCGGTTCTGCGGTTCCGGGAACGAAGAGCCGATACGGATACTGACGGTCTCGATGCCGTAGCGGTCGAAGTAGAAACTGGCCATGTCTTCGCCATAGGACTTGGACAAGCCGTAGTAGCTGTCTGGGCGGCGCGGGGAGTGGGCGTCGAGCTTCTCGCCCTGCTTGTAGAAGCCGATCACATGATTGGAGCTGGCGAAGACCACGCGCTTGACGCCATGGCGGCGCGCGGCTTCGTAGATGTGGAAGATGCCGCTGATATTGGCGCCTAGCACTTCTTCGAAGGAGCGTTCGACCGAGACACCGCCAAAATGCAGGATGGCGTCGACGCCTTCCACCAGGTGATGCACCGCTTGTTTGTCGGCGAGGTCGCAGGGTTGCACTTCTTCGCTGGCGTCGGCCGCCGGGGCCATGTTGGCAATGTCCGACAGGCGCAGTACTTGGGCGTAAGGGCGCAGGCGTTCGCGCAGGACTTTACCGAGGCCGCCGGCGGCACCGGTGAGCAGCAGGCGGTTGAAGGGAGTGGGGGTAGTCGTGGTCATGGATATTCCAAATTTTTGTTGTAGGTTGTCGTATGACTATGCCGAAGTATTGTTAGGGATCCCCTGGGTTGTCAACGCGCCATTGGACAAAAGGTGTAACGAGGCTGTGGCGAGCGGGCTTGCCCTAATGTCGTTCAGTTAAGCGTACATCGCCTTCTGTAGGAGCGAGGGGGACGCCTAGTTCTTGCTCGCGAAAAACGTCAACGATAACGCGTGTTTCCTGAATGAACGCGGCGCCTGTAAGTTCTTCGCGAGCAAGCTCGCTCCTACAAAAAAGCCTTAACTGAACGGCATTAGGGCAAGCCCGCTTGCCACAGGGGTTACAGCAACGAGATCGGATAGCTGATAAAGATCCGGTTCTCATCGAACTCGTTATTGCTGAAATCCCGACGCAGGGTCGAGTTGCGCCACTTGACGTTCAAATCCTTCAGCGCACCGCTCTGCACGGTGTAGGCCAGTTCCGATTCACGCCCCCATTCCTTGCCGTCGGTGATCGCCCCGGTGTGTACGTTACTGCCGCTGATATAGCGGTTCATCATGGTCAGCCCGGGAATGCCAAGCACCACGAAATTGAAGTCATGGCGCACCTGCCAGGATTTTTCCTTGGCGTTGTCGTAACTGGAGTTGTAGCTGTCGTTGGCCAGGGTGCCGCCGCTGGTGCCGTTGACCCGCATCCACACGCTGTCGCCGGTGAGCTTTTGCAGGCCGACATAGAAGGTGTTGCCCTGGTACTTGGCCGAAAGCAGGGCGAACACGGTCTTGTTGTCCAGGTCGCCGGCCAGGGCGCTGCCGTCTTCCTTGCCGTTGAAGAAGCCGAGGTTGGCGCCCAGGGTCCAGTCGCCCAGCGGTTGGCTGTGGGTCAGGTTGAGGTATTGCTGCTGGTAGATATCGCTCAGTTCGGCGTACCACAGGCCGATCTGGGTGCGCTTGTCATTGAAGCTGTATTCACCGCCACCGAAGTTGAAGCGGTCGGAGGTGAATGCGGCTTTGCCGTTCATGAACATGTCTTCCATGCTCGCGTCGTTGCGCGGGCTATTGCCGCGAAACTGCCCGCCGTAGAGGGTCAGGCCGGCGATTTCGCTGGACGTCACCTGACCGCCGCGGAAGGTCTGTGGCAGCGAGCGGCCGTCGTCGGAACGCAGGATCGGCAGCACCGGCATCCATTCGCCCACCTTCAATTCGGTCTTCGACAGCTTGGTCTTCAACGCCACGCCCAGGCGCCCGAAGTTGTCGGCGGGGCGGCCGTCATCGTGGATCGGCAGCAACTGGGTGCCGCCGGTACCTTTGCCGCCGTCGAGCTTTTGTGAGTACAGGCCCAGCACATCGATCCCGAAGCCGACAGTGCCTTGGGTGAAGCCGGACTTGGCGTCGAGGATAAAGCTCTGCGTCCACTCTTCGGCCTTGCCCTGAGGGTTGCTCGGGTTGGTGAAATTGCGGTTGAAGTAGGCGTTACGCAGGTTGAGCGTGGCCTTGGCGTCGTCGACAAAACCTTCGGCGTGGGCGATGAGGGGCAGGGTGAAGGCCAGGCTGCCGAGACCGATAACACTGAGACGCGCGGAAGAATAGCGGGCGAATTGACTCACAGTGATGCTCCCTTTCATTTGTTGTTTTTATTATTTGTTATACGTCGTCGTACAACATTGGGGCGGATATTTGCGGGGTTTTTGCGGGGTGTCAAGCAGAAGTTATACGATGACTGTGTGTGGGTTGATCCAGAGCGGGCAGTGTCAATGTGGGAGGGGGCAAGTCGAATCGTCGCACCGCCCCTCCCACATTCAGCCCGCCAGGACCATGGGAGGCAGGGTGCCAAGGAGTGAAACGGCGGCGACGGCGCAAACACCGAGCAGCCATTCCAGCATCACGCTGGCCTTCAAGCTGCCCAGCCGCTGTTCGCAGCGATCAAGGCGCAGCCGGTTCAGCAGTGCCAGCGCCAACATACCCAGCACCAGCATCACCTTGATCAATAGAATCAACGCAAAACCACTGAACAACGGCGTGGGCCACAGCTGCCCGGTGAGGACGCGCACATTGATCAGGCCGGTCACCAGCAAGCCCGCGACCAGGCCATAACCGACGCCGCTGAAACGACGCAGGACCGGCGCCAGCTCAACACCGTGTGGCTGCCTGAGGATCAATACCAGCAGCAATAACCCCCCCAACCATGCGCCGACGCACATCAGGTGCACCACCTGGTTGAGGATCAACAGCTGCCCGCTCAGCCCATCGAGCATGGCGCCATGGCCGACCGGGGCCAGGGTCATCAGCAGCAGCGTGATCAACGGCAGGCGCGGGGCCTTCCACGCGGTCATCAGGGCGATGACCAGCAGCCCATTCAACAGCAGGTGCCAGGTCCACACCTGGCCAAAAAAGGTCTTGCCCAGCACCAACTGCACGGTCGACAGTTCCAGCGCCGCCGGCCATGAACCGGCCATGCTGGCGGTAATCAACAGTAACCAGATCACCCCCGACGCGAGGGCCGTCCAGGCCAGCCCACGAGTGATGCGCAACACTTGTCGGTCCAGCACCGCCTGCGGTTCAGCGCCCAGGAGCCAGGGCCTGAATACACAGGCCCCGAACATCAGCAGCACGACGATGAAATGCACAAAGCGGCACAGCACCAGCAGGGTTGCCATGGGTTATTGGCCGACCTGGAAGCTGTATTCGCCATTGCTCTTGTGGGTATCGACCGAGACTGCGTTCCACACCACTTTGTAGTGACCGTCCGCCAGCGGGGCGGCGGGCGTCACCACCAGGGTTTTCTTGTCGGCGTCTGGCGTTTCCAGGCGCTTGATTGCCACTTCGGTGCCGTCCTTGCTCAGGGACACCTTGGTGAAGGTGGCTTCGACGCCTTCGCTGAAGGTCAGGCGCAAGTCCTTCGGTGCGGCGACGGTGCTGTCGGCGGCCGGCTCCGAGCTTTTGAGGTGGGCGTGGGCAAACGCCGCCGAGGCGCCGAGCAGGGAGGCGAGCAGGGCGACGGCGGTTAGGGTTTTCTTGATCAGCATTGTTCCGTACCTTCAGTGGGAGGAGTCGGTAAAGCCATGTGCAGCAAGGGAAACGGTTTGCCTTCGCCATCCAGCGGCGAGCGCGCGACCTGGACAAAACCGTAGTGCAGGTAGAAACCCACAGCCTGGGGGTTCTGCTCGTTGACGTCGACGGTCAAGGTGTCGTGGCGCGCACGGGCGTGGTCCAGCAACTGGCGGCCGATCCCCTGGCCCCGGCGCGTGGGGTCGATAAACAGCATTTCCACATTGTTCCTGCCGGTGGCGATGTAACCGGCAATACCCTGTTCATCTTCATACACCCAGACGTCAAGGGCAGGCATCGGCAGGTAAGTGTCGCGTACCAGGGGCAGTAAACGCTGGATATCGTCCTCGGGGAGGAAGTCATGGGTGGCGCGTACCGAGCGCTCCCACAGGGCGCCCAGCAACGGGTCGTCGGCGGGTACGCGAGGTCGAATAGGCATGGGAATGATCCTGGATAGGGACCGCGATCCTAACCAATCCAATATCCGTGGGGAAGGTGAAGGTAAGAACTTTCATTGCGGCCTGTCGCCGCGGTCTAGAGCCGATGGTAGTCTTTAGCCCATGTTGTTGTCAGGGAGCCCTTATGGGCAATCACAAGATCGGAATTCGCCGGGTCAACGTCGAAAAAATCCTGCTGGCGGCGGAGAAGGTCTTCGCCGAAAAGGGCTATGGCAGCACCGCCATGGCCGATATCGCTGAAGAAGTGCAGCTGCCACGTTCCAACCTGCATTATTACTTCACCACCAAGAGCGAGCTGTACAGCGCCGTGCTGTTCGATCTGCTGGAGGTGTGGAAGCAGGACGCCTTGAGCTTCGAGACCTTCGATGACCCGAGGGTGGTGCTCAGCAGCTACATCCGCGCCAAGATGCAGCGCTCGCGCACGCGGCCCTATGGCTCGAAAGTCTGGGCCAACGAGATCATCCACGGCGCGCCGACCCTCGGTGAGGCGCTGGATGAAAGCCTGTACGACTGGGCCAAGATGAAGGAGGCGAAGATTCGCCAGTGGGTGGAAGACAAACGCATCCTGCCGGTGGAGCCGTCGAGCCTGCTGTATATGATCTGGGCATCGACCCAGCACTATGCCGACTTTGATCACCAGGTGAAGATTTTGAATGATCACCAGCCGTTGTCGGATATGCAGTTCGAGAAGGCGATCCAGACGGTGACCAGTGTGATTTTGCGCGGGATTGGGTTGGAGCCTTGAGTCTTGTGGTGAGGCTGAGGGCCTCATCGGGGGCAAGCCCCCTCCCACAGTGGATCGCATTCTTTCAGACATAATGCGCTCAATGTGGGAGGGGGCTTGCCCCCGATAGCGGTCTACAGGACTACACCGCCTCCCGGTAGGGATTACGCGGATCCTGCGTCCAATTCAAGAACGGCTTGCCGGTGTCCACCGGTACCATCTCGATGCAATCCGCCACCGGGCAGGTGATCTGGCACAGGTTGCAACCCACGCACTCGTCGTCGATCACCTCGTACTGATGGGTGCCGTCCGCCTGTTTCAAACTGGCGATGGCCTGGTGCGACGTATCTTCACAGGCAATATGGCAACGCCCGCAGCCAATGCACGTTTCCTGATCGATCTTGGCAATGACCTGATAGTTGATGTCCAGGTACTTCCAATCCGTGGTGTTGCCCACCGCCCGCCCGGAAAATTCTTGCAGGCTGGTGTAACCCTGACTGTCCATCCAGCGTGACAATCCATCCTTCATCTCTTCCACAATGCGAAACCCATGCAGCATCGCCGCCGTGCACACCTGCACCGCGCCGCAGCCGAGGGCGACGAATTCCGCCGCGTCGCGCCAGTTGCCGATGCCACCAATGCCGCAGATCGGCAGGCCTTGGGTCTGCGGGTCGCGGGCGATTTCGGCGACCATGTTCAGGGCAATCGGCTTGACCGCCGAGCCGCAGTAACCGCCGTGGGTGCTCTGGGTGCCGACCATCGGCAGGGCGACCATGCGTTCCAGGTCCACGCTGGTGATGGAGTTGATGGTGTTGATCAGCGACACCGCGTCCGCACCGCCGCGATAGGCCGCCCGCGCCGCCACACGGATGTCGGTGATATTCGGCGTGAGCTTGACGATCACCGGCAGTGAGCAATAGGTCTTGCACCAGCGCGTCACCTGTTCCACATACTCTGGCACCTGGCCCACAGCCGCGCCCATGCCGCGCTCGGGCATGCCGTGGGGGCAACCGAAGTTCAGCTCGATGCCGTCGCAGCCGGTGGCTTCTACCAGGGGCAGGATGTTTTTCCAGGATGCTTCAACGCACGGCACCATCAGCGACACGATCAGCGCGCGGTCCGGCCAATCCTTTTTCACCTGGGTGATTTCCCTGAGGTTGATCTCCAGGGAGCGGTCGGTGATCAGCTCGATATTGTTGATGCCCAGCACTTCGCGGTTGGCGCCGTAGTGCGCCGAGTAACGCGACGACACGTTGACCGCCGCCGGATCTTCACCCAGGGTTTTCCAGACCACGCCGCCCCAGCCTGCTTCAAACGCGCGGACCACGTTATAGGCTTTGTCGGTGGGCGGCGCGGAGGCCAGCCAGAACGGGTTGGGGGCCTTGATTCCGGCGAATACAATCGAGAGATCGGCCATTACGCAGCCTCCACGTTAAGCATGAGTTGGGCGTGCATGGCTTCGGCGGCCAGCTTGCCGTGTTGTACCGCTTGCACGGTGAGGTCCTGGCCGAGGCTGACGCAGTCGCCACCGGCATATACGCCGGGGATGCTGGTGCGCAGCTGTTCATCGACGAAGATACGCGCGCCGACGCGCTGCAGTTGTTGGGCCAGGGGGTCGTGCAGCGCCTCGTTATCGAAGCCCTGGCCAATGGCCTTGAAGATCGCATCGGCGGCCAATTCGAAGGTCTCTCCGGTGGGTTGCAGGCAGCCGTTTTCCAGGCGAGTGCGGGCGAAGCGCATACCGCGGACGTGGCCCTGGTCATCCAGCAGCACTTTTTCGGGTTGGGCCCAGGTCAGCAGGCGCACCTGATTGGCCTTGGCGATGTCCTGCTCATGCTGGGTCGCGCCCATGTCCGCCAGGCCTCGGCGGTAGACCAGGTTGACGTCGCGCGCACCGAGGCGGGCCATTTGCACGGCCATGTCGATGGCGGTATTGCCGGCACCGAGCACGATGCAACGGTCGGCCAGGGGCAGTTGGGTCAGGTCGTCAGCCTGGCGCAGCTCGCGGATATAGTCGGTGGCAGCGAGCAGGCCGGGGGCGTCTTCGTGGGGCAGGCCGAGGTGTTTGCTGGCGGCCAGGCCCAGGCCAAGGAACACCGCATCGAATTGCTGGTGCAGTTCGCTCAAGGTGAGGTTGTCGCCCAGGCGCTGGCCGTGGCGAATCTCGATGCCGCCGATTTGCAGGAGGAACTCCAGTTCCTTCTGGGCGAAGTCATCCACCAACTTGTACTTGGCGATCCCGTATTCATTCAGGCCGCCGGCCTTTTCCCGCGCTTCGAAAATCACCACGTCATGCCCGTGCAGGGCGGCGCGATGGGCGCAGGCCAGCCCTGCGGGACCTGCGCCGACCACGGCGATGCGCTTGCCGGTGGGCGCGGCACGCTGGAACGGGTGTTCGCTGAAGTGCGCGTTGTCGATGGCGTAGCGCTGCAACAGGCCGATCAGCACCGGCGCGCATTCTTCGGCGTTGTTACGCACGCAGGCTTGCTGGCACAGGATCTCGGTGGGGCAGACGCGTGCGCAACTGCCGCCAAGGATGTTGGCCGAGAGGATTTTCTGCGCTGCGCCTTGGACGTTGTCGGTGTGGATATTGCGGATGAACGAGGGGATATCGATCTCGCTGGGGCACGCATTCACGCACGGCGCGTCGTAGCAATACAGGCAGCGCGAGGCTTCCAGTTGCGCTTGCCGGGCGGTGAGGGGCGGTGCCAGGTCGGTGAAATGGCTGGCGAGGGTGGCCCCGTCTTCAGGGGGATGGGGGAGGTGGCTCAGGGTCTGGATCACGGTGTTGGCCTCACGGTTATTTTGCCTCTGACGGGCATTTGCTGACGCAATGTGTAGGAGCGAGCTTGCTCGCGAAAAACCTGAGAGCGCCGTTGAGTATCAGGCTTCCCGCGTTTTCGTTAACGTTTTTCGCGAGCAAGCTCGCTCCTACATGGGGGGCTCAGCGTTTCACAGCCACCGGCCTGGAATACTCCGCCCGCTTGCTCAACTGCTCAAACACCGACGGATACGCCGGCCGTTCCACATAGCGCCCGGCACCGCGCTCGGCGCGCAGGTCGCCATCGGCCCAGACCAGCTTGCCCTGGCTGATGGTGTGGCTCGGCACGCCGCGCACGGTCTTGCCTTCGAAGATGTTGAAGTCCACTTGCTGGTGGTGGGTCTTGGCTGAAAGGGTGCGGGTGCCCTCGGGGTCCCACAGCACCAGGTCGGCATCGGCGCCGACGCGGATCGCGCCTTTGCGTGGGTAGAGGTTGAAGATCTTCGCGGTGTTGGTGGAGGTCAGCGCGACGTACTCCTGCATCGACAGGCGCCCGGTGTTGACCCCTTCGTGCCACAGCAGCGCCATGCGGTCTTCGATTCCCGCGGTGCCGTTGGGGATCTTGCTGAAGTCGTCGCGGCCGGCGGCTTTCTGTTCGGCGCAGAAGCAGCAATGGTCGGTGGCGGTGGTGTGCAGGTTGCCCGATTGCAGGCCATGCCACAGCGCTTCCTGGTGCCCGCGTGGGCGGAACGGCGGGCTCATCACATAGCCGGCCGCGGTGTGCCAGTCGGGATGCTGGTAGACGCTGTCATCCAGTAACAGGTGGCCGGCGAGCACTTCGCCGTACACCGCCTGGCCCTTGCCCCGGGCGTAAGTGATTTCGTCCAGGGCTTCCCGGGTTGAAACGTGCACCAGGTACAACGGCGTGCCGAGGGTCTCGGCGATACGAATCGCGCGGCTGGCCGCTTCGCCTTCCACCTGGGAGGGACGCGACAGCGGATGGGCCTCCGGCCCGGTGATGCCCTGGGCCATCAGCTTGCGTTGCAGGTGATACACCAGCTCGCCGTTCTCCGCATGCACGGTGGGCACCGCGCCCAGTTCCAGGCAGCGTTCGAAGCTGGCCACCAGGGTGTCATCGGCGGCCATGATCGCGTTCTTGTAGGCCATGAAGTGCTTGAAACTATTGATGCCGTGGTGGCTGACCAGCTCGGCCATTTCTTCGCGCACCTGCTCGCTCCACCAGGTGATCGCCACGTGAAAGCCGTAGTCGGATGCGGACTTTTCCGCCCAGCCGCGCCACTGGTGAAAGGCTTCCAGCAAGGACTGCTGCGGGTTGGGGATCACAAAGTCGATGATCGAGGTGGTGCCCCCCGCCAGGCCTGCTGCGGTGCCACTGAAAAAGTCTTCACTGGCCACGGTGCCCATGAAGGGCAATTGCATGTGGGTATGCGGGTCAATGCCGCCGGGCATCAGGTATTGGCCGCTGCCGTCGAGTATCTCAGTGCCGGCGGGAATATCCAGGTCCGTGCCAATGGCGCGAATTAGACCGCCTGCGCATAAAACATCGGCGCGGTAACTTTCATCATGGGTAATAACGGTGGCGCCACGGATCAACAGCGACATGTCGAGTTCCTCACAAGGCTTGACCGGCTTGTGCCAGTTCTAAGTGTTGTCATGCTGTTCACCGTGGGGTGCATAAAACCTGTCATCGGTGACAGGAATAGAAACTAGCCCGAGTTTTTAGAATGAGCAAGAATATTTTTTATAAGCTTATATCGATATTAACTTATTGATTTATATGGATAAAAATTGAAAATCACCAAAATGTAGCGAACGCTCACCATTTTGACGCACTTGACAGGTTCTCAATATGAGCAACATTTCTTATTGCAAATCAGACGCTTGAGATATGCCGCTTGACGGGCGCGGTAAATAAAAATAATTGTGATGCACCAGATTGAGCCCTGAGGGTTCGGACAACTTTCGCGTTATTTAGCCTGAGTAGCGCGGCAAGTACCGCAGGCTCAATTGGAAAGCTGATTAACATCAGCACGTTATATAAGCGGTGCGGGTTGAAGGTCAGTGGTCGGCACGATTATTGAGTGCAGTGGCGGCTGGCCGGGCCCGTGATGTCGTGTTGTCAACGAGGTACTCCGGCCATCCTGCGTAAAGCGTGGGATGAGCAACAATAATTCGAAAAAACCGTGGAGCGGCCATGCAACAGAACAGATCGCAAGTCATAGAACGCAACGGCCTGTACGAACTCGACGCCGGCCCCGACGTCCTCGACAGCCCTCGCTACAACCACGACATGGCACCGACCAAGGTGCATGAACGCACTTGGAACAAGTGGCACATCACCGCGCTGTGGGTCGGTATGTCGATCTGTGTGCCCACGTACACCCTGGGCGGGGTACTCACGGCGTACTTCGGTTTGTCGGTGGGCGAGGCGCTGATGGCGATCCTGCTGGCCAATATCGTGGTGCTGATTCCGCTGACCCTCAACGCCTTCCCCGGCACGAAGTACGGGATTCCGTTCCCGGTGTTGCTGCGCTCGTCGTTCGGCATCCTCGGCTCCAACGTGCCGTGTCTGATACGCGCGCTGGTAGCCTGTGGCTGGTTCGGTATCCAGACGATGTTCGGCGGGTTGGCGATTCACCTGTTCCTGGGCTCGATTTTCGACGGTTGGAAGTCCCTCGGCGGCACCGGTGAAGTGATCGGCTTCATGATTTTCTGGACCCTGAATTTGTGGGTGGTGCTGCGCGGCGCCGAGTCGATCAAGCGCCTGGAAACCCTGTCGGCGCCGCTGCTGGTGGCGGTGGGCATTGGTTTGCTGGTGTGGGCGATGCCCAATGTCTCCCTTAGCGAGCTCATGGCCATTCCACCGAAACGCCCCGAAGGTGCCAGCCTCACCGGTTACTTCATGGCCGGCCTTACCGCGATGGTGGGCTTCTGGGCCACTTTGTCGTTGAACATTCCTGACTTCAGTCGTTATGCCAAAAGCCAGAAGGACCAGATCCTCGGGCAGATTTTCGGCCTGCCGCTGACCATGTTCCTGTTCGCGGCCCTGGGCGTGATCATGACCGCCGCCTCGGTGAAATTAGTGGGCGTCAGCGTGTCCGACCCCGTCACCTTGATCGGCCATATCCAGAGCCCGGTGTGGGTCGCCGTGGCCATGGCGTTGATCATCGTCGCCACCTTGTCCACCAACACGGCAGCGAACATCGTCTCGCCCACCAACGACTTCCAGAACATCGCGCCCAAGCTGATCAACCGCACCACGGCGGTGATCCTCACCGGCCTGGTCGGGCTGGCGTTGATGGCCCATGAGCTGCTGAAAAAGCTCGGGCTGATCGTCTCGGACTTGAGCCTGGAGACGGTGTATTCCAACTGGTTGCTGGGCTATTCGAGCTTGCTGGGGCCAATCGCCGGGATCATGGTGGTGGACTACTTCATCACTCGCAAACAGCAACTGGACCTGGCCGGTTTGTACCGCGACGACGTGTACCCGGCGTGGAACTGGAGTGGCTTTGTCGCCTTTGGCGTGCCGGTGGTGTTGACCTTGCTGTCGTTGGGCAGCGATGCGTTCAGCTGGTTCTACAGCTACGGCTGGTTTACCGGTTCGGCGTTGGGCGGGTTGTTGTATTACGGCTTGAATGCCAAGCGCGGAATCAGCCCG
The DNA here is from genome assembly GCF_058793055.1 of Pseudomonas sp. MPR-R2A5. NCBI lineage: Bacteria > Pseudomonadati > Pseudomonadota > Gammaproteobacteria > Pseudomonadales > Pseudomonadaceae > Pseudomonas > Pseudomonas sp. MPR-R2A5. Next base: position 257,120 of record NZ_JBXAFK010000002.1, read on the forward strand.
GTAGTCGTCAAAGTCAATTCATAAGAAATACAGCCTGAGGAGATCCCCATGAACGCTGCCCTCGACGTTCTGCAATCGACCCATCAGCACATCAACCGCGACCGTTTGTGGCAGTCGCTGATGGACCTGGCCAAACTCGGCGCCACGCCCAAGGGCGGCGTGTGCCGCCTGGCCCTCACCGACCTCGATCGCAAGGCCCGCGATCTGTTCGTGCAATGGTGCGAAGACGCCGGCTGTACCGTGACCATTGATGGCATCGGCAATATTTTCGCGCGCCGCCCTGGGCGCAATCCCAACTTGCCGCCGGTGATGACCGGCAGCCATATCGACACCCAGCCTACAGGCGGCAAATTCGATGGCTGCTTTGGCGTGCTGGCGGGGGTGGAGGTGCTGCGCACGCTCAATGACCTCAAGCTCGAAACCGAAGCGCCCTTGGAAGTGGTGGTGTGGACCAACGAGGAAGGCTCGCGCTTCCCGCCGTGCATGATGGGGTCTGGGGTGTTTGCCGAAAAATTCACCCTGGCCGATACCTTGGCCAAGGTCGATGTGGACGGCGTCAGCGTGGGCGATGCGCTGAATGCGATTGGCTACGCAGGTACGCGTCCCGTCAGCGGGCACAAGGTCGGTGCGTATTTCGAAGCCCATATCGAACAGGGGCCGATTCTTGAGGATGAGAAGAAAACCATCGGCGTGGTGCTCGGCGCCCTCGGGCAGAAGTGGTTCGACCTGAAACTGCGCGGCGTTGAAGCGCATGCGGGGCCGACGCCGATGCACCTGCGCAAGGACGCCCTGGTAGGCGCGGCGGCGGTGGTGGCGGCGGTCAATGCGGCGGCGCTGGGGCATCAGCCGCATGCTTGCGGGACCGTCGGTTGCCTGCAGGCCTATCCTGGCTCACGCAACGTCATTCCCGGTGAAGTGCGCATGACCCTGGATTTCCGTCATCTGGAACCGGCGCGGTTGGATTCGATGATTGCCCAGGTGCGCAAGGTGATTGAGGACACCAGCGCCAAACACGGCTTGAGCTTTGAGATGGAACCCACCGCCGACTTCCCGCCGCTGTACTTCGATAAAGGTTGCGTGGACGCTGTGCGCGATGCGGCGAATGGCCTGGGCCTGTCGAACATGGACATCGTCAGCGGGGCAGGGCACGACGCGATTTTCGTCGCCGAACTGGGCCCGGCGGGGATGATCTTCGTGCCGTGCGAAGGCGGCATCAGCCATAACGAAATCGAGAATGCGGCACCGGATGACCTGGCGGCAGGCTGTGCAGTGCTGTTACGCGCGATGGTGGCCGCTTCAGCCGCCATCGCCAGCGGCAAACTCGCCGCCTGAAAGGCACTAAAAAATGTGGGAGGGGGCTTGCCCCCGATAGCTGTGGGTCAGTCACTGCATGCGTTGACTGACACCCTGCTATCGGGGGCAAGCCCCCTCCCACATTTTGAACTGCGTTTGACGTTAGACCCAGATGGCATCCCACAATGGGTAGTCGCCAATCCGCTCCACCAACCCCGCCCGCAATGGATTCGCCACCACCTACCTGGCCATTTTTACCAGGTCATCTTCCTTGCGCAGTGCCCGGTCATGGAAGCTCTCTTGCCAGAGCCGCCCCTTGCGACCACTTACGCCATTGACGGATCGCGTGCTCTTGGATTTCACCTGCCGCATCAAATCCGCCAGCGAGCCTTTCTGTAGCTCGACAATCCAATGAAAGTGGTCCGGCATGACCACCCAAGCCAGGGAGTTCGCCAGCCCTTGGTACTGGGCTAACCGAAATTGCCAGACCACCAAGCGACCGAGATGGAAATTGTTGAATATCGGTATGCGTTCGTGGGTGTTGGTGGTGATGAGGTAGATGCGGTTGGGTTCGCTGACGCGGCCGATGCGCAGGCGGTGTGAAGCGGGTAAATCTGCCATTCCCTGGCCCTCTCAAGATGTGCCTGGAGAGGCTAGATTGGAGGGCAAGAGGCTGATGGGCAGGCTGTTGGCAGGATGTGTCTGGAAGGGCGCTATCGGGGGCAAGCCCCCTCCCACAGGGGCTCAGCGGCGTTTATACATTATGTGTCTGACACAGGATCAGTGTGGGAGGGGGCTTGCCCCCGATAGCGGTGGCTCAGCTACGGATGAACTGGCTGTCCTCCTGCATTTAGCCTGAACGGTGCCTGAGGGCGGTGTCAGGCCTCAGGCTGCCAACCGCCGCCCAGGGCTGTGACCAAGCCGATACTCGCCTGCAACTGCCGCGTCTGCACCGCCTGCAATGTCCGCTGGGCTTGCAATGCCGCCGTCTGCGCCGTCACCACATCCAGATAACTCACCGCGCCCGCCTGATAGCTGTTCATCGCCAGGGACTGGGTGTGCTGCGCCGCATCTGCCGCGGCTTGTTCATCCTGCGCTTCCTGCTGCAAGTCCCGCAGTTGCGCAAGGTTATCTTCCACCTCACGCACGGCCTTGAGCACCTGGCTGCGGTACTGCGCCGACGCTTCTTCAAACTCGGCCTTTGCCTGGCGTTCATTGGCGCTCAGGCGTCCCCCATCGAAGATCGGCAAGTTCATCATCGGCCCCAATGCCCAATAGCGGTTGCTGGCGGACAGCAGGTTGCCCACCCCTTGCGTCTGCCCCCCGATCAACCCGGTCAAACTGAAATCCGGATACCACGCCGCCTTGGCCACGCCGATATTCGCATTGGCGGCAAACACCCGGCGTTCCGCCGCGGCAATATCCGGGCGGCGTTGCAGCAGGTGGCTTGGCAACTGCGAGGGAATCCCGGGCAGGGTCATCAGGTGTTGGCTCTGCGGCAGCGTAAAGTCACTGGCCGCCACGCCCACCAGTTCACCGATCGCATGTTCGGTGAGGTTGCGCTGGCCGGTGACTTCATCCAGTTGTGCCTTGGCTTCGGCCAGTTGATTTTGCGCGCGAGTCAGGTCCAGTTCGGAGGCGATCTGGCCTTCATAACGGCTGCGCGTCAGTTGCAGGGCCTGGCTGTAATCCTCCAGCGAACGGTTGAGAATCCGACGCTGTGCATCCAGCCCATTGAGCTGCACATACAGCGTCGCCAGCTGACGTTGCAGGCTCAGGCGCGCCACGGCCAAGTCATCGCCGGACGCTTGCGCCTGGGCATCACCGGCCGCGACCTGGTTGCGGATTTTGCCCCACAGGTCCAGGTCGTAGCTCAGGGAAAAACCGGCTGTGTTGCTGTTGTATACCGATGGCTGCGTATCCCCGCGCAGCGGCCGTGAATCCGATTGGCGCTGGCGCAACGGCTGCGCGCTGGCGGTGATTTGCGGGAACAGCCCGGCATGCAATTGGCTGGCATACGCCTGGGACGCATCGAAGTGCGCCAGCGCTGCCGCCAGGTCCGGGTTGGCCTCGATCAGTTGCTGTTGCAGCTGATTCAGGCGCGGCTCGTGGTAGAGCGTCCACCACTGCGGCGCCAGTTGGTCGGACGGCTGCGCGCTGTGCCATGGACCGTCGCTGGTCTGTTCGCGGTAGTTCGCCGGCAGGTCGATCGACGGCACGTGGTAGGTCGGCGCCATCGAGCAGCCTTGCAATGCCAGCAGCATCAACGCCGCGAGGGGCTTAAGCCTTGGGCGCATGCGCACCTCCGGAGGCGTCGGCCAGTTGCACCGGGTCGCCTTCGCGCAGGGCGTCGGGCGGGTTGTCGACGATGCGGTCAGCGGGTTTCAGGCCCTGGTCGATGACCAGGCGTTCGCCGAGGTCGAGGCCGATATGGATGTCTTGCAGGTGCACATGGTTCCGCGCATCGAGCACCGCGACCTGAGTGCCTTGGGCACGGAAGATCAGCGCACTGGCCGGGATGCTGACGCCATGAGTATCCGCCGGAATCGGCAGGGTGGCTTCGGCGTAATCACCGGGCAGCAGTTCGCCGTGGGGGTTGTCGGCGACGAACTGCGCGAGCAGGGTGCCGGAGCGACGGTCGATGGCGGTGGAGTCGCCGATCAGGCGCGCCTTGAAGTGTTTGCCGGGATGCTCAGGCACCGTCAGTTCGGCTTCCAACCCTGGGTGAATCACCGCCGCATAGTTCTGCGGTACCGGCACATAGAGGCGCAATTGGTGGGTGTCGGCGATGTTGAACAGTTCCGGATCGCTGTCGGTATCGGCCTTGATCAACTGGCCGATATCGGTGTTGCGCGCGGTGATGGTGCCGGCGAAGGGGGCCCGGATGGTCTTGTAGCTTTCCAGCGCCGATAGCCGTGCATAGTCGGCCGCGGCCGCCTCGGCGTTGGCCTTTGCGGCCGCGGCGTTGGAGGTTTTTTCATCGGCTTCCTGGCGCGACACCGAGTGGCTGCCCAGCAGGTTTTGCCAGCGTGTGGCGGTGGTTTCGGCCAAGCGTGCATTGGCCTGTTGCTGCACCAGGCGCGCATGGGTTTGCGCCAGTTGCTGGTCGAGGTCGGGGCTGTCGATCTCGGCGAGGATTTGCCCGGCCTTGACCTGGCTGCCGATATCAACTTTCCAGTCCTTCAGGTAACCGCTGACCCGCGCATGGATCGGCGCCTTGCTCCAGGCCTCGAGGTGCGCGGGCAGGCGCAGGGTGTCGCCGGCCACGTTCTGTTGTGGCTGGAACACCATGACTTGGGGGATGGCGGCGGTTTCGGTCCAGGCGGTGACCGATTGTTCGTGCATCGTGCGGGCATGCAGGCCGTTGGCGACCAACAGGGCGGCCAGGGTCAGGCCGCCGACACCCATGAGCATCAGACGCTTGCGCGAGGGGTTGTGATCAGACGACATGTGGGTTTTCTCCAGCAACTGCGCGAGTAGAGTGACGACCGTGGACCAGGCTGAAGACCACGGGAACAAATAACAGGGTGGCGACGGTGGCGCAGATCAAGCCGCCGATCACCGCTCGGCCAAGGGGCGCGTTCTGTTCTTCGGAAAGGGCCAGGGGCAACATGCCGATGATCATCGCCAGGGCCGTCATGCACACCGGGCGAAAGCGCGTATAGCCGGCTTCCAGCGCGGCCTTCAGAGCATCGCCATGCTCGGCCAGGCGTTCGCGGCAGAAGCTCACCACCAGGATCGAGTTGGCGGTGGCCACGCCCATGCACAGGATCGCGCCGGTCAATGCCGGCACCGACAACGACGTCCCGGTGAGGAACAGCATCCACACGATCCCTGCGAGCGCCGCCGGCAATGCGGTGATGATCACGAACGGATCGACCCACGACTGGAAGTTGACCACGATCAGCAGGTAGATCAGCACCACCGCGCCGAGCAGGCCAAAGCTCAAGCCGCTGAAGGCTTCGTGCAGCGCATCGATCTGGCCATGCAGGCTGATCACCGCGCCCTTGGGACGCATCGATGCGGTGTCGTCCAGCACTTTTTGCACGTCGCGGGCCACGCCGCCGAGGTCACGGCCTTGCACGTTGGCGTACAGGTCCAGGGTCGGTTCGATGTTGTAGTGCGTGACCACTGCCGGGCTTTGCACGCGGGAGATGGTCGCCACACCGCCGAGGATCTGCGACTGGCCGTCGGCACCGGTCACCGGCAGCGCTTCCAGCGATGGCAGGCTGTCGAGACGATATTGCGGGGTGGCGGCGACGATGGAATAGGACACGCCATTGGCCGGGTTAAGCCAGAAGGTCGGTGCGGTTTGCGAGCTGCCGGCGAGGGAGGCGACCATGCTGTTGGTCACGTCCCGTTCGGTAATGCCCAGGCCGTTGGCGCGCATACGGTCGACATTCACTTGCAGCGACGGGTAGCCGGTGGACTGCTGGATACGCAGGTCGGCGATGCCGGGTACGTGTTGCAGTCGACGCTCAAGCTCCACGGCATAGGCGCGGTTTTCTTCATCACTGCGCCCGGAGATTTTCACGTCCAGCGGGGCCGGCGCGCCGAAGTTGAGGATCTGGCTGCTGATGTCCGCTGGCAGGAAGGCGAAGTGGCTGCCGGGGAAACTCTGCGGCAGCGCCTCACGCAGTTTTTTCACGTAGTCGGCGGTGGGCGCGTGGCCCTTTTTCAGGCTGACCTGGATATCACCGTCCTGCGGACCGATGGTGCCGCTGCTGCTGTAGGCCATGTCGATGCCGCTCAGCGGAATGCCGATATTGTCGACGATGGTGTCCAGCTCTTCGGCGGGGATCACTTCGCGAATCCGCGCTTCAATCCGGTCGAAGGCCGCAGCGCTTTCTTCGATACGCGTGCCCAGCGGCAGGCGCACATGCAGCGCCAACGCGCCGGCATCGGTGGCGGGAAAGAAGTCCTGGCCGAGGCTCGGCAGCAGCAGGAACGACGCCAGCACACAGGCCAGGAAGCCGACGATAAAGCCCTTGCGCGTGCCCAGCGCGAGGGTCAGCAGGCCATGGTAGGTGTCGCGGATATTCGAGAAGTGACGCTCGAACCCCTGCTGGAAATTCAGCACCGATTGCAGCAGGGCATTGCGCGGTTGGCGGTGCTGCTCGCCTTCGTGGTGGTTGATGAAGTCATCTTCCGGATGATGCCCCGCACCGGGCTCCGGCGTGTGCGGCTTGAGCAGGAACATTGCCAGCGTGGGCACCAGGGTGCGCGAAAGGATGAACGAACTGGCCATGGCGAAGATCACCGCCAGGGCCATCGGCCGGAACAGGTAACCGGCGATGCCTTGCAGCAAAAACATCGGCACAAACACGATGCAGATGCACAGCAGGGAGACGAATGCCGGGCCGACGATCTGCGCGGCGCCGTCGAGGATCGCGGTCTTCACCGCCTTGCCTTGTTCCAGGTGCCAGTTGATGTTTTCGATGGTCACCGTGGCGTCGTCCACCAGGATCCCCACCGCCAGCGCCAGCCCGCCGAGGGTCATCACGTTAAGGGTTTGCCCGCTGACCGCCAGCAGCGCGATGGCCGACAGCACGGCCAGGGGAATCGATGCGGCGATGATCAGCGTGGAGCGCCAGCTGCCGAGGAACAACAGGATCATTGCGCTGGTCAGCAGCGCGGCGATGATGCCTTCCTGGGCCACGCTGCCCACCGATTGCTTGACGAATACCGAGGCGTCGCCCAACAGCGAAGTCTTCAGCGACGGCGGCAGGGTTTCGTTGATGCGCGGCAGCATCTGGCGGATGCCGTCGATGATCGACAGGGTCGAGATGCTGCCGTTTTTCAACGCCGGCATCAGCACCGCGCGATGGCCGTCGACGCGCACGATATTGGTCTGCGGCGGCGAGCCATCGCGCACGTGGGCCACCTGGCCGATGGTGATCAGTGCGCCATCAACCGTTTTGATCGGCAGGTCGTTGAGCTCATCGATGGCCTTCGGGCTGTTGTTGAGCAGGATCGTGTATTCGTTGGGGCCGAGCTTGGCGGTGCCCACCGGGATGATCTGGTTTTGCAGCGCCAGGGCGTTGCCCACGTCCTGTGCCGACAAGCCCTTGGCGGCCAGCGCCTGCGGGTCGAGGTCGAGGGTGATCTGGCGCTGTTTGCCGCCCATCGGCGTGGGCATGGCCAGGCCGGGCAGGGCGCTCAAGGGCAGGCGGATATTGTTCTGCACCAGGTCGCGGATCCTGGCTTCAGACAGCGTCGGGCTGGAGAACGCCATTTGCAGGATCGGCACCGTCGAGGCGCTGTAGTTGAGGATCAGCGGCGGCGTGATGCCCGGCGGCATTTGCTTGAGTACGGTTTGTGACACCGCCGTGACTTGGGCATTGGCGGTGCGGATATCCACGCCGGGTTGGAAGAAGATCTTGACGATGCCCATGCCGGGCAGCGATTGCGATTCGATATGTTCGATGTCGTTGACGGTGGTGCTCAAGGAGCGTTCATAGGTGTAGATCACCCGACCGGCCATGGCGTCCGGCGACAGGCCGTTGTATTGCCACACCACGGCGACGACGGGGATGCCAATATCGGGAAAAACATCGGTGGGGGTGCGCAGGGCCGCCATGGGCCCGACGATGCAGATAAATATGGCCAGCACGATAAACGTGTATGGCTTTTGCAGTGCGGTCTTTACCAGCCCGAGCATGCGTGAACCTCCGGAGGGAGCAGGATTGCAAACCCCGGCAGTCTTGACCGACCCACCTAACACGCACCTTTCAGCCAGGTGAAGGAAGTTTTAGTTATGCGCTGAAGATCGTTTCATGTGTATTCATTTGTTCTACAAAGGCGAGCTCCTCAAGCTTGTACCCCATCGGACGCGAGTCACTTTTCTGCGTCCAGCGCCTTGATCGATGTCCTTTGGAGCCCTGCCATGAACTTGAAAAACCTGTCACTTAAACCACTCCTGCTGATTCCCGCCCTGGGCGCGGTCTTGTTGTTGTCGGCCTGTGCCGGCCCGATTCCCAAGGCTGACCCGAGCGAAGCCTGGATCGGCTTGAAGGAAGAAGCCCCGAATGACTTGATGGCCGAGCGCGTGGATGGCAAACGCGTGGATGACGGGCGCTTTTTTGAAGTGCCACCGGGGGACCACCGCCTGGATGTGACGCTCTATGAGGAGGAACCGGGCGACGATAACCAGCAGGATTGCCAGGGCCGCGTGGAGTACAAGCACTTCAAGGCGGGTGAACACTACACTCTGGTGGAATCCAGCCTGGGCACCACCGTGCGCGCATCCCTGATGGATGGTCACGGCAAGGAAGTCGCCGCGACGCAGGACTTCAATTGCATGCCTGGCTAGGCGTGGTGCACCGCGCGCTTATGCGGCTTGGCGGGCGCAGTGGGTCTGGCGTGGGGGTGATGGTGCCGGCGGGTAATGCGCAACACCCCCCACAACATGGCGCCGGCTACCGCCAGCCAACCGCAGATCAACAGGACAATCGTTGTTGCAAGGCTCATTCGGGCCTCCTTCGCCCCGTAGGGGGCACACACAGTCTTCTCAATGGACAGTCTAGCTACCCGGCGGTTGCCTGCTATTGACCAATGGTCGTGTCCATCCAACTTGTTTGCTCTATCACCGCGTGTTTACTGGGGTTCTCGGCTATAGAGAACGCCATTGCCCGCGGTTTACTGTCGGCGCGATTGGGCTATGATCAGGCCCCTCACCGACAGTTGATCAAGAGAGTAAAAAAATTGCGGTTACGGTCGAACGTTAAAACATCCTGGTTGCTGGCCTGTGCCCTCGGGCTGGCGGCCTGTTCCGGTCATCCGTCGAAGCTTGCGGGCTTGCCGGAGCGCGTTGAACTCAATGGCGTCCCGACGTTTCGCAGCGATGCCTATCAGAGCGGTCCTACGGCATTAGCCAGCATGCTGTCGCAACAAGGCATTGTGATGACACCGGGCTTGCTCGATAAACCGCTGCGCTTGCCCGCTGCGCAGGCTGATCTGGAGCGCAACATGCAGGTGCTGGCGCGTGAGTACGGGCTGATGGTGTACCCGCTGGATGCCAAGCTGACCGCGGTGCTGGCGCAGGTGGCGGCGGGCTACCCGGTGATGGCGCGCATCAGTGGCCGGTTCTGGTCTGAACCACACTACGTGGTGGTCGTCGGCTTTAACCAGCAGAAGAGCACCGTGTTGTTGCGTTCAGGCATGGACCGGCGACTGTTGATGGGCTTCAGTGATTTTGAATCGGCGTGGAAGAGCGCCGGACACTGGGCCATCCTGACCCAGCGCCCGAGCCAGTTGCCGGCCAACGTGGACGCACAACGCTGGCGTGAAGCCGCCAACGCCACTGCCCAGGCCGGGCAGGAGCAGGCAGCGGCGCAGGCGCTCAAGGTGTTGGCTGAGAAAAAGTAAGCGCCACCTACACCACCGCGCCAAACAGCGCTCCTACGGTCGCCGTAACGCCCATGGCGAGTGCCCCCCACAGGGTCACTCGCCAAGCGCCGGTGATGATGCTTGCTCCGCCGGCCTTGGCCGCGACGCCGCCCAGGCTGGCCAGAAACAGCAGGGACATGCCGGATATCCACGGCACCACGCTGTGGGGCGGCGCGATCACCGTTACCGCGAGCGGCAATGCGGCACCGACCACAAAACTGGCGGCCGAGGCGAGTGCCGCTTGCAGCGGTTTGGCCGTGAGTGCCTCGCTGATGCCCAACTCGTCACGCGCATGTGCGCCCAGGGCGTCGTGTGCCATTAATTGATCGGCGACCTGGTGGGCCAGTTCGGGTGACACCCCGCGGTGCATGTAGATGTGGGCAAGCTCGCTATGTTCGGCCTTCGGGTTGCTCGCCAGCTCCGCCCGTTCCCGTGACAGGTCGGCCCGCTCGGTATCGGCTTGGGAATGCACGGAAACGTATTCGCCGGCCGCCATGGACATTGCGCCCGCCACCAACCCGGCCATGCCGGTGACGAGCAGCGAAGCGTGGGTAGCGTTGGCGGCAGCGACGCCGATCAGCAGGCTGGCGGTGGAGACGATACCGTCGTTGGCCCCCAGGACTGCGGCGCGCAGCCAGCCGATACGATCACTGCGATGGGACTCGGTGTGCCGGTGCATGAATTTCATGGTTGAGCGGGACTCGTGTTCGTGGGCGGTGTTTGGATCGGACGGTTCTCAATCTGCGCCTGCAGAATGCCGTCGACAATCGATATTTCCTTGAGTTGGTCACCCTCGCGCAGCACGAACAGCGCGTCCATGCCGCGCGCCTGCGCCAGGCGTGGGCCTTCGATCTCGCCGAGCACCATCAACGCCGTGGCCCAGGCATCGGCAAGCATGCACGAGGCGGCTACCACCGTGACGGCGGCGATCGTATTGCACAAGGGCTCGCCAGTGGCCGGGTCAAGGGTGTGAGCATACTGTCGCCCCTCGAGGTCAACCCAGTGCCGGTAGTCGCCAGAGGTGGCGATGGCGGCATCGCAGAGCTCCATCACGCCCATGACTTCCCGCCGGCCCCGGCACGGCTTTTCAATGGCCACGACCCAAGGTTGGGCATCCGGCTTCACGCCTCGGGCCCGCATTTCGCCGTCGATACCGACCAGGTAGCGGGTCAGCCCGAAACCGTCCAGGCAGCGTGCCAGTTCATCGACGCCAAAGCCTTTGGCGATCGCGTTGAGGTTCAGGTGCAGCGGCGCGTGTTTGCGTACTTGATGTCGTTGCAGGTCCACCGTCAACCCCCCATGGGCGCTCAGGCGGGGGCGTGGCGCCAGGGTGTCGACGTTGTGTGCGGTGATCGTGGGTGCGCCGGGGCCAAAGCCCCAGGCCTCGACCCGGTCACCGACCGCGATGTCGAAGGCGCCGGCGGATTGCTGGCTGACCCGCAGTGCTGTCGCCAACACGCTGGCCAGTTCCTTGGGCACCGGCAGCCAGGTCTGCTCGGGGGCGGCGTTGAGGCGATTGAGGTCGGAATCGGCTTTCCAGAGGGACATTTGCTGGTCCACCCGCTCCACGGCCTGGGCCAGGCTGCGGCTGATCGCCTCGATGTCGAGGCCCGCCTCGGCATAGAACACGGCGCTGTAGCGCGTGCCCATGGTCTCGCCATTGAGGCTGTAGCGTTGGCTATCAGTAGACATCTTCACGGTAGCGTCCTTGTGCCTTGAGGGCTTGCACACTCAAGTTGAGTGGCACCAGTACTTCATCCAGGGCCTGCATCACGCCTTTGGCCATCTCGCGACTGCCACACACCAGCACCTGGGCGCCTTTTTCAATCAGCCGCCGCAACGCCAGGGCATCGTTGATCAACCGGTCTTGCACATAGCTGCGGTCCTGCACTTGGGAAAACGCGGCGCGTAACGTGGTCAGGCGGTGGTCGGCCAGGTAACGGTTGAGCTCCGGTTCATAGAGGAAATCCGACGCCGGGTTACGCCCGCCCCAATACAGGTGCATCGGGTGCCTGGCCTTGTTGTTGCGAATAAAACCGGCCAGGGGGCCAATGCCGGTACCCGCGCCAATCAGGATCACCGGGTGTGCACCCGACGCCGGGCGAAATTGCGGGTTGGGTTGGATAAAGGCTTCGATCGACGCGCCGATTGCCAGGCCATGCAGGAAACCTGAGCACAGCCCACCTTCGTGTTTGCGCACGCAAATCTCCAGTACGCCATCGTCACGGCTGCTGGCCAGCGAATAAAAACGTGGCAACGGGCTGCCCGGCGGGTAGATGCCGACCAGATCGCCGGCCTGGAAACGCGGCAGCCCGCCGGGTGCCTTGAACCGCAGGACGTGGGTCGGTGCCTGTACTTGCTCGCCATAGACAGTGCATTCGGCCAGTACCAGTTGATGGGTACGTGGTCGCTCGGGGTTGTGGACCAGTTTCAACGCCTGCCCGAGGACTTCACCCAGGTCCAGGCCCCAGCGCATGAACTCCTGGGAGGACTGGCGGTTGATGCTCTCCAGTGGCAATAACGCCACGCCGCCGGCCTGCTCCATGGCGGCCTGCACGACGTGGGCGTATTGGCAGAACTGCGCAAACTGTCGATCGCCAAAACCCAGTACGGCAAAAGGCAGGCCGGGTTTGATCGCGCATTGCTCCAGCCGTTTGAGGAACTGTGTGGCCGAGGCGGGCGCGTCGCCGTCGCCATGAGTGGCCGTCAGGATCAATACCCGCTGCGCGCTGCGGTAATCCCCTGTCCATTCATTCATCGCTGCGCTATGCACCCGATGGCCGGCCTGGTGCAGCGCGTCATGCAAGGTGCTGGCAAAGCCCCAGGTGGTGTTGTTTTCACTGCCCACCAGAATCACGCTGTCGGCGGCGTGGGCAGGGCTGTTATGACGAATACGCGGGCCGGCCTTGCGGCGGCGCCACCAGAGCAGCATGCCGGTCACGCTCATCAGGGGCACGCTGAGGGCGCAGAGGCCAAGGAACAAGCCCAGCCACCAGAGGCCTTCACCGGTGTGCAATTGATAGATCAATTGGTAAAGGTCATGCAGCGAATCATGGGCCTGATAAGACACCAACGCGCCGCTGACCGGGTCCACGTAGCCATCGCCCTGAGCGGTACGCAGGGAAAACACGTCCTGCGGGTGACCGGGGCTCGGGTACACCAGTTCGCGCAGGTCATTCAGGTCGGTGGCCTGCAAGGCTTGCAGGTTGGCCACCGGTTGCGCCACGCCGGCGCTGATGGCGGTCGGGAAGGCCGGCTCGCTCTGGCTGCCGTCGGCGACCAGGCCAAAGGTGGTGGCGCACAGGTAGAGCCCCGTCAGGGCCGAGAGCAGCAGGCCAAGCACGGCCAGGCGCCCGACTTCGGCATGCCAGCGTTGGCTGAACGTGCCCCGCAGCGGTCGCAGCAGGTTGCGCAGGCCGCCCAGGCGGCGCGCCAGCAACAGCGCGCCAGACACGCAAAGGATCAGCATGAAAAACGCGCCGATACCCGCGACCCCATGCCCTGCGGTGCCCATGAACAGCGAGCGATGCAGGTCTTTGACCCAGCGCGAAACGGCCGACGGTTCGTAGGGGCCAAGGCCCTCGCCCGTCAGTGGATCGACCGTTTGCGCAGCGGCCTGGCCGTCCTGGGTGTAGTAGATGATCAACGTCCCGGACGCGGTGCGCTGAATCTGCTCCACCCCCGGAAAATGCTGGGCGATGCGCCCGGCCAACTGGCCGACATTGAGCTGCCCGGCCTCGATTGACGTGCTGTGCAGGCGTTCCAGCGCTGGGTTGACGGACAACACTGCGCCGCTGATGGCCATGATCATGACCAGCAGGGCGGCGATCAGTCCGGGCAGTGAGTGGAACTGGCGAAGCATGTTCAGCCTCCAGAAGTGGCGAGTACTACAGGGCGTAGGTAAACGACTCGACGTAAGTGTTGCCGCTGACCGGCTTGCTCGACCCGCTCGATGTCAGGGCAACGCTGACGTCGGCGCGGCTGTCGCGTTTGTCTTCCACGGCGCTGTCGATACGGATCTGATACCCGGCATCGATCAAGGTGTCGGCCAGTTCAACGCTGACGGTGAGGGTGTCGCCGCTGCCGACGCTGGCGCCGCTGAGCCCGTCAAACTCGCTCGGGTTCATGCCGCTGCCACGGGCCCAGTCGCTCAGGTGGCGGTAGTACTTGGCTTTCTTGCCGGCCACCCAGAGGGTTTTCTGGTACTGGCCGTTGGCGTCAGTGACATAGATCGCCAGGTACGCACCGTTGCCGCTGTAGGGCTTGAGCTGGGTGGTCAGGGTGACTTCTCGGGCCTGGGCCAGGCTCGGGAGAGCAAGGGCGCCGGCGAGGCAGGTTGCAGCGAAGAGTGTTTTCATGGGGATGTCCTGGTTGAGCGTTGTGGCGAAAGCCTGGACCTGCTGGCTGACAGCAACCTGAAAGCCTTGGAAAGCGTCAGGCTCATTGAGCACCAGGGCGGTCGAGGTAATCCCGTGCGTCGCCGTTGTCGCCGAAATGGATTTCCAGTTTGCGCAGGCGAAGCGAGGCGGGTGCGTAGCTGGCTTCGATCGCATTGCCCTTGCGGTCGGTGGCCTTGAGCGTGTAGCAACCGTCGTCGACCTTGATGCGCTGCACACTCCAGCCGTATTGCTGCTCGACCTGCTGGCGCAAGGTTTCGCGCGGTTGCCAGTCGTTGACCGGCTCGCGGCAGTCATCATCGGCCAGGGCGTACCCGCCGAGCAGGACGCTCAGCAGGGCGGTGCTGGCAATAAAAGCGGGTTTCATGATCTATCTCCGATTCGATGGGCCTGTGCGGCATACCCTAGGGGGCATTCCTGACAACCGGCTGAATCTTCAGATTCACGTCAGGTAAGGCCGCTAGGGTGCTGCACGACAACCATCAGAGGAGGTGCCAGATGCGCGTTTTATTGGTCGAGGACGCACCTGGGCTGGGCGAGGCGGTACGCGAACAGATTGCCGATGACGGCCACGCCGTCGATTGGGTGCAGCGACTGGAGCATGCGAGCGCCAGTGTGCGCACCACGCCGTATGACCTGATTCTGTTGGACCTGATGTTGCCTGACGGTCGCGGGCTGGACTTTTTGCGCCAGCAGCGTTCGGCTGGCAACGTGACCCCGGTGATCATCCTCACCGCCCAGGACCAGATTTCCGACCGCATCGCCGGCCTGAATGCCGGCGCCGACGACTACTTGGTCAAACCGTTCGACCTGTTTGAACTCTCGGCCCGTGTGGCCGCGGTGGCCCGCCGCTACAGCGGCAACCCGAACCCGCTGATCAGGCTCGGTGAATTACAGGTCGACATGAACGCGCGCACCGTGCAGCGCGCCGGCGTCACCATTGACCTCACGGCACGCGAGTGGGCGCTGTTCGAGGCGTTTGTGCAGCGCCCTACGGCGTTGCTGTCGAAGTCGCAGCTCGAAGAGCGCTTGTATGCCTTTGGCGCCGAAATCGAGAGCAACACCATCGAGGTCTACATCAGCCGCCTGCGTAAAAAACTGGGGCGTGAGCTGGTGGAAACCGTGCGCGGCATGGGCTATCGGTTGATGACCGTATGAAGTCGCCGATCAGCCTGCAAAGGCGCCTTGGCCTGGGACTGACCCTGGGCATGACCTTGCTCTGGCTGGGCGCGACCGTCGGCGCCTGGCTGGTGGTGCAACATGAGTTGAACGAAGCGTTCGACAGTGCCCTGGAAGAGACCGCGCAACGCATCCTGCCCCTGGCCGTGCTGGAAATCAGCAACCGCGAAGAACCGCGCACCGCCCAGCACATCGCAACCTTGAAGATGCACAAGGAGTATCTGACCTACCTGGTGCGTGATGCCCAGGGCCAGATCCTGATGCAGTCCCATGACGCCAACCCGAAGATATTCAACGACTCGCCGCGCGAAGGGTTCTCTACCACGAAAAAGTACCGGCTGTATGGTGCGAGTGCGCTGCGCAATACGTTGTTCATTGAGATCGCCGAGCCGCTGGGGCATCGCCGCGAGGCGGCGCGGGAAGCCTTGTTTGCTTTGTTGCTGCCGCTATTGGCGTTGATCCCCATCAGCTTGTTGGGCACTTGGCTGTTTGTGCGCGTCAGCCTGCGTAGCGTGTTGGCCTATCGCCGTGCCGTGGAAGCCCGAGGGGTGGGGGATTTGTCGCCGATCAGCGTGGCGCGGTTGCCGGCAGAAATCGACCCGTTGGCCGACGCGGTCAACCACCTGTTGGAGCGCCTGCGCAAGGCATTGGAGGCCGAGCGTAGCTTCACCGCCAACAGTGCCCATGAATTGCGCACCCCGTTGGCCGCGACGTTGGCGCAGATCCAGCGCCTGCGCCAGGAAGCGCCGGAAGGTCCATTACGCATGCGTGCGACGAAGATCGAAAACTCATTGCGCGAGCTGGCACGGCTGTCGGAAAAGCTCATGCAGTTGGCCAAGGCCGAGGGCGGCGGGCTGTTGTCCGAGGCGCCCCAGGACCTGATCCCCTTGCTGGCCCATGGGGTCGATGAATGGAATCGCAGCAGCGGTCAGCGCATCCGCTTGCAGCTTCCTACCCAGGGCAGTGTGTATGCGGCGATTGACCCGGACGCGTTCGGTATTCTGCTGCGCAACCTGATCGAGAATGCATTGAAGTATGGGGCGGTGGACCAACCGGTTGAAGTCAGCCTGACGGACCAGGCGCTGCTGCGGGTGGTCAATGGCGGGCCGGCTGTGCCTGCGCCAGTGTTACAGCGCCTGACCGAGCGTTTTGTGCGCGGTAGCAGCGAAGCCAGCGGCACAGGGCTCGGCCTGGCCATTGCCAAGACCATCGTCCAAGGGGTCAAGGCGCGTATGACCCTGGCTTCGCCCGCAGCCGGCAGGGATGACGGGTTCGAAGTCAACGTTCAGTTTTTGCGCCTGCCGACCTGAACGTTGACTGAGCCCCAGCGACTGCTTGCCTCAGAAATCCACACTGACGCCGGTATACAACGCTCGCCCGTCACCGGGTGAATGCAGCGAAGCCTGGGCACCGTCCGGGTCGTACCAGACGTATTCATAGTAGCGATTGGTAAGGTTCTTCAGCTGCAGATCGACACTGACCGACTCGGTCACCCGGTAACTGGCGCCGAGGTTCATCAGGACGTAGCCACCGTAAGTCCCCCGGGTATTTTCGCGTTCAAGGTAGTAATTCGTCTGGCCATTCATCCACGCCGTCAATTGCAGGGCGGGGGTCGCCTTGTAGCTGACCCCGGCGTTGTACAGGTGATGAGGGATGTGGTCGATCTCCTGGCCTTTGCTGTTGGGCAAGGTTGAACTGGGCTGGAGTATTTTCGAGTACTGCCAGGCGTAGGCCATCCAGAGATCGGTACGCTCGTTCGGGTGCAGGTTCACCTGCGCGTCGTAACCCCAGCGCCGGGTTTGGCCGACGTTATCCGACTCACCACTCGGGTCGTTGAGTCGACGACTGACTTCGCCACTGGCCTTTTGTTGCCAATAAGCCACGCGGCCGTCGATCCAATCGGCGGGCGTGAACTTGATGCCGGTTTCCCAGCCTTCGTTGATGGACGGCGCGAGATCCGTATCCCTTGGCGGAATCTTGTAGGCCGCGGCACCGGTACCCATCTGAAATGTACGGCCCCAGTTGGCATAGACGCTGGCAACGTCCCACGGTGAATACACCACGCTGAGCTTGGGTTGTTTGATCAGCCCATAGTCATTGATGGCGTAGTCCAGGCCGGTCATTTCGTTGGTGAAGTCGCCTTGGATCTTATCGACGCGATAGGCCGGGATGATCTTCAGCGACTCGAACGGTTTGATCTCGGCCTGCACGTAGGCGCCGTAGGTATCGAAGTCGAATTGCTGGTCACGGGTTTGGGCCTGCCGGACCCGGTCCTTGGTGCGGTAGCGCTCGCTTTTGTTGTGTTGCTGCTGCATGTCCGCGCCGCCTTCCAGGGCGAAGTCATACAGCCAGCTGACTTCAGGGCGCCAGGTCAGGGAGGTGAGGGCGCCGTATTGGGTTTCGTACGCATCGCGCTCTTGCTGGGCGCTGGTGCGCCAATATTGCGTCCAGCGCCGGTCGTCGAAGGTGTTGACGTAGGTTTTCGCCGCCCAGGCCAAGGTGTCGGACAGCTCAGTGTCGAAGTGCACGCTGAGCTGGTTCATCCGCCGCGTGCCTTTGTCGGTGGCGTTGTAGCTGTTGGTCATGGTCGGGTGCTGGTGGGCGTCCTCTTCACTCAGGTAGCCGGGTTCCTGCGCCTCGGTTTCGTAGTGACGGGCGATCAGGCCGATACGGTAGCGGTTGTCGTCCGGGGTATAGAACCATTTGCCGGCCATGGAAAACTTGTCTGCCTGGGCGTGATCGCGGTAGCCGTCGGATTTCTGGTAGGCGAAGAAGTAATTCTGCGTCCAGTTGCTGGTTTCGATGCCCTTGGCGAGCTGGGTCTCCTGCGTGTTGTAGCTGCCATAGCGAATACGTGCCTTGGTGTAGTCGCCACCGGTGCGGGTCAGCATGTTCACATTACCGGCGATGTTGTTCAGGCCGTAGCGCGCATCGCTGGTACCGCGTACCACTTCTATGCTGTCCAGCTCCATGGGGAAGATCATGTCCATGAACGGCATATTGCCGTCGTTGCTGTTGCTCGGAATGCCGTCGATCAGCAACTTCACCGCGTTGACTTCACCTTCGCCGTTAAAACCGCGAAAGGAAATCTTGCCGGAGGTGGTGCCTTGGTTGAATTCGGTGAGCATCACCCCCGGCGCACGGCTGAACAACTCCCAGCTGTAGTTGACCGGCATTTTTTCGAGGATATCGGCGCCGAGCACATCCACTGAGCTGAGCACACTGCTGGTACTCAGCGGGCCATTGCTGTCGGTGGCGCCCTGGACCGTGACGGTGCCGAGGGTGAGGGTTGAGTCTTCGGTTCTACTGGCTTCGGCTAAAGCCAGGAGCAGCGGGTTGATGGCGAACAAACCGACCGACAAGAGCGGCCATAGGGATCGGGACACGCAAACGCGCTTTGCGCACGGCAAAGTCAATGGAGCAGGCATAACGCACACTTCCTGATAAACAAGACACTTCAAAGGGGTTCAACCACCTCAGTGGGCGGTGAAAAAGAAGAGCGCACCTCACCTAGGTGGGTGCAGGTGTCGATCAGGCGGTGGGGGAGGCGCGTGGGCTCAGGCTGGGCCAGCGAATCCTGGGGTGCAGCGTCGGCAGCTCAGGGTTGACGAGGGCGATGGCAAGCGCGTAGCGCGGCAGGAAATGTCGATAGTAGTCGGAGGGCAGTGCCGCCAGCCCGGCATGGCCGCAACAGCAATCGCTGTGTTTCATGGGGCTGCTGGACGGGGCTGACTGGAGTGGGTCGATCAGCTTGCTCAAGCTGGGAGGTAATGCCTGCGAGGTGCCCCCCGAGCAGAATCCGCCCCATAGCAACAGCCCCATATCCGGTGGCTGCAGGGCACGGCCGAGCGGCATGGCCAGCATGTTGAGCAGCACGGCAAGGCAGGCGATCCAGGGGCTTATGCGTTTGAAGCTAGCCATGAAAGACGTCGACTGAAAGGGATGAACATTTAGCGGCAGTTCCTGCGCAAAGTAAAAGCGCATTCGTGCGCTATTTTGCCGCAGATCAGGCAGAGGCCTGGGGCTACCGACTCCCCCGCAAAAGTCTGTTTTGTGTGTCTATCGGACAAAAAAATGCCCCGAGCGAGTCGGGGCATCCGCCAAGGTGACACCTTGTCCTGGCGGGTTGGTTCAGCGCCGAACCTCTGCCGCGTTGGCGCGGTTCTTCAGGTTCTTATCGGCTTTGTAGCGCAATGCCACATCCGGCACCGAACCGCTCTTGCCGGTTTCGACCCAGTTGCGAATGCGGCTGGCATCGGCGAAGTGGGTGAATTTGCCGAAGGCGTCGAGGATCACCAGCGACACTGGGCGGTTACCCATGCTGGTTACCAGCACCAGGCAGTGACCGGCCTGGTTGGTGAAGCCGGTCTTCGTCAGCTTGATGTCCCAGTTGGCGCGGTTGATCAGGTGGTCGGTGTTGGAGAAGCCCAGGGTGTAGTTGGGCTTGCGGAACGCCACGGTTTTTTCCTTGGTGGTGCTCAGCTGGCTCAGCATCGGGTATTTGCGCGCATAGGCCAGCAGCTTGCTCAGGTCCCTGGCGGTCGACACGTTGTGGATCGACAGGCCGGTGGGCTCGACGTAATGGGTACTGGTCATGCCCAGCGCCTTGGCCTTGGCGTTCATCGCTGCAATAAAGGCCGGGTAGCCGCCTGGGTAATGGTGGGCCAGGCTGGCGGCGGCGCGGTTCTCCGAGGACATCAGGGCGATCAGCAGCATTTCTTTGCGGGGCATTTCGCTGCCGATTTTCACCCGGGAGAACACACCCTTCATTTCCGGGGTGTCCTTGATGTTGATGTCGATGTACTCGTCCATGTTTTGCTTGGCTTCGAGCACGATCAACCCGGTCATCAGCTTGCTCACGGAAGCGATGGGTACCACCACGTCCGGGTTGCTGGAATAAATCACCTTGTTGGTCTGCAGGTCGACCAGCATGGCGCTGCCGGAGGCAATTTGCAGTTTGGAGGTGTCACGCGGCGCCAGAGTGGTTTCGGCGGCTTGCGCGAAGGTGCCTGTGAAAGCAAACAATAGGCTGACGAGAGAGAGACGAATTTTCACGCGGATGAACTCGCTAAAAAGTAAGGAAATACCGTTCTGCAACGGGTTATATGAAAAATGACGTTACATTTTAAGAGTATGGATCAGAAAACGATAGAGAGCCTTTAAATAAAGGCTGTAAGCCGATGATTGGTTGGGTTTGTATCCACCCGCGGAAAAAAAAGGCCCGCTTGCGGGCGGGCCTGATGGAGTTCTTCAAAGGAGTGGGGGTAAGTTGCGCCCGTTCCCGTCGATGGCGGGTGAAAAGGATGTCGAAGAATCGAGAAACCCGGCATTGCGGCTAGCTGTTGAGCAGGATGCCCGGGCGAGTCCTTTATGTGGCTGACTTCAACAGTCCGTGGCGTTTTGGGCGGGGGTAGGAGAGCAGCTTTATTGACGGGTGATCAAAAAAACAAAAGCCCTGCGATCAGGCAGGGCTTTTGTTCAGCGCGCCGGAGGGTCAGGCGTGCAGGGTTTCCGCCGCATACAGCGTATTTTCCAGCAGGCAGGCACGGGTCATCGGACCAACGCCGCCTGGCACCGGGGTAATCCAGCCGGCGCGGGGCAGGGCGGTTTCGTACACCACGTCGCCGACCAACTTGCCGTCTTCCTGGCGGTTGATGCCGACGTCGATA
Source organism: Pseudomonas sp. MPR-R2A5 (assembly GCF_058793055.1). Taxonomy (NCBI): domain Bacteria; kingdom Pseudomonadati; phylum Pseudomonadota; class Gammaproteobacteria; order Pseudomonadales; family Pseudomonadaceae; genus Pseudomonas; species Pseudomonas sp. MPR-R2A5. Next base: position 278,046 of record NZ_JBXAFK010000002.1, read on the forward strand.
ACGATGGCGCCTGGCTTGATCCATTCACCTTTCACCAGCCCCGGCTTGCCGGCGGCGACCACGACCAGATCGGCGCGGCCGACATGGCCGGCCAGGTCTTTGGTGAAGCGGTGGGTCACGGTCACGGTGCAGCCGGCCAGCAGCAGCTCCATGGCCATCGGGCGACCGACGATGTTGGAAGCACCGACGATGACGGCGTCGAGGCCGTAGAGGTCGACACCGGTGCTTTCGAGCAGGGTCATGATGCCTTTGGGCGTGCACGGGCGCAGCAGCGGGATACGCTGGGCGAGGCGGCCGACGTTATACGGGTGGAAGCCATCGACGTCCTTGTCCGGGCGGATGCGCTCCAGCAGCTTGGAGGCGTCCAGGTGCTCAGGCAGTGGCAATTGCAGCAGGACGCCGTCGATGCTCGGGTCGTCGTTGAGGCTGTCAATCAGGTCGGTCAGGGCCTGTTGAGTCGTGTTGGCAGGCAGGTCGTAGGCTTTGGAGATAAAGCCGACCTCTTCACAGTCTTTACGCTTGTGCGAGACATAAACCTGAGAGGCAGGATCGCTGCCGACCAGGATCACCGCGAGACCCGGCGTGCGCAGACCTTGCTGGCGACGCTCGGTGACGCGTTTGGCGATCTGCTGGCGCAGGCTGGCGGCGATTGATTTGCCGTCGATAAGTTGTGCAGTCATTACGCGTGATTAACCATCGAGAGGGGGAAGAAAAGTGCGCGCATTCTCGCACGCCAAGGCGTGAGGGCAAAGGCGCTTGGTCTGCAAATTGGCCTAACCCCTTAAATAAAATGAATTTTTTTTAAAAAAGATTTGACGGGTTTCCGGGGCCTCTATACTATTCGTCGCACTTGTCGGGCACAGCCTAGCACTGGTTAAGAAGGTCGAGCAGAATTGCTGTTCTGCAAGGCTGGAAGCATTTAGTTTGTAATCCTCCAAGAGTACAGATTAATCAGGCGCCCGTAGCTCAGCTGGATAGAGCATCCGCCTTCTAAGCGGATGGTCGCAGGTTCGAGTCCTGCCGGGTGCGCCATTAGGCAGCTTTGGCACAAGTAGCGCTATATGGTGGGCGTAGCTCAGTTGGTAGAGCACGGGATTGTGACTCCCGTTGTCGAGGGTTCGATCCCCTTCGTCCACCCCATATTTAGAAAGGCGCCAGATTAATCATCTGGCGCCTTTGCTTTAAGAGCTTCAAGCGCGGATGTGGTGGAATTGGTAGACACACTGGATTTAGGTTCCAGCGCCGCGAGGCGTAAGAGTTCGAGTCTCTTCATCCGCACCAATTAAAGCCATGCGCAGCCGACAGGCTGGGTAGGGCTCAACAAAGAAGTGGTTTGGTTTCTTTGTTAACGCAATATGGTGGGCGTAGCTCAGTTGGTAGAGCACGGGATTGTGACTCCCGTTGTCGAGGGTTCGATCCCCTTCGTCCACC
>NZ_JBXAFK010000002.1:279574-288780 GCF_058793055.1 Pseudomonas sp. MPR-R2A5
CCCCATATTCGAAAGGCGCCAGATTTAACAGTCTGGCGCCTTTTTTGTTTTAGCGGTTCGAGTACCCGGCGGCTGTAGGTGCTGGGTCGCAAGAGCGGGGCGTTTCGTCGTATTTATGTATCTCGATGATGCCGCACTGCTTGCCTGTCCTGTTCGTGGGGGTGGGCTGTCAGGGAGATGATCGGCGACTTCTTCTATATATAGAAGGGTTGGCGCAGAGCCCTGGCGTGATTGGCTGTTATTTGTCACCGGGGCGAGCTGCATTCGTGCATTCGTACCGATAAATTGCCTGCTGTTTTTTTACCCGTTTCCAGTAGGGTGACTTCTTGAGTTTGACCCACTAGAATGCATGCCCTTGATTCTGGGGTCGGAAACGGCCGGCTAACGTCTGTGCAACGAGGAATATCCATGCAAGTTTCTGTTGAAAATACTACTGCTCTCGAGCGCCGCCTGAGCATCACCGTGCCGGCAGAGCGCATCGAGACTGCGGTCAACAAGCGTCTGCAGCAGACTGCCCAAAAGGCCAAGATCGCTGGCTTCCGTCCAGGCAAAGTGCCAATGAGCGAAATCAAGCGCCGTTTTGGTGCTGATGCGCGCCAGGAAGCGGTAGGTGACGTGATCCAGGCTTCCTTCTACGAAGCCGTTGTTGAGCAAAAGCTGAACCCGGCTGGTTCGCCGTCGATCGAGCCTAAGTCCCTGGAAGCAGGCAAGGACCTGGAATACGTTGCCGTATTCGAAGTGTTCCCAGAGTTCACCGTTGCCGGTTTCGACGGTATCGCTATCGAGCGCCTGAGCGCTGAAGTGGCCGATTCGGACCTGGACAACATGCTGGAAATCCTGCGCAAGCAGAACACTCGTTTCGAAGTGGCCGACCGTGCCGCCCAGAACGAAGACCAGCTGAACATCGATTTCGTGGGCAAGGTTGATGGCGAAGTATTCGCCGGCGGCTCCGCCAAGGGTACTCAGTTGGTGCTGGGCTCCAATCGCATGATCCCGGGCTTCGAAGACGGCCTGGTTGGCGCGAAGGCTGGTGAAGAACGCGTCCTGAACCTGACTTTCCCAGCTGACTACCAGAACCTGGACCTGGCTGGCAAAGCCGCCGAGTTCACCGTGACTGTCAACAGCGTTTCCGAGCCTAAGCTGCCAGAGCTGAACGAAGAGTTCTTCGCTCAATTCGGTATCAAGGAAACCGGTATCGAAGGCTTCCGCACCGAAGTTCGCAAGAACATGGAGCGCGAGCTGCGCCAGGCCATCAAGTCCAAGGTCAAGAATCAGGTGATGGACGGTCTGCTGGCCGCCAACCCGATCGAAGTGCCTAAGGCCCTGCTGTCCAACGAAGTGGATCGCCTGCGCGTACAAGCTGTTCAGCAATTTGGTGGCAACATCAAGCCTGATCAACTGCCGGCCGAGCTGTTCGAAGAGCAGGCCAAGCGCCGCGTCGTGCTGGGCCTGATCGTGGCTGAAGTGGTCAAGCAGTTCGACCTCAAGCCTGACGAAGACCGCGTTCGCGAAATGATCCAGGAAATGGCTTCGGCCTACCAGGAGCCTGAGCAGGTCGTGGCTTGGTACTACAAGAATGACCAGCAGCTGAACGAAGTACGTTCGGTTGTGCTGGAAGAACAAGTTGTGGATACTGTTCTGCAGAAGGCTAAGGTGACCGATAAATCGGTCTCTTACGAAGAAGCAGTCAAACCGGTCGAAGCACCACAAGCCGACTGATTGCCCAACTCGTTCGAAATACAACCATAAGCCAGCCTCGCGCTGGCTTATGTGTTTTCAAGACATGACTATTTGGGAGTAACTGCAGAGCATGTTCCGTAATTCCTATATTCAGCAGAACTCTGATATCCAGGCCGCAGGCGGCCTGGTCCCGATGGTTGTCGAGCAGTCCGCTCGTGGCGAACGCGCCTACGACATCTACTCGCGCCTGCTCAAGGAGCGAGTGATCTTTCTGGTGGGTCCTGTAGAGGACTACATGGCCAACCTGATCTGTGCGCAACTGCTGTTCCTTGAAGCGGAAAACCCGGACAAGGACATCCATCTTTACATTAACTCGCCGGGCGGTTCGGTGACTGCGGGCATGTCGATCTACGACACCATGCAGTTTATCAAGCCGAACGTGTCGACCACCTGCATCGGCCAGGCATGCAGCATGGGCGCATTCCTGCTGACCGCTGGTGCCGAAGGCAAGCGTTACTGCCTGCCGAACTCGCGTGTGATGATTCACCAGCCACTGGGCGGCTTCCAGGGCCAGGCATCGGATATCGAAATCCATGCCAGGGAGATCCTCTTTATTCGTGAGCGTCTCAACACGCTGATGGCCAAGCACAGCGGGCATACCTTGGAAGAAATCGAGCGTGATACCAACCGTGACAATTTCATGAGTGCCGAAGCGGCACGTGATTACGGGTTGATCGACGCAGTGATCGAAAAGCGCCCCGCTTAATATAAGCTGCTCAAAATAGGGCTGGTCGGCTTGTCCGATCACCGGCGGGCTTGAAAAAGCCCGCATAAGCCTTCATCTTGTGTTGCAAGCCTATCGGATTTGGATCGAACGAATGACTGACACCCGCAACGGCGAGGACAACGGCAAGCTGCTCTATTGCTCCTTCTGTGGCAAAAGCCAGCATGAAGTACGCAAATTGATTGCCGGCCCCTCGGTCTTTATCTGCGACGAGTGCGTCGACCTGTGCAATGACATCATCCGTGAGGAGGTGCAGGAAGCCCAGGCCGAAAGCAGCGCGCATAAATTGCCTTCGCCTAAAGAAATCAGCGGCATCCTTGACCAGTATGTGATTGGTCAAGAGCGTGCAAAGAAGGTTCTGGCCGTAGCGGTGTACAACCACTACAAGCGCTTGAACCAGCGTGACAAGAAAGGCGACGAAGTCGAACTCGGCAAGAGCAACATCTTGCTGATTGGACCTACAGGCTCGGGTAAAACCCTGCTTGCAGAAACCCTCGCTCGCCTGCTGAACGTTCCGTTCACCATCGCCGACGCCACCACCCTCACCGAGGCTGGCTACGTGGGTGAAGATGTCGAGAACATCATTCAGAAACTGCTGCAGAAGTGCGACTACGATGTTGAGAAGGCCCAGATGGGTATTGTCTACATCGACGAAATCGACAAGATTTCCCGCAAGTCCGACAATCCGTCGATCACCCGGGATGTTTCCGGTGAAGGCGTTCAGCAGGCACTGTTGAAGCTGATTGAAGGCACGGTTGCTTCCGTACCGCCACAAGGCGGCCGCAAGCATCCGCAGCAGGAATTCCTTCAGGTTGATACGCGTAACATCCTGTTCATCTGTGGCGGTGCGTTCTCCGGTCTGGAAAAGGTTATTCAAAACCGTTCCACCCGTGGCGGCATTGGTTTCAGTGCAGAGGTACGCAGCAAGGAAGAAGGCAAGAAGGTGGGCGAGTCCCTGCGTGAAGTTGAACCTGACGATCTGGTCAAGTTCGGTCTGATCCCGGAATTCGTTGGCCGTCTGCCGGTCCTGGCCACGTTGGACGAGTTGGATGAGGCGGCTCTGATTCAGATCCTCACCGAGCCGAAAAACGCCCTGACCAAGCAATATGCCAAGCTGTTCGAAATGGAAGGTGTAGACCTCGAGTTCCGTACCGATGCACTCAAATCGGTGGCCAAGCGGGCACTGGAGCGCAAGACCGGTGCGCGTGGCCTGCGCTCGATTCTCGAAGGCGTGTTGCTCGACACCATGTACGAAATCCCCTCGCAATCCGAGGTGAGTAAAGTGGTGATCGACGAAAGCGTTATTGAAGGTAAGTCCAAGCCACTGTATATCTACGAAAACAGTGAGCCTGCTGCCAAGGCTGCGCCAGACGCGTAAGCGTTTTGCAGTTGCTTTACAAACAAGGGGCCTTTAGGGGCCCCTTAGTTTTTAGGACGCGTTTTGGCTGTACCGGTTTTCCTGCGTTTAACTGCTGGCAATAAGCTTGTTTTTTTTGCATGCAGCCCCCATCTTGGTTTCAAGCTTACTTTTCAACTGTCATAGAGGCGAAATCATGAAGACAACCATCGAATTGCCTCTCCTGCCGTTGCGTGATGTCGTCGTCTATCCGCACATGGTTATCCCGCTGTTCGTGGGGCGCGAGAAGTCTATCGAAGCCCTCGAGGCTGCGATGACGGGCGACAAGCAGATCCTGCTGTTGGCCCAGAAAAATCCTGCTGATGATGATCCAGGCGAAGATGCCTTGTATCGCGTCGGTACTGTTGCGACTGTGCTGCAACTGCTCAAGCTGCCGGATGGCACCGTCAAGGTGCTGGTGGAAGGTGAGCAGCGCGGCGCGGTGGAGCGTTTCATGGAGGTGGACGGCCACCTGCGCGCGGAAGTGGCGCTGATCGATGAAGCCGAGGCCCCTGAGCGCGAATCTGAAGTGTTTGTACGCAGCTTGCTTTCGCAGTTCGAGCAATATGTGCAGCTGGGCAAGAAAGTCCCGGCGGAGGTCCTGTCGTCCCTCAACAGCATCGATGAGCCAAGCCGCCTGGTCGACACCATGGCCGCGCACATGGCGCTGAAGATCGAACAGAAGCAAGACATTCTCGAAATCATCGACCTGTCCGCCCGTGTCGAGCACGTCCTGGCGCTGCTGGATGCCGAAATCGACCTGCTGCAGGTCGAGAAGCGCATCCGTGGTCGTGTGAAGAAACAAATGGAGCGCAGCCAGCGCGAGTACTACTTGAATGAGCAGATGAAGGCCATTCAGAAAGAGCTCGGCGACAGCGAGGAAGGCCACAACGAAATCGAAGAGCTGAAAAAACGCATCGATGCCGCTGGCCTGCCGAAAGACGCCCTGACCAAAGCCAATGCCGAGCTGAACAAGCTCAAGCAAATGTCGCCGATGTCGGCCGAGGCCACTGTGGTTCGGTCCTATATCGACTGGCTGGTACAGGTGCCGTGGAAGGCCCAGACCAAAGTGCGTCTGGACCTGACCCGCGCTGAAGACATTCTTGACGCCGACCACTACGGCCTCGAAGAAGTCAAAGAGCGCATCCTCGAATACCTCGCCGTGCAAAAGCGCGTGAAGAAAATTCGTGGTCCGGTGTTGTGCCTGGTTGGGCCTCCGGGCGTGGGTAAAACCTCCCTGGCCGAGTCCATTGCCAATGCCACTAACCGTAAATTCGTGCGCATGGCACTTGGTGGCGTGCGTGATGAGGCCGAAATCCGTGGTCATCGCCGCACATACATTGGCTCGATGCCAGGAAGATTGATTCAAAAGATGACAAAGGTGGGTGTGCGCAACCCGCTGTTCCTGCTCGATGAAATCGACAAAATGGGCAGCGACATGCGTGGCGATCCGGCGTCGGCCTTGCTCGAAGTGCTCGACCCCGAGCAGAACCACAATTTCAACGACCATTACCTGGAAGTCGACTACGACTTGTCCGACGTAATGTTCCTGTGCACCTCCAACTCCATGAACATTCCGCCAGCTTTGCTGGACCGGATGGAGGTGATTCGTCTGCCGGGTTACACCGAGGACGAGAAGATCAACATCGCGGTCAAATACCTCGCGCCCAAGCAGATTTCGGCCAATGGCCTGAAGAAAGGTGAGATCGAATTCGAAGTCGAGGCCATTCGCGACCTGGTGCGTTACTACACCCGCGAGGCCGGCGTGCGGGGACTTGAGCGCCAGATTGCGAAGATTTGCCGCAAGGCGGTCAAGGAACATGCGCTGGAAAAACGTTTCTCGGTGAAGGTTGCCGCCGACTCCCTGGAGCACTTCCTGGGCGTACGTAAATTCCGTTACGGCCTGGCGGAGCAGCAGGATCAGGTCGGGCAGGTGACTGGCCTGGCGTGGACCCAGGTGGGCGGCGAGTTGCTGACCATCGAAGCCGCGGTGATCCCGGGTAAGGGCCAACTGATCAAGACCGGTTCCCTCGGTGACGTGATGGTCGAATCCATCACCGCTGCCCAGACCGTGGTGCGCAGTCGTGCCCGAAGCCTGGGGATCCCTCTGGACTTCCACGAGAAGCACGACACTCACATCCACATGCCGGAAGGGGCGACCCCTAAAGACGGCCCTAGCGCAGGCGTAGGCATGTGCACGGCCCTGGTCTCGGCCCTGACCGGCATTCCCGTGCGCGCCGATGTGGCCATGACCGGGGAAATTACCCTGCGTGGCCAGGTATTGGCTATCGGTGGCCTGAAAGAGAAATTGCTTGCTGCACATCGGGGTGGAATCAAGACGGTGATCATTCCTGAAGAGAATGTTCGCGACTTGAAGGAAATTCCTGACAATATCAAGCAAGATCTTCAGATTAAACCGGTTAAATGGATTGACGAAGTCCTGCAAATTGCGCTGCAATACGCGCCGGAGCCCTTGCCGGATGTGGCTCCGGAGATAGTCGCGAAGGACGAAAAACGCGAGTCTGATTCCAAGGAAAGAATTAGCACGCATTAATGCGTTAAAGCCTGGGGGCTTCCTTGACAGCTTTTTAGAGCCCTTGTTATAAAGCGGCTCTTAAGTGTCTGTAGGCCATTCAGCACTGGTTTTTGCTTTCACCAAAAAACTTAGAATCATACTCAATAGATATATAAGGGGACTTAGAGTGAACAAGTCGGAACTGATTGATGCTATCGCCGCATCCGCTGATATCCCGAAAGCTGCTGCTGGCCGTGCGCTGGACGCAGTAATCGAATCCGTCACTGGCGCTCTGAAGGCCGGCGACTCGGTGGTACTGGTAGGCTTCGGTACTTTCTCTGTGACTGACCGCCCAGCTCGCACTGGCCGTAACCCACAGACTGGCAAAGCACTGCAAATCGCTGCTGCCAAAAAACCAGGTTTCAAAGCCGGTAAAGCCCTGAAAGAAGCCGTTAACTAAGTTTCGATCAAGCCTTTACCTACCCGGGTCCGACGCAGGTCTGGCCTGGCAGCGGAGCGGAAGCTGACCCACGTATCCATTGGGTCGCCACGCCGGGGGTGTGGGTTCAAACCCCCGTCCGCTCCGCCAGTTACGAGAAGGCGCATCCTCGGATGCGCCTTTCTTCTATCCGGACTCTACCCACGCTCCACGGTTGCCTAATTTTGAAGTTCAACCGTTTCTGGGGGACGCATGCTGCAGAATATCAGGGACAATTCACAAGGCTGGATTGCCAAGACCATTATCGGGATCATCGTCGCATTGATGGCGTTCACCGGTATCGAGGCCATTTTCCAGGCTTCGACCAACACCAAGCAGGACGTGGCCAAGGTCAACGGTGAAGTAATCACCCAGACCGAACTGAGCCAGGCCGTCGACATGCAACGTCGTCAGCTCATGCAACAGCTGGGCAAGGATTTTGATGCCTCCCTGCTGGACGAAAAATTGCTGCGCGATGCAGCCCTCAAGGGCCTGATCGATCGCAAGCTGCTGCTGCAAGGTGCGGCTGACTCCAAGTTCGGCTTCTCCGAAGCGGCACTGGACCAGGTGATCCTGCAGACGCCGGAATTCCAGGTGGACGGCAAATTCAGTGCCGAACGCTTTGACCAAGTGATTCGTCAACTGGGCTACAGCCGTCTGCAGTTCCGTCAGATGCTGACCCAGGAAATGCTGATCGGCCAGGTTCGCGCAGGCATCGCCGGCAGCGGTTTTGTGACCGACGCCGAGGTACTGGCATTTGCCCGCCTGGAAAAACAGACCCGCGATTTCGCCACCGTCAATATCAAGGCCAACCCTGCGGCGGTGAAGCTCACCGACGACGAGGTCAAGGCTTACTATGACCAGCACGCCAAGGAATTCATGACCCCGGACCAGGTAGTCATCGACTATCTGGAACTGAAGAAGTCGTCCTTCTTCGACCAGGTTACCGTCAAGGACGAAGACCTGCAGGCCGCCTATCAGAAAGAAACCGCCAACCTCGCTGAACAGCGTCGCGCGGCGCACATCCTGATTGAAGTCAACGACAAGGTCAGCGAGGCGCAAGCCAAGGCCAAGATCGAGGAAATCCAGGCGCGCCTGGCCAAGGGCGAGAAGTTCGAAGCCCTGGCCAAGGAGTTTTCCCAGGATCCAGGTTCGGCCAACAATGGTGGCGACCTGGGTTATGCCGGCCCAGGCGTTTACGATCCGGACTTCGAGACTGCCTTGTATGCGTTGAACAAGGATCAGGTCTCGGCGCCGGTACGCAGCAGCTTCGGTTGGCACCTGATCAAGCTGTTGGGTGTCGAGGCACCGCAAGTGCCGACATTTGCCAGCCTGAAAGACAAGCTGACCCGTGAACTCAAGACCCAGCAGGTCGAGCAGCGTTTCGTCGAAGCGACCAAGCAATTGGAAGATGCGGCATTCGAAGCTTCCGACCTGGCCCAGCCAGCCTCTGACCTCAAGCTGACCGTGCACACCTCCGCGCCATTTGGCCGTGAAGGTGGCGAAGGCATTGCGGCCAACCGTGCCGTGGTCACCGCTGCATTCAGCCCGGAAGTGTTGGATGAGGGTGCCAACAGCACCGCCATCGAGCTGGATCCGGAAACCATCATCGTGCTGCGTGCCAAAGAGCACCTCAAGCCTAAGCAACTGCCGCTGGAAAGCGTTGCGGCGGCGATCCGTACGCAGATGGCCAAGGAGCGCGCCAGCGCGGCTGCCAAGGCTCACGCTGACGAGTTGATCGCCAGCTTGCGTGATGGCAAGACTCCGCTGAACCAGCCAGTCGATGGCCAGGCCTGGAAAGTCACTGAAGCGGCGACCCGTAGCCAGGAAACGATTGACCCAGCTGTTCTGCAAGCGCTGTTCCGCATGCCCAAGCCCGTGGCCAAGGACAAGCCGACCTTCACCACCGTGACCCTGGCTGACGGTAGCCTGGTGATCGTGCGCTTGAATGGTGTCAACGAAGCTGCCGCCCCATCGGACGAAGAAAAGGCGCAATACCGCCGCTTCCTCGCTTCCCGCGTGGGTCAACAGGACTTCGCGGCGTACCGCAAGCAGTTGGAAAGCAAGGCTGACATCAAGAAGTATTGATGTTGGTTTGAATAAAAGCCCCCGGCCTGAAAGGACCGGGGGCTAATGAGATGGTCACCCCCACACCCTGCGAGGGCTACGCTTTCGCAGGGTGTTTTGTTTTTGGAGGCCATCATCATGAGCGAGTCAGCGCTGATCGGGATCGATCTCGGCAAACATAATTTCCACCTTCTGGGCCAAGACAAATCGGGCCGCGAGGTGTTTCGCAAAAAGCTCTCGCGAGCGCAGATGATGCGGTTCTTCGGCAACTTGCCGAGCTGCGTCG